>CAZXTD010000102.1:0-14820 GCA_964643575.1 uncultured Glaciecola sp. | reverse complement strand
GTGGGTTCGTTAATTAGCCGTTTTACCTCTAAGCCCGCTAGTTGTGCAGCTTGCTTGGTAGCTAACCGTTGGTTTTCGTTGAAATATGCAGGAACACTAATTATCGCCTTTTCAAACTTGTAGCCTAACTGATGCTCTGCATCTTCTTTTAGAGAGGACAATATAAAAGAAGACAACTCTTGTGCTTTGTATCTATGCTTGCCTATTGAGACAACGGAGTTTGTTCCCATTATTCGTTTAAATAATGCAACTGATTGAGCAGGGTGGGTAATCAAACGTTCTTTTGCAGTCGCGCCTACGATGAGTTTATTATTATCGTCAACACTAACAACTGAGGGAGTTAAGAACTCACCAAGCCGATTCTTTATCTGGACTGGCTGTCCGTCTTGAATAACACAACACGCACTGTTAGTGGTGCCCAAATCAATCCCTAATATACTCATTTTACTTCCTTTACTGCTTACTACTCAAAACTTTAGCGCTGCTTCTTCGATGTCGATGACGGCTGTTTAAGGTTATGTACCCGAGTGAGTATAAGAAAAATTAAAACTATTTACTACTTACGGAGGTAATTGGCTTTCAAAATAGCTAAAAAAGAGCGCGGTTTTCATAGTACACAACATACCAATCCCCTAGCGTGTCGTGGTGTGTGTAAGTCTTTATATACTTCATACCTAGCTTACGCATAATATTGATAGATGCAGTATTGTCAGGGTCTGCAATGGCACAATATGATTTAATAGCGGGCTGTGTATCATGTTCGTTGTTAAACGCTTGGGTCATAGATTGCATAATTTGCGCGGCAGCTTCTGTGGCATAACCTTTTCCCCAGGCCTTAGCCATAAAACGCCAGCCAAGCTCAATGTTGTCTCGTAGAGGATTATTGGTATCAAAAATAGGACTAAAATAATCCATCGGCCTCACTAAAACCCAACCGATGTATTCGTTTGTTTCTCGAATATTAACTTGCCAAATACCCCAGCCTTTTTGGACGTTTCGGTAAGCGGCAAGCCTCGGTATCATCGTTTCTTTAATATCTTTCATTGTCGATTTTACGCCATCGCTAATAAACTTCATTACCTCGGCGTCTTGGTCTACTTCAAATAACAAATCTGCATCATCGAGCGTCATTAGGCGATAACTTAGCCTTGTACTATTAACAACAGCAAAATCGCTCATAAATATGCCCCTTATCTTTGAAAGTTATGTTTCAGCCAATTGAAAATAAAACTTCGGCCAATTGAAAATTTATTGCTATTCTTACACACACTTCTCATTGTATTAAGCAATTATGCTCGAATTATTCACCTACTCGCTAAGTTATGAAGAGTTTGCTTTGCTGCTATTTGGTGCCTTTCTTATTGGCATGGCAAAAACAGGTGTTCATGGGGTGGGCATGCTTACTGTGCCGATTATGGCGTTAATTTTTGGTGGTAAAATATCGTCGGGTTTAGTGTTGCCAATGCTGATTATGGCCGACTTATTTGCGGTTAGGTACTACCATCGTCATGCCAATTGGCGATATTTAATTAAGCTGCTTCCTTCGGCAATGGTGGGCGTGTTAATTGCCACGCTCATTGGCAATGCCATCGACGACGCATTATTTAAGCAAACTATGGCTGTTATCATTTTTGTTAGCTTGGGCATTATGATTTGGATGGAATCTGCCAACAAAGAAAACGTGCCCGACTTTTTATGGTTTGCCATATTAATGGGTACACTTGGCGGTATTACCACCATGATTGGTAACCTTGCGGGCTCGGTGATGGCTTTGTATCTATTGAGTATGCGGCTGCCTAAAAATGAATACATTGGCACAGCGGCTTGGTTTTTCTTGATCATAAATGTGTTTAAAGTGCCTTTTCATGTATGGTCTTGGGAAACAATCACGCTCGATTCTTTCTATTTAAACTTACTCAGCTTGCCGCTTATTGCACTGGGCGCATATGCCGGCATTAAATTAGTTAAGCGGATTCGTGAAACCCATTACCGATGGCTGGTAATTGGCATGACGGGTGTTGCCGCGTTTTTCATGTTGGTGTAAACAATAGCGACTTAGCAAGGTGTTAAACGAGGTTTATTACTTGCTCGAATACGGTTGAAGTTTGCATGCGCGCGCTCTACTATTGACTGTCGCTGGTCATGCTTGAAGCATGGTTTTTGTGAGTAAATATTGTAAACTAAAGAGCAATTGAAGCTCCAGTTAAGTCAGCAATAACGGCCGTATTAAAGGCATAATTGAGACCAAATAGAGACAATAACAAGCGAGGGCAGTAATGAATGTAGTCTTATACGCGATTCCGTTTTTCTTCGCGCTTATCGCTGTCGAACTTATTGCCGAGCGAGTCAAAAACACATCTTATTACCGCGTTAACGATTCAATCAATAGCCTCACCGCAGGAGTGCTCAGTCAAATGACGGGCCTCGTCAAAAAGCTTATTCCGTTTACGTTTTATGTGGTGACCTACGAGTCATTACAAATTATGCAATTACCGCAAACTTGGTGGGTATGGTTGTTTGCATTTGTTGCCTACGACTTTTTGTATTATTGGAACCACCGTTTAGGCCATACGGTTAACGTATTATGGGCAGCGCATGTGGTGCACCACTCTAGCGAAGAATACAATTTAACCACGGCGCTTCGCCAAACGAGCGGCAGTATTGTTAGCTTTGTATTCTATTTACCGCTCGCTTTTTTGGGTGTAGACCCGTTTATATTGATTACCGTAGGGTCAATAAACTTGGTGTACCAATTTTGGGTACATACGCGCCATGTACCCGAACTTGGTTGGATGGAGTGGGTGTTTGTTACGCCAAGCAACCATCGTGTGCATCATGCCCAAAACCAAATCTATTTAGATAAAAACTACGGCGGCGTATTTATCATTTGGGATCGTTTGTTTGGCTCATATCAACGAGAATTAGCAAACGAAGAACCAATTTATGGCGTGCGTAAAGCCTTGCAAAGTTGGAACCCAGTATGGGCGAACTTGCAGGTATATTCTCAGCTTTTCAAAGACGCTTGGCGTACTAAAAGTTGGTTCGATAAGCTGCGTATTTGGTTTATGCGCACGGGTTGGCGCCCTGCCGATGTTACCGAACTTTATCCACTGGCGGTAAGCGACCTAAGTACTTTTAAAAAATTTGATGTGCCAATGAGTCTGATTGCTAAAATTTACGCGATTATTCAACACTTCGTATGTGTCTCTATAGGCTTGGTTGTGCTGCTAAATTCAAATTCGTTGTTGGTTTTAGAGTTTATTGCGCTTATAGGCATGGTGTTATTTGCAAGTGTGTCATTAGGGTACTTTATGGAGAACAAGCCTTACGCTTGGGCGATAGAGTTGATGAAGAACATAAGTATTATTGGCGCTTTGTTTGTACTTACTTGGCATCCTGCGTTAGAAGCCTTTATTGCCGTAGCATGCATGTTTAGCATAGTGTTGTTATATGCAGACCAAAGAGCGAATAAAACGCTAAACCAAGACGCTATGCAAACCCCAAAACAATCTTCGGTGCAGTAATAAAATGATCTTCATGATATGAACAAAACCGAGAAGCAGCTTGATAAAAAAATCGTCAGAGCCTTAACTGGTATTTGCGAAAACGCTAAATACGATATATCAGGGTTTAAGTGGATAACTCACACAGCTGATTACAACGACTACCCAAACAGCTTGCGCATTTATTGTGTATTTGACACCCAAGCGCAAGTGCAAAAAGCCAAAGAAAGCGGTCAAACCATCGGCCTTGCTGATGCTATTAACCAAGCATTGCGCGCAATGGGTGTATTACCAAAAGATACTTCGCCTAAGGTGCTATTTGATAGCGAGGAGTCTGGCGCGAGCAAGCGATTGCTTGGGGAATAGCGATTTTTGCTACCAAAATCAACCCACCGTCATTCCGTCGACGGGATGACGCGGTGTAACAGGATGACTTAGTTTGGCGGGATAACGTGGTGTCAGTCTTCTTCGCGCCAGTCTTTAAAGCGGTCGAGCAGAAAATCGATGGCTAAACGCGAGCGCGCTGGAATAAAGTTACGGTTGGCGTAAACAATCCAAGTAGCGATGTTTTTTGTCCAATAGGGTTCGAGTATTGGCACAAGCGCACCTTCTTTGATTGCATTGCCGTAGCTAGTGCGTGGAAGATACGCTATGCCCAAGCCCTTGCTCGCGGCACTGACAATAGAGCGCCCACTGTTAGACCGCCAGCGCCCCTTCACTTTGATTTCTTTTGTGCTCCCGTTTTCTTGGAAAAACCAGGTGTTATTGTTGGTGATTAAGCAGGAATGGTTAGCGAGCTCTTCTGGCTTTTGTGGTTCACCATGTTGCTGTAAGTTGCTCGGGCTAGCTGCAGTAATTAAAGAACGGTTAGTTAACTTACGGGCCACCAAGCTTGAATCACTTAAGCGGCCATAGCGTATTGAAAAATCGATTTGGTCTTCGGTAAAATCAATCATGCTTGAATTGAAGTTCATATCGATAGACAGGTTAGGGTGTTGCTGGGTAAATTCAATCAACAATGGCGCAATAAATAATTCTGCAAATTCGCCCGATGCCGAGACTTTAAGCGTGCCACTTAAATTGACTCGCTCGCCTGCCAATTCTTCATTGGCTCCTTCTAATCCCGCAACAAGTTCTTTGCACTGCTGATAATAACGAGCCCCCGCGTCGGTTAGTCTTACATTGCGCGTACTGCGTACAAAAAGCGCCGCGCCTAACTGGTGCTCTAAAGCTGAAACTTTACGACTGACCTGTGAAACATTGATATTTAAATGCCGTGCAGCCGCTGAAAAACCTTGGGTTTCGGCGACTGTCACAAATTCAATAATGCCGTCGAACGAAAGCATATTACACCTTTATTATTTGAATAAGCTTTTATTATTGCATATTTGCAATAATCATTTGCCTTTTTACGGGATTATCAAACAATACGCTAACTATTATACTATTTGAAACTTAATCAATGAAGGATTGAACATGAAAAATATATTAATACTGGTAACAAACCACGCCACCTTAGGTGATACAGACGAAGCAAACGGTACCTATGCGCCAGAGCTTACCCATGCTTTACACGTATTTTTAGAGGCCGGCTACACTTACGAAATAGCTTCAATAGAAGGCGGCAAAGCCCCTCTATATGGCGAAGATACCGAAGGTGATGAAGTTAACGCCGCCATTTTGAAAAACGAAACCTTGCAAGACAAAATCAAAAACACTGTAAAAGCGAGTGACCTAAAAGCGGATGATTTTGATGCAGTATTTTACCCAGGCGGATTTGGCCTACTTTCTGATTTAGCAGAAAATGAAGAAGTGGCCAAATTGAGTGCAGCTATTTTTGAAAAAGGTGCAGTGATTGGCGCAGTGTGTCATGGCCCTGCTGGTTTACTCCCTATCAAACTTTCTACTGGCAAATTCTTGTTAGAAGATATTGAAGTGACTGGCTTTACGCGAGAAGAAGAAGTCGACTTTGGTACAATTAAAAATATCCCATACTTGCTGGAAGAGTCGCTTACACGTAAAGCTGCTAAATATACAAAAGTACAACCTTGGGGCGTACACATTGTGAAGCAAGACCGTGTGATTACCGGTCAAAACCCAGCTTCTGCAGCTGCAGTCGGCGAGGCAATGGTAGCCAGACTCAGTTAAGGTTTTTGCTCACAATGAGATAAATTGCGCTAAACTGTTGTTTGTCGGTTTAGCGCATTTTTGTTTTGATAAAGCCAGCATGCAGTTACAAGCCTCCAACGAATCCACAAGGTAATGTTTTATGAATACTCCTGTTAAGCAGCTTCAAATCGATATCGTGTCTGATGTGTCTTGCCCTTGGTGCATTATTGGTTATAAAGCCTTAGATGCTGCATTAGATGAAGTGACAACAAGCATTAACGCTGATATTACTTGGCATCCTTTTGAACTTAACCCGCAGATGCCTAAAGAAGGCCAAGAGATCAATGAGCACCTTGGCCAAAAGTACGGCATTAACCAAGCGCAAATAAATCAAAATCGCGAAGCCATTGCTCAAAGAGGGTTGTCGGTAGGCTATGAATTTGGGAATCGGGGTGGCGGCAGAATCTACAATACGTTTGATGCGCACAGGCTCCTTCACTGGGCGAAGTTAGAAAGCAAACAAACCGAGTTAAAATTAGCATTGTTCGATTTATATTTTAAAGAATCAGGCGACCCTAGCAATCATGAACAATTGTTAAATTCAGTAAACAAAGTGGGCTTAGATACCCTTAAAGCCAAAGATATTTTAACCACAAACAAATATGCCGAAGATGTTAGAAAAGAACAGCAGTACTATCATTCAATGGGTATCTCGTCGGTGCCTGCGGTCATTGTTAACAACAAGCATTTAATTAGCGGTGGGCAACCCGTCGATGTTTTTGTAAGTGCGTTAAAACAAATAGCGAATGAAGCAAATACCGAAGACTAAGCTTCGGTTTTAGATTTACGCAAACACTGAAAGCCAAACCAGCCAGCGCTTGCAGACGCACTTGTTAGGAAAATACCCCACGACCAGTCAATCAACATAATGGTAAGCGTAAACCCTTCTATTATGCTGTAGTTAGTCAAGTTGTAAGCGCCATAACTCGCTAAACCCAATAACGCGCCATCTATACTGGCGTAATACCAAGGCTTTTCACGATTTGGCACAATAGCCAAAACAAATGTGACAAAACCGTACATAAGATAAAAAACGAGCCATGGCCAAGTAATAAATTGTGCTCTTAATAAACCCGCCATTTCAGTTTTATACCAATCTGCCGCGAGCCACCCCAACCAAAAAGCGTCGAGCAATCCAAAGGCCAGAAAAATAAACAGCAATGAGATAATGATATTGGTTAAAAAGGTGACTATTTTGTCTCGCATGATATTGATGACCCTTTATTTAATTGAATGCGATATACCGTATAACAGCGTCAGTACGTTAGCGAAATGCATATGAGAATATTTTGGATTAATAGATAACCATTGTAGCTCTATTACGTTTTTTCACACTCCCTAGACATAAAATTTTTAAATAGGCACTATACTTTTTACTATAAACATTTGTCTGGGAAAAAGCATGATTAAAAGCAAATGTGTTGCAAGGACATTGACAATTCTCACATTGTTTTATTCTGCTATGGGCATGGCACAATGGTCACCCGTTGAAAACGCTATGTATACAAAATGGGGTGAACAAGTTACTCCCGAAAATACCTGGACTGAATATCCGCGACCACAAATGAAACGTAATAGTTGGACCAATTTAAATGGAATATGGAAATTTGGTCTAACCGATACAAACTCATTTGCACAAACCGTAAAATTTGACAGAGACATTTTGGTGCCATTTGTAATGGAGTCTCCACTTTCAGGTATTGGCGAGCGATTAAAACAAGGGCAAACCATTTGGTATCAAAAAGAGTTTGAATATCAACCTAACACGCAAGGTAAAACCTTGCTTAATTTTGAAGGCGTTGATTATAGCTGTCGCGTTTGGATTAACGATATACATGTAGGTACTCATACCGGCGGCAATCTACCGTTTAATTTCGATGTTAGCCATGCGTTAAAAAAGGGCTCAAACACGATAAAAGTGCGAGTCATCGACGAAACCGACGCCGCAGACCGCTATCAATTAAGGGGAAAGCAAAAAGTCGACAATAAAAGCATTTGGTATACCCCTTCGTCTGGTATTTGGCAGACTGTGTGGTTAGAAGACGTACCTAATAGTTATATTCAATCGATAAAAATGTTGGCTAATAGCGAAGGTCAGTTGGAGATTTCGGCTCAATTAGGCGGGCAAGCGATAGTAGGTTACACCCTGAATATTGCCGTATCACTTAACAATAAAGTGGTTCACCAAACGCAGGCAAGTGCTGCAAAGCTACAAACCACAATCGGCGACGCACAGTTATGGTCGCCAAAATCGCCGACTTTATACGACGTTAAGGTGTCATTGTTAAACGAATCAGGCGATACCATCGACAGCATCGACTCGTATGTAGGCTTTAGAACCCTTGATAAAATTAAAGATGCTGATGGCCATTGGCGATTTACTTTAAATGGCGAGCCAATATTCCATTGGGGGCCTCTGGATCAAGGTTGGTGGCCAGACGGTCTGCTTACACCGCCATCTGACAAAGCAATGCTTTTTGATTTGCAATATTTAAAATCGGCCGGTTTTAATATGGTTCGTAAACACAAAAAAGTTGAACCGCGTCGATATTACTATCATACAGATCGCTTGGGCTTATTAGTATGGCAAGATCACGTTTCTGGTGGTAGAGGCGAGACTGATTTTTCTGCAGTGATTGAGGGTGAAGCAGAATGGCCACAATGGAAAAGGTTAGAGTCGTTAAGTAGCAATTGGAAACCTCGTGTGCACTTACCGGCACTTTTCGCTAATAGAGCAACCGATCAAGTGGAGGCAGATTGGCCAGATTGGGCCCATTCCCAATTTATGCTTGAGCTAAAAACCATGATTGATACCCTTTACAATCACCCAAGCGTGGTTGTTTGGACAACCTTTAACGAACGGTGGGGACAGCATCGCACGCTTGAAGTCGGCGAATGGGTTGAGCAATACGACTCAAGCCGCTATCTCAATATTGCCAGCGGCGGTAATTTTTTTGAGGTAGGAGATATTGCTGACCAGCATGACTACCCCAACCCAAGCTTCCCTTTTGATGTCCCTATTTACCATGACTACATAAAAGTAGTGGGGGAATTTGGCGGGCATGGTTGGCGAGTAGAGGGCCATCAATGGGATTTAGAAAAAGAAGTGATGATTTATGGCAGCGCCCCAAAATCAAATCAAGAATTTGAACAGCGTTATATCAGCACAATCAATATGTTAGCCGAACTTAAAAGCAAAGGTATCGCCGCTGGTGTGTATACCCAGACCTCAGACGTAGAAATCGAAATTAATGGCCTGATAACTTACGACCGAAAGTACTTAAAATTTACACCACAAGTACTCAAGTCTATTCATCAAAAAGCCGAGCTAGTTGATTGAGATTACCATACCGCTCACTTTTTATAGAACAACAATTTGTATATAAATCAAAATCATAAGTTTTTAGCGTATGATACACTGTAAATACGATTAACAACGTGAGTTATTTTGACTGTGTTGCCAAAATTAGCTGAGAGTTTTAAGCGCATACTTTATTTAAGCGGTATGCTTGTTCTTGGCGCATATGCCCATTCTAGCTTTGCTCAATCGTTTTCAGCGACGATTATTCAAGACTCCAGCTATGTTGCTTCAGGTGGTCTTGATGAACACCAAGTTACGCATCGTGCATTGGGAATATTTTCGTTTGAATATCGTCTTGACGATTCCATCAAGTTTTATGCAGACGCGCAAGTTCAGCGCGGCGACAACGGAAGCGATGTAGTAGGGGATTTGCAGGCTTATTCAAATATTGACGAAGACGACTTAAATAAAATTTATGAAGTGTGGGTTGAGAAAAGCTTTAACGAGGGTGAGCTTCGTTTTAAATTAGGGCAAGTGGATGCAAATAGTGAATTTGCTTATCCTGTTCATGGTGAAGAGTTCATCAATTCTTCAATGGGTTTTAGCCCGACAATATCGTACTTACCCACTTATCCTACGCCACGTTTATCGATAAATGCCTTTTGGAAAGCTAGCCAAAACACGCAGTTTGCTATTGGTCATTATGCAGATGAAAACAATCGTTTAGACGACAGTTTTACCATTGCTCAGTGGACTCAGCAATTAGGTTCGGTGAACGCCACTTTGGGCGCGTGGCATCAATCCGGTGGTATAGCGCCTCTAATAGAAAGCCCAGAAAACGAAGCTTTTTTAGAAACAAATGCAGATGGCTTATTTGCGGTTTTATCGGGAGATCTTGATGCCCAATTTTTCAAATCAACAAGCACCAATTGGTTTGCGCAATATGGTAGTAGCGATGACAAAACCAGTGAGGTAGACACGCATATTGGTGCAGGACTTGTTTGGTACGGGGTTAATCAACGAGAAGATGATATGTTGGGTATAGCACTAACTCATATCAAAATAAGCCCTTTGCTATTTAACCAATATAAGAAAAATGAGACCTCGGTTGAGGTATTTTATCGCTATCAGTTGAATGACTACTTTGCGATTAAGCCAGATATTCAGATTATTGCAAACCCTGCCGCGAGGATTGAGGCAGAGGATGCTGTAGTATTTACGATGCGATTTGAGTTAAGTATTTAAAAATATTTACGTTGCCCAGGCTTTATCGCCTTTTTTGTAAGGATAGTCGCCGTCGTAGCGTCCGGGTATTGCAACAAAACGTAGCGCTTCGTTAGCGCCTTTTTTAGAGGTGAAAAAAGTAAATATCACTAACTGCTTAAACAAAGTGAAATAATGCGGTATATCGCCGTTTTGACGCACTAGGTTGTATTGTTTAGCCAGTGTATCTAATCCACTTAGTAGCGCCGTTCGTTGTGTCGCACTGAGCTGAGCTAATTTTTTGCCATACTCCGATTGTGCTGTTTTTTGTACTTCTACTAAGCCTTGCTTAAATAGTTTTTGCTCATCTTCTGAATAGCAATCTGCAACAATGACGGCTATAGCACTACCTACATCAGCTTCTTTTGCACCGGGCGTGTCGGTTTTAGGAATAATTGCTTCGCCAATTTCATTGATCAAGGCAATATCCAAGGCGCTAAAACCAGTCTTATTTAAAGCAGTAGCTGTGGTTAAGTCATAAGCAAATGCGCTACTGCCCACAAAGGCTGTGCCCGTTGCTGCCACAATCATTTTTAATAGCTCGCGTCTATCCATTATAAGTTTCCTTTTTTCAGCTCTTGTACAGCAAATTCCGCTGCACGAGCGGTTAAGGCCATATAAGTCAGTGACGGATTAATACACGATGCCGAGGTCATGCAAGCACCATCAGTGACAAATACATTTAGCGCATCCCACACTTGATTATGCTTATTTAGCACAGAGGTTTTAGGGTCGCGCCCCATGCGGGCAGTACCCATTTCATGAATACCTTGGCCTGGCGAGTAGCCAGCATCATACGGATACACGTCTTTTAAGCCGGCTGCTTCAAACATATCAGCTGCATCTTGCATCATGTCTTTGCGCATTTTAATTTCGTTTTCTTTGAGCTCAACGTCCATCTCTAAAACTGGTAATCCCCACTTGTCGGTGGTTTTGCGGTTTAAGTAGATACGATTGCTATGATCTGGCAGTATCTCACCAAAGGCGGTCATGCCTATTTGCCATGAGCCTGGTTCTGTAATGGCGTCTTTAAAGTTTTCGCCTATACCAAGCTCCGCTACATTGCGCTGCCAACCTGAGCGGCTCGCCCCGCCTTGATAGCCAAAACCGCGCAAATAATCGCGCTTGTCGTTACCCCAGTTGCGAAACCGCGGCACGTAGAAACCACCAGGACGTCGACCAAAGGTATACTTATCTTCGTAGCCTTCAACTCTCGCCGATGCACCCAATCTAAAGTGATGGTCCATCACATTGTGGCCAAGCTCGCCGCTGCTGCTGCCTAAGCCATCTTCCCATACATCGGTAGCTGAATTCATAAGGAGCCACGTAGTATTAAATGCCGATGCATTCACAAATACAATTTTACTGGTGTATTCGAATGTTTCGTTTGTTTGTGCGTCGATAACGCTAACACCACGGGCACGTTTTTTGTCTTTGTCGTACAAAATTTCAGACACGATTGAAAAAGGCCTAACGGTAAGGTTACCTGTTTTCATTGCTGCCGGCAGGGTTGAAGATTGCGTGCTAAAATACGCACCAAAAGGGCAACCCAACCAACACTTGTTGCGGTACTGACAGCTATTACGGCCCTCGTCAGGTTTTGCTTCGGTCATGTTGGCGGTGCGGCAATTGATTAAATGACGCTCGCCTTTGTATGCCTTTTGTAAACGTGCCGCTACGTCTTTTTCGACAATGTTAAGCGGTAAAGGCGCTTGAAACTCACCGTCGGGCAGTACATCTAAGCCATCTTTGGCACCGCTGATGCCGGCAAAGCGTTCAACATAGTCATACCATGGCGCGATTTCTTCGTAACGTATAGGCCAATCAACCGCTATCCCTTCTTTTGCATTTGCCAAAAAGTCTTCGCTGTTGAAACGATAGCTCTGGCGCCCCCACAAAAGAGAACGACCGCCAAGATGATACCCGCGATACCAGTCGTAACGTTTTTTCTCAACATAAGGGTTTTCTTTTTCATTTGCCCACATGCCAAAGGTTTCTTCGTTTAATGCATAGTCGCGACTAAGGACTGGATAGTCTTCGCGCATTTCAGCAGTTGCTCGGCCTCTATGCGGATAATCCCACTTTTCTTTAAACGCGTTTTTGTAGTCTTTCACATGTTCAATGTTTTTACCGCGCTCAAGCATAAGGACTTTAAGCCCTTTTTCGCAAAGTTCTTTAGCCGCCCAGCCGCCACTTATACCTGAGCCCACTACTATTGCGTCGTATTCGTTTGCTGCCATTTTTTTCTCGCTATTGTATTGTTATGCAAATAATTTGTTCTGCAAAAAGTCGTTTTTTGCCTTACACATCACAAATTTGAATTGCATCTTTTAAAGAAGCCACTTTACCCTCGTTACTAGAGGGCGTAGGAATAAACTCCTGAGCTAAGTATCCTTTAAAGCCTGTGGCAACAATCGCTTTAGCAATAGCAGGATAATAAAGTTCTTGGCTATCATCAATCTCATTGCGTCCCGGTACACCTGCAGTATGATAATGCCCAAAATATTGGTGGTTATCTCTTATAGTGCGGATGATGTCACCTTCACTTATTTGCATATGATAAATATCGTAAAGTAATTTGAAATTCGGTGAGTCAATCGCCTTACATAATTCAATACCCCATGCCGAGTTGTCACACATATAGTCAGGATGGTCGACCTTACTATTAAATAGTTCCATTTGCAGCACTATGCCTTTTTGTTCGGCGTAAGGCACAATTCGATTTAGACCTTTTATTGCATTTTTAAGACCTACTTGCTCGCTCATACCACGCTTATTACCGCTGAAACACACTAAGTTGGTATAGCCAGCTTGTACCATTAAATCGATGTGACGCTTATATCGGTCCTCTAGCTGGTCATGAAATTCAGGATGAATAAAACCATCGACTAAATTTAACTCTGCGCCATTGCACATAGATGAGTCGATATTATGTTTTTTTAGTGTTGGCCAGTCGTCGGGACCGACTAAATCAATTGCATTAAAGCCTAAAGACTTGACCAGTACGCACAATTCTTCGATACCTAAATGACCATAAGTCCAGCGGCTAACAGAATGATTAATATTGCCCTTTAATTCAGGATTTAAAAGCTTGTTAGTTTGAAGATTTGCTTGACCCGATGAAGACTTAACGGTTGCACAAGCACCTGTGCTTAATACGCCTGTTACCGCCAAACCTTTGAGGAGGTTACGCCTTAATTTATCCATAGATACGTCCCTTTGTGCGTGAGAGAAGCAATCAACTTAACTTATTGCTGTTTTAATAGTAGATTGTACCGAAACAACACGAGTGTAATTGATTGCTATTAGTTTTTACAAGTAAAGCAGTAATTTAACATCCAAATGAGAAAAGTCAGCAAGTTAATGCACAAACGTACGAGAAAAGATAAATTAGGTGTTTATCTAACTAGCAAACTCAACGAATATTTGCAAAAACGTCATCTCTTACTACAATTATTTTACAATACCCAATTTTAATTCCAGTATGTACTCATTAATTTATAGTAGTGAAGCCGTAGAGGCTTTTAAACCTGACGATCTTGAAGAAATGTTAATACACTTCCGATCTACAAACAAAGACTTAGGTATTACGGGTGCCCTACTTTATGACGGCGAACACAAAATCATGCAAGCCCTAGAAGGGCCCGAATTAAACGTTAAGATTTTGTATAATCAAATAGTAAAAGACGCTCGGCATCACAGCATCCGAGTATTAAGTAAGTGTAAGATAACCCAAAGAAATTTTGATGCTTGGTCTATGCATTATAAAGAATATTCGGCTGAAACACTTGAACAGAAGAGTAAAAGCTTTGGTTTTGCAGGCTTGTTTGGTGATATGCCACTTATTGATTTTGACCCTACAATAAGACTAGCGCAAACATTTAGAAAGTTTTTCGATTAAGTGTGAGTATATTTTTCCATAAAAAAACCCAGCACAAGCTGGGTTTTTACATTCATTACGCTGTCAAATCTTACTTTTTAAGCTTTTGAATCAAACGTAGTTGTGCAATTGCTTCTGCCAGTTCAATGGCGGCCTCGGCATAGTCGAAGTCAGAACCACCTTGTGAAATACGCTCTTGAGCGTGTTTCTTAGCTTCTTCAGCGGCTGTTTCGTCTAAGTCTTCAGCACGTACTGCGGTGTCGGCAAGTACTGTAATAGAGCCTGGTTGTATTTCAAGAATACCACCTGCTACGTATATTAGTTCTTCACCGCCGTGCTGTTTTACCACTCTTACCATACCTGGCTTCAAACTAGTAATTAAAGGTGCATGGCCAGGATGAATGCCTAGCTCACCTTCACTACCGGTGACTTGAACCGTTTCAACCAGACCTGAAAAAATCTCAGTTTCGGCGCTTACTACGTCCAAGTGAGTTGTCATTGCCATGTTAGGTCTCCTTCAAGGCGGCTTTCGCCGCACGAGTTCTTATGCGATTTACTTTTTCGCTTTTTCTAAAGCTTCGTCGATAGAACCAACCATGTAGAAGGCTTGTTCTGGCAGACTGTCGTAATCGCCATCAAGTATGCCTTTAAAGCCACTAATGGTGTCTTTTAATGAAACATACTTACCAGGAGAACCTGTAAAG
>CAZXTD010000101.1:7058-14978 GCA_964643575.1 uncultured Glaciecola sp. | reverse complement strand
ATTGCTTGAGTATTATTTAGCGTGACACAGAAGGTCGTATTGCCGGTTTCTACAGTTTTAAGACGCTGCAAAATATTCATGTTGTAACTCACGCTTGCAGCAGCTTGGCTCTCATTCGGTTTTCCACTTATTAAGTAATTCCAGCTTGCCCATGCCAAAGGTCGCTTTGGCAAAATTGAAGTGTCGGTATGCATGACCACTTCGTTATCAGAATAAGGAATGGCACCTAAAACTTCATTCAAGTGCTTTTGGGTTTTCTCGTCAAAGCTTGAAACGTCCAACATTTTTAATGCTTGGTCGCTGTGACAGGCGAATACAACTTGGTCAAATGTATGTTCTTTGCCGTTCACAGTTACGATATATCCATTTTCAGTTTCACTGACTTTTTGGACCGGCGAATTAAGTCTAATCTTATCTTCAAAGCTCGCCGTCAATGGCTTTATGTACTGACTTGAGCCGCCAATAATGGTGTACCATTGTGGTCGGTTGGTAATATTTAACAACCCATGATTGTTAAAAAACTTTAGAAAAAACGACAAGGGGAAGTTTGCTGAGGCTTCAAGGCTCGTTGACCAAATAGCGGCGCACATAGGCAAAATGTAGTTATGTGTAAAACCCTCTGACAATTGATGCGATTTAATGAAATCAATTAATGTAATGTTATTTGTGTCTTTGCCATCTTCGATGTGTTTCTTACATAGCTTATTAAACTTAACGATGTCTAAAACTATTCGCCAAAAGCTAGGGGAAATGATGTTTCTGCGCTGGGCAAATAAGCTGTTAATTGTATTACCGTTGTATTCTAAACCTGTGGTTTGGTTTTTGACACTGAAGCTCATTTCGGTAGCTTGGGTTTTTACGTCAAGTTGTTGCATTAATTTGATAAAATTAGGGTAGGTCCAATCGTTATAGACGATAAAACCTGTGTCTATCGCAAACTTTCGATTATTTACCTCTACTTCTTTTGTGGCCGTATGACCACCTATATAGTCGTTAGCTTCAAATACGGTGATATTAGCCGTTTTATTAATAAGGTATGCGCTCGTCATACCGGAGATACCTGTTCCGATAATCGCAACATTTTGAGCTGGAGTTTTGCTCATGCCTAGTTTTGCTCCTGGTTTTTATTATTTTTATCTTGGTTTTTTGAGTCGCCCATCGACCGTTTCATTTTGATACATAGTAAACGCTGCACAAATTCTGGCAGGAGGTTTAGCAAACGTATTATAAAGCTAAATCGGCGAGGAAAATAAACACTAGACTTGTCGCTTGTAATACCTTTGAGCATGTAAACTGCTGCTTTTTCGGCACTTATTGCCATTGGCATTGGGAAGTCGTTTTTATCAGTAAGTGGCGTTTTGACAAAACCTGGTGACATGCTTTGTACATTGATATTTTTTGACGCTAAATCGACTTCAAAACTCTTGGCGATATAGTGCAGCGCCGCTTTGCTTGCGCCATACGCTTGGCTGCGCGTGAAGGGTAATAACCGTGCAAGGCTGTCAACAAACACTATTTTGTTACCGGCGTTTAAGTTGGGTAGCAGAGCGGCAATAACGTTGACTGCACCAAAAACATTAGCGTTAAATACTCGTTGAAACAATTGAGGTTCAACGTCATCAATGTCCAAATATTCGCAAGTACCTGCGTTTAGAACGACAATATCGCAAGTGACACCTTTCAAGGCTTCGATGCAAGCTTGTTCATCGCTTACGTCAAATTGCAATGCTTCAATATTGGGATATTTTGCTATTTCGTTCAGTTTTTCTTGATTGCGACCGCAGGCTATGACCTTGTGGCCATTATGGTTTGCTTCAATTGCGAGTGCTTCGCCAAGCCCTGAGGTTGCGCCAGTAATTAAAATTTTAGCCACTAGCTAAGCCCTTTTTTTAAAAATTTGATAATGCGTCCTAATATTGGAATATGCTCGTATACCATTTGACCAAGGTCATAATAATCTCGGTGAAAAACAATCAAATTGTCTTCTATTTTCAAAAATGTCACGCCCTCAACGTCAATTGGCTTACCACTATTAATGCGCGTAGATGTGTAACGCATCGTCCAATTTACAAAATAATCTGTTTCGGTGGCTGCATTAATAGAGTGGATTTCAAACTCACAGTGAGCAGCATTATGTAGAAGCTTGGAAAAGTAGGTTTCTACGGAAGCTAAACCTTCGTGCTTAGCAATGGGATCTATAAAGCTCACGTTTGGGCTATATATCATACCTAAATCGCTTACTTGCATGCTGGCGAGGTTGTTGTAAAAAGATGCGAATTTGTCGATCACATTCATAAAGTGTCTACGTCTACGTTGCTGGTGTAATGATCAAAATTACGCTGTAGAGGTTGCTAAGATCAGTAAATTAACTTTATTTAATTCATCACGGATATAAACCTTTTGAACCTCGAAACAGTAACAATCACATATCAAACATTTAAGCATAGACCACGTTAATGATTTTGCCACTTTTTCCGCTTTCTTCTCATATTTTGCCCGAGGGCCGAATGTCTTTACGGATATTTGAACCCAGATATGTGCGCATGATAAAGCAAGCCTGCGAAAGTGACACCGGATTTGTTGTGTGCATGCTCAACAGCAAGGGCGATAAAACAAGCAACGCACACATTTTTCCGGTTGGAACGATGTGCAAAGTCATTGATTTTGACGTGCTTGAGGACGGTTTGCTTGGCGTGACTGTCGAAGGCATCGAATGTGTTACAATCACAAACGTTGAAACCGAGCATGACGATCTTAGAATAGGCGAATGCAAACCTAACAATAAATGGACTTGCGACATCGACATGCAAGACCTTCACCCGATGAACAAGCGCTTGAAAGAAATTTTTGATCGCTACCCTGAGGTTAGTTCACTTTACCAAGAAACTCGGTTTGATGATCCTATTTGGGTAATCAATCGATGGATTGAGCTGTTGCCGGTAGGGGCAGAACAAAAACAACATTTTTTAATGCAAGAAGACTGTAAAAAGGTACTGACTTATTTATCCCAATTAATCGAGTAAAGAACTCACCAAAAAAGAGATAGTACGAAAAAACCTGATTGTATATTAACTTTATTTAACTATTTAAAGTTAAAACTTTCGCTATACTCAATTGCATACTATATTTTAAGAACGACAAGGTAGAGTTTAATGTTAATTGGAATCCCATTGGATCAGCAAAGAAACGAAGCTTCAAAACCTAAAGAGTGTGCAGCCGAGATGTCTGGTTACTTAGACACAGTTGCGAAAGAACGCTGTAAACTGTCATTTTCTAAAGTATTTAGCTACTTCGCACCAAGACTTCGCTCATACGCGCTCAAGCAGATGGGTAACGAAGCTTTAGCGATGGAGTTGGTTCAAGATACGATGTCTAACGTATGGCAAAAAGCTCATCTGTTCAATGCAGAAAAAGGTTCGCCCTCCACATGGATTTTTACAATTGCTCGTAACATTCGCTTCGATATGCTCAGAAAGTTACAAAACAGAAAAGAAGATGTATGTTCTGACGATTTATGGCCAGTATTGTGCGAACAAACTGCCGATACTAAAGTAGCTCCACTAGACGAGCAAATTACGCTAGAGCAAGTAGGGCACTACTTCGAAGAACTACCTGTTAAACAAAGACGCGTGATTGAAGCAATCTACATTGATGGCAAGTCACAACAAGAAGTTGCAGATGAGCTTCAAATACCGCTTGGCACAGTAAAATCGAGAACGCGCTTAGCGTTACAGCGATTAAAGGATATGCTGAAGGAATATGATTAAGCTACATCCTAG
The DNA here is from genome assembly GCA_964643575.1 of uncultured Glaciecola sp. Classification (GTDB taxonomy): domain Bacteria; phylum Pseudomonadota; class Gammaproteobacteria; order Enterobacterales; family Alteromonadaceae; genus Glaciecola. The sequence goes on along the minus strand of CAZXTD010000101.1, from coordinate 11,199 downwards.
CGATGAACAACTATTAAGATTTGCAGAAGGTGGGCTCAGTGCAACTGAGTCCATTGTTGTTTCTGCTCACTGCGATTTATGCGCTGAATGTCGACGTAAAGTAAGTTTATTTGTCGATAATTTGTGTGCAGACACTTTCGAAGAAGTTTCTTCTCTTGAAGACCCTATTCACCGTGACTTCATCAGTATGTTTGAATCTATTACGGGTGATGCTTTTCAAACAAGACACAAATCCTCACAAGAATGCGACGACGGCGGATTAGTCTCGACTCGAAAAGCCATACTTGACACCTCTTCTCTAGGTATTATCGAGTTAGAAGGTCGAACGTTTCCGTTGCCTCCAACGCTGTTGAGATTCGCAGACCGTTTAGGTGAATGGACTCATTTGGTAGGTAAAATATGGCAAGCTCAAGTTGAAATTGGCGGCGGCTACCTCGCACAGTTCATTTACATGGAAAAGGGCGGAAGTGTGCCTGAGCATACGCACAGAGGCACCGAGGTGACGCTAGTTATTGACGGTGAATTTTCGGATGGTTTAGACGTGTACCAAAACGGTGACTTCATATCCCTTACAGATAAACATGTGCATTCGCCAGTATCTAATGTAGATGAAGGCTGTTTGGTTTTCAGTATAATCGACCAACCGTTATACTTCACTTCTGGTTGGGCTAAATTGATTAACCCTTTAAGTAATCTATACTACCAAGTCCACGCTCATCGCTAAGGTGAGCATGGAATCGTTCCTAATTTAATTTCGTTTTTACCGAATAAATTCGCTTTCCGGATAGTTGATTCTTAGCGTTTTTATAGCGTTGGTGCGTAATTCGTCTAAGCCTAGCTGGTCGTAACTTGATACCATGATTTCTAGCGCGGGTTTGACTTGTTGCGTATCTGGGAAATGCTCGAGTACGTATCGGCCTCTATTGGCAGCAGCAACCCACGCTTCTCTTCGCATATAAAAACGTGCCACAGCAATTTCATAACGAGCCAAGCGATCTTTAATGTGCAGCATTCTTTGTTTTGCATCGCTTGCGTACTTCGAATCCGGATGCTTTTCGATTAAACGGCGAAAATCTTCAAACGCTTCCCTTGATTTAGATGGGTCTCGGTCTGAACGGTCGACATTGAAAAGTTCTTGGAACAAGTTGTTATCTTGTTCCATATTAACCACGCCACGCATGTAAAGCGCGTACTCAACATCAGCATGATTTGGATTTAGTCTTACAAAACGGTCGACTGTTGCAAGGGTTTGCTCAACATTTCCCGATTTATAATAGGAATAAATGAGGTCGAGCTGAACTTGATGCGACAAAGGACCAAATGGAAATTTAGAATCGATTGTACTGAGTATTTGAGCTGCAGCTGAAAAATTCCCTACGTCCATATTACGCTTAGCGTCTTTATATAAGGCTTGCGCCCCTTGGTTTGCAACCAAGTCACGCTGTTCTTCTTCTACGCTTGTGCATGCACCTAGTGTCAAAGTGGCTAGGACTACCACAACAACAGACATCAAATTTGTACGCTTTATCATCTTATTTTAATTACTCTTGGTTTATGTAAAGCAAACACTAAGTATTTACTTTCTTTTAAGCTTTTGTGACTCAGGCTTGATATAATCAAGCACAGTTTTTTATTAATTTGTAATGATCACGTTTATGAGTCAACAAGTCAACGTAATATCGCTAAACGCAATGGTTCCCGATGACCATTATGATACCAGACTAGACCAGTGTATTGCGCGTTTGTTCCCAGAATATTCGCGCTCAAAGCTGAAAGAGTGGATTTTAGCCGGAAAGGTATCGATAAATCAGTCTGTCGTCACTACCCCACGCATTAAATTAAAGGGTGGTGAACAAATCGACATTGCTGCCGAACAAGCAACACAAGTCTTTAATGAAGCGCAAGATATCGCATTAGACATCGTTTTTGAAGATGACGATATTATCGTTATTAACAAACCTACCGACCTCGTTGTGCACCCAGGTGCAGGTAATCCGTCTGGTACGCTGCTCAATGCATTATTAAATCATTATCCCGATATTGAGCAAGTGCCTCGAGCAGGTATTGTTCATCGACTCGACAAAGACACAACCGGCTTAATGGTTGTCGCTAAAAATTTATCGGCCCAAACGCATTTGGTTAATCAACTGCAGGCGCGCGAAATGGGGCGTGAATACGAAGCGGTTGTGCTCGGTAATATGATTGCTGGTGGTATGGTAGATGCAAATATTGGGCGCCATGCAACTAAACGTACCTTAATGGCTGTGCGCGAAACGGGTAAACCAGCTGTTACGCATTATCGAGTGAAACAAAAATTTAGAGCGCATACGCATTTGCGGTTAAAACTCGAAACAGGACGCACTCATCAAATAAGAGTGCACATGTCGCATATAAAACACCCACTAGTGGGTGATATTCAATATGGCGGAAGGCCGCGCTTACCTAAAAATGCGAGTGAAGAGTTTATTGCTTGCCTTCGCGGTTTTAACCGACAAGCTTTGCATGCAATTCAATTAAGTTTGACCCATCCCAAACTGGACGAGGTGATGTCGTGGCAGGTTCCTTTACCTGACGACTTTGAATTTTTGCTTTCAGCGCTTGAGAAAGACTTGTCTATTAACAAAATGCCCGATGAATGGTAAGTCTTTAGCTAATGTTGTTTGAACCTGAAGAAGCCTTGAGTGAAAAGTTATTGTGCTTTACGACCAGTATTTATGGTGGTGTTAGCAAGCACAACTACTTTTCTTTTAATCTTGGGGCTCATGTGGGTGATAAGCAAGCTTCTGTTGCTAAAAACAGAACCTTATTAGATGAAAAATTAGCTAAAAAGTGTCGTTTGTCCGAGGTCGCTAATAAACCTCAAGTTATTCAGCCTATTAAATGGTTAGAGCAGCAACACACTAGCTATGTGTCTGACTACGCTACCATCAATAGTGAACCGTGCGACGGTATTTTTACCAATGAACATTATGTTCCCTTAGCGATAATGACCGCAGACTGCATGCCAATTGTAATATATGGCCCAAGCCTTAAGGAGTTAGCAGTTGTGCATGCAGGCTGGAGAGGGCTACTTGATGGCGTAATCCAGTCTGGATTAGGCAAGTTTTCAAAATTGAGTGATGTGAAGGTGTGGATTGGTCCTTCAATAAGTCAATCTCATTTTGAAGTCTCCCATGATGTGATTCATTATTTTGACGCCTATCATAAACATGTCAAACCTTGTGCATTGCAAGGTAAATGGAAAATTTGTTTACCCAATATTGCTCAAGATATTTTGGGGCAACATGATATACACGATGTACAAATAGCGCCTGAGTGTACTTACCAAAACAAAGACTTTTTTTCCCATCGAAGAGCCGGGCATACTGGTTTTTCGCAGACCGGTAGAATGGCGACAGTCGCTATGATGATAAAATAAAAGCGCTATTTTTCAATAACATTGCTAGCAGTCTCCTTGAATATTCATACGCGAATACCCACTATTGAGTTAATAACCATAAACAACGTATGGAAATATTGGAGTGACTACTCATGAGACTTGATAAATTTACGAGCAAATTTCAACTTGCTATATCGGACGCGCAATCACTAGCGCTAGGCAGAGACAATCAATACATCGAACCGGTCCACTTAATGTCAGCGATGCTAAATCAGCAGGGCACAAGTGTTAGACCTTTACTTGACCACACGGGTATAAGCGTTAATAGCCTGCGCTCATCCTTAAATGAAAGTATCGACAAACTTCCCAAAATCCACGGTGCTGAAGCGGACGTTCAATTAGGCAGAGATACTATTCGCTTGCTAAATATGTGCGACAAAATAGCGCAGCAACGCAAAGATGATTTTATTACCTCCGAAATATTCGTATTGGCAGCATTAGATGACAAAGGCACCTTAGGACAAATGCTAACCAAGCTCGGTTTAGATAAGAGTAAAGTGAGTGATGCAATTGACCATGTTAGAAAGGGTCAAAAAGTCACTGATCAAAATGCAGAAGATGTGCGCCAAGCACTCGAAAAATATACTCTCGACTTAACCGAACGAGCAGAGCAAGGCAAATTGGACCCTGTTATAGGCCGCGACGATGAAATTCGCCGTACAGTGCAAGTATTGCAACGACGCACCAAAAATAACCCTGTAC
>CAZXTD010000101.1:1708-7048 GCA_964643575.1 uncultured Glaciecola sp. | reverse complement strand
GGGCTTAGCTCAGCTGATTATAAACGGAGAAGAGCCAGAGGGCTTAAAAGACAAACGCGTATTATCACTTGATATGGGATCTTTGTTGGCCGGTGCAAAATACCGCGGTGAATTTGAAGAGCGTCTCAAAGCGGTTTTAAACGAGTTAGCTAAAGAAGAAGGGCGCGTCATACTATTTATAGACGAATTGCACACCATGGTTGGGGCTGGTAAAGGCGAGGGCGCAATGGATGCAGGCAATATGTTAAAGCCTGCGTTGGCCCGAGGTGAACTACATTGCGTGGGTGCAACCACCTTAGATGAATACCGTCAATACATTGAAAAAGATGCCGCGCTTGAGCGACGTTTCCAAAAGGTTCTTGTTGATCAGCCGTCAGTTGAAGACACAATCGCTATTTTGCGAGGACTAAAAGAACGTTACGAGCTTCATCATTCTGTGGATATTACGGACCCAGCCATTGTTGCTGCGGCGAGTTTGTCTAATCGTTACATTAGCGATAGGCAGCTTCCCGATAAAGCGATCGACCTAATCGATGAAGCAGCGTCGAGCATTAGAATGCAAATTGATTCTAAACCCGAAGAAATGGACAAGCTCGAACGCAGAATTATACAGCTTAAACTCGAAGAGCAAGCACTTGCCAAAGAAACCGATACAGCGAGCCACAAAAGGTTAGAGATAATTGAGTTAGAGCGAGAGCAGGCCGAGTTTAAATTTGCTGAATTAGAAAAAGTATGGAACACCGAAAAAGATGCGATGCAAGGTACGCAAGGAATAAAGGCAGATCTTGAGCAAGCCAAACTTGATTTAGAGATAGCGCGTAGAGCATCTGATTTAAGCCGCATGTCTGAACTACAGTACGGCAAAATTCCAGAGTTGGAAGCTCGTTTAGAAAAAGCCGCAGAAAATGACAGCAGCGAAAATACCTTGTTAAAAAATAAGGTCACTGAAGTAGAAATTGCTGATGTGCTCTCGCGTTGGACCGGAATACCCGTTAGCAAAATGTTAGAAGGTGAAAAAGATAAGCTGATTCATATGGAAGAAGCGATTGGTAAGCGTGTTATTGGCCAGCATGAAGCGGTTAAAGCGGTGTCAAATGCTATAAGACGTTCGCGCGCTGGGTTAGCAGACCCTGACAAACCAATGGGTTCGTTTTTGTTTTTAGGGCCTACTGGGGTGGGTAAAACTGAGTTATGTAAAGCCCTGGCAGGTTTTATGTTTGATACTACAGACGCTATGGTTCGCATCGATATGTCTGAATTTATGGAAAAGCACTCTGTCGCGCGTTTAGTGGGTGCGCCGCCTGGTTATGTAGGTTACGAAGAAGGTGGATATCTGACCGAGGCAGTCAGACGCAAACCTTACTCGGTAATCTTATTGGATGAAGTTGAGAAGGCACACCCTGATGTATTTAATATCCTCCTGCAGGTTTTGGATGATGGTCGTTTGACCGACGGGCAAGGCAGAACGGTCAACTTTAAAAATACCGTCATTATCATGACCTCAAACTTGGGCTCCGATATTATTCAAGCACAGAGCGATGAAAATAATTATCAAGAAATGAAAGACAGTGTCATGCAAGTGGTGGGCAGTCATTTTAGACCCGAGTTTATCAATCGTGTTGACGATATTGTGGTGTTTCATTCGCTTGATAAAGAGGAGATTAAGTCGATTGCGAAGATACAGCTTGCCTCTCTGCGCCAACGTCTTCATGACATGGGGTATAAATTTGAGATATCTGGAGCGGCTTTAGATAAGATAGCTGATGTTGGGTTTGATCCTGTTTTTGGTGCACGACCACTTAAGCGAGCTATTCAAGTAGGTATTGAGAATCCTTTAGCTCAATCTTTATTAGAAAACAAAATAGCGATGAGCGATACAGTAAGAATCGATGTCGATCCCCAAGGCGATATCACAGTAACTTAGTTAGGTAAAACAAATAGAGGAGGCACTCCGAGACTGGCGCTAAATTTCGCCAGTCTCCGTCTCTAGGTTATTTAGTTCTTTCTGTAGACCAAGTGCATCACTTCTTTTTTCGAAATCATTAAAGCCATCAAGTACTATTTTAAGTTCTCGCTTACTCTCTTCAGTTCTTCCTAATTTGTACAGTGTATAAGCTAGATGATACCGAATGTTAGGGTCTTGAGCGTTCATTGCGTAGGCCTTTCTTAATAAATCAAGTGCACTATCAAACTTACCTTGTTGTGCGTATATCCAGCCAAGCGTATTCAGTATATTTGGGTTATTTTGAAGGCGTTCGTGTGCCTGCTTCGCAAAGTTATAAGCTGCATCAATTTTACCCTCAATAACATAAATATTAGCGAGGTTGTTTAACACCATTGGTAAAGCAACATAATTAACCGCATTTGAAATGCTTATATAATTTTGTTTCGCAGCTTCATAACGTTTATTCAAAAGTAGGTAGTCTGCAAAGAGATGAACCGAGAAGGTATTGGAGAACGGGTCTTGTGCTAAATTGCCAAATACGCGTTCAAACTCAGCAGTATTGATATCGTTAATTGCAAGTTGATAGCTGCCAATAAGAGCCGGCGCTAAATCTCTTTGTAAAACGACAGTCTGTAAAAATAGCTCCGATGCCAGTTGAAGTTCAGAATTTGCCTGAGCATCTTGCGCCTTTAATAGCAATACATCAGCTTGATTAGGAAAGTTATCACTAAGCCAACCCAAGGTTTCTGATAAAACAGTTTTATCGTTGTGCACCATTGCAACTCGGGCCAAATTACGTGTAATAAAAAAATCGTTTGGGGTTATCGTTGCTGCTTGTTTTAGAGAGCGCATGGCTCCTTCTATATCGCCGTATTGACTTTGTAAGTTTGCTAGTTCAAACAGTGCGTCGCTGTTTGTCGATACCAGCCCAAACAATATTTTTAAGTCATTTATTGATTCTTTTTCATTCCCTAATTGATAGTTAATACTCGCGCGTTGCCTTAAAAGTCGAGTGTTTGCTAAATCAAGTTTAAGAAGCCTATTTACTACAGATAAAGCGTTTTCAGGCTCTTCTTGTGCAACATATAACTCTATTAATGCGTTACCAATACGCATGTCATTGCTTTTTAGTGAATTGGCACTAGATAAACTATTTTGTGCGGTCGCAAAATCGCCTAGTTGTGTATGTATTCTGCCATGGAGTAGCAGTACATCAGCATTCAGAGGTTGCTTTTCGATAAGCTGAGTTGCCAATGCTTTCGCTACTGATAATTGACCTTGTGCTAAATAGATACCTACCAGATTAAAAGTAGCTGAAAAGTGTTCAGGTCGCTTGTCTAACACCTCTTGATATAACGCCTGCGCTTGTGCCAACTCACCTCTTTGATTATAAATAGAGGCTTTTAAATTCAAAAAGTCGGGATTATCAGGCAATTCTTTTAGTAGTTCTTCTACGTATACTTCGGCTTGGTCCAAATTATTGGCTCTAATTGCTAAAACACTCTTTTGGACAAGTGCGCTAAAATTGCTGTCTGATAGTTTTTCAAGGCTTTCAATGGCAAGGTCTAACTTCCCGCGAGCAGCGTAAAGCATAGACTGCGCCTGTAAGTATGATTCATCAGTCTCAAAGCGTTGCTTAGTCTGGCGCAGTAACAAGTCGCATTTATGATTTTGGTTTGCCGATGTGTAAAGCTGACAAAGTCTTAGAATAAGTGTCGGTTCAGACTTTACCTTTTCTTCGTACCTAGATAGCAAGTTTGCGGCTGCTACGAAACTTTGTTCCTGGGAGTAAACATCTACAAGTAACATCGCAGCATTGAAGTTGTTCGGGTTTTGCTTCATATATTTTTCAAACTGGCCGCGAGAAATTTCTATATTATTTGCAGCAAAGTTTGCCATAGCGCTAATCAACAACATACCGTCGCTTTCTTCTAAGCGGTCTGTTTCAATAAGACTTAAGCTATTTACTAGAGAGTCTAAAGTCGTTTTTGATACATCTGATTCTCCTAATTCTGCTGTAACCCAGCTATAGAGAAATTGCGCCATCGGATCTTCAGGGCTGTCATTAAGCGTATCTTCTATCGCCGTTTTGGCTTTTTGATATTCGCCAATTGATGTGTAAGCCGTTACAAGATCTCTTAATATGCCTGGATGATTTGATGATAAAGACAAACCTTTATTCAGTGCCGTTATTTGTGCAGAGGTATTGTTTACAGTGTCGTAATATTTACCTAAAAGTTGATAAACTTCCGCTACATCGTTGTGAGCAACAACGGCTTCATCTAACAAGGTTTTGGCTGATATGAGGTTATCAGTAACTAAATAAAACCTTATGACAGCTGTTACGATAACAGGGTTCTGAGGTGCCATGGCAATAGCACTTTCGTAAAGCCGTTCGGCCTCATCATAATTATTCTCTCTAAGGTGTCCTAAAGCCTGAGCAGCAAACAAGAAAGCTCTATTATTTGGTGTTAACTGCGAATCATCAACGTCATATAAGTCATTGTATGATCTAAGTAGCAGCAACACTCGTGAATATGATTCTATTACAAGGTTAGGATCGGCACCTGCCTGCAAGGACTCTTCAAATTCCATTTTTGCATCATCGAAGTAACCCGACAAAGCAAGCACTTCTGCCATTAGGATTTTTGAAGGTAGATGATTAGGTGTGTCAGACAATGAACGTTTTAAGAAAATATAGCTTTCATCTATATTGCCATCTTCATACGACTTGTAAGCGTTTTCGTATTCACTATTTTCTTGGGACATCGCAGCACAAGAAAAGAAAAGCGATAGCATAAAAAACGAAACTATATACTTCATAAATAGAATTACCATTGTTAAAAGACAAAAAAAAAGCTGATATTTGCATATCAGCTTTTATAAATTTGTTTAATTATTATGACTTGCGTCTGTATAAAAGTAAACCGACCATTCCAGCAAACATTGCTAACGTTGCCGGTGCATTTGCATCAACAACGCCCGTGTCGGGTTGTTTTATTGTCGTAATGCCACTGAATTTGAAAGCGTCATCTCCATCATCATGATGCCCACCAAATACGCTATTAAATGCTCCTACTAACCAGTAGCGAGAATATTCAGTTGTACTCACTGCAAGACTATTACTTTGAAAACTTGGAGAATCTTGAATCAGCTCCCAGCCAGTGTGCATGATATCAGCCCAGTTATTGTGGCCGTTAAAGAAATTCGTTGAGTAACCAGAGGTTTCGTCGAATCGCAGTATCGAGGAATCTGAATCACCCCATCTCCAACCAGCCGAAATTGATTGGAGACTTACCGCTTCAGAAAAAGATAATAATACCATTTCAGAGTCTACGTCGTGGTTGTTAACACCATTATCAAGAGGCTCATTCGCGTTATCCAAAGCATGATCT
>CAZXTD010000101.1:0-1698 GCA_964643575.1 uncultured Glaciecola sp. | reverse complement strand
GGAGCACTGTTTTCACCACTCCATTCATCTCTGTTGATAACACCTAAACCTGAGTAGTGACTACCAGAACCATTTTGGACGAGTTTTGCTGATTCGATGCACGAATCAACATCAAACTCATTGCGAGAGTCTGTGTCGTTTGAATTGGGGTTCATGGTTAGCGTACCGCAATTATTATTGCCAGTAGAAGCCCAAGCAGAAACTGATAGTGACACACCGTGCTGATGAAACGTAAGTTCATTTCCATTGCTATTGTCTGTTATTGTTTTGTCGAAATTCCACGTTTGAGTGGATGCTCCAGCGCCAAATGCAGCCGCTATTAACGCGGTGCTTAACAAAATCTTCCTAATCATAAATATTTACTACCTAATAATTGTCACGGTGTTTGGACTTGCCGCAAGTGTATCAAATTTACTACAGTTCACAAAGCAATTATTAGACCATAATAAAAAAAGCTATATATTTCAATGCCTAGGCTCTTCAATTGTAATATATCAATCTTGGAGTGTAAAAATATCTGACAATATTCCACAGCATTTAATTTTTTGCACTCGTGCTTATTTGAATTACAGCGTTTTTAAAGTTGTTTAGTTTGCTGCAAAGATACTTTTTTTACGACGGTGCTATTTTACTTATTTTACAGGAACATTGGACGCAAATTGAGTTTTGATACAGATGTTCTGAAAACTTTGATATTATGTCAACCAACTAATATGAGGAATGAAAATGTCGAAACCCAAACCACGCGGAATATACTTGCTACCAAATTTGTTAACTACCGCTGGGCTATTTTCGGGATTTTACGCGGTTGTCATGTCTATGAACGGGCAGTTTGAACATGCCGCTATAGCAATTTTTATAGCAATGGTATTTGATGGTCTAGACGGCCGGGTAGCTCGCATTACTAATACACAGTCCGCATTTGGTGCCGAATATGATTCTATGGCCGACATGGTTTCATTTGGCGTTGCCCCTGCAATAGTAGCGTACAACTTTGGCTTATTTGAGCTTGGTAAAATAGGTTGGCTTGCTGCGTTTATATATGTGGCAGGTGCAGCACTGCGATTGGCGAGATTTAATACGCAAGTTGAAACAGCAGATAAAAACTTTTTCCAAGGCTTAGCAAGTCCGGCGGCGGCAGCTGTTGTGGCAGGTATGGTGTGGGTATGTATAGACTATGACATTACTGGAACAGATTACGGAATTGTAGTTGCGCTTATTACTGGTATCTCTGGATTACTAATGGTGAGTAACTTCAAATATAATTCTTTTAAAGAAGTAGATTGGCATGGAAAGGTGCCATTTGTCGCACTCTTACTCATCATGATGGTATTTATTGTTGTGGCGACTGCTCCATCTTTAGTTTTGTTTATCGTTTTCGTTCTTTACACGATTGCGGGCCCAGTTAATACTTTCAGAACAGTTGATAGAGTAACTCTTGAAGATGTGGTAGGAGAGGCTGACGATGAGGATGCTGATTTTAAGGATGAGTTAACCGATAATAGTAATAGGCAATCAAGAGAGAGCGATTCAGAAAATAGTGCATCCGAACCTAACAAAAGCGCTTCTAAAACAGACAAATCAAAAGGTTCGATTGAAAAATAAGCAATCAAGCCTGTTTTCGCATCTTTTATCAAATAAAGCTTGACCCTAAAAAAGGGTTGTGTAGAATGCGCGCTCGCTTCAAGGAGTCAACGC
>CAZXTD010000100.1:13314-15076 GCA_964643575.1 uncultured Glaciecola sp. | reverse complement strand
TGCAGCCGTATTAAGCGACTTTGTTTGCGGTGCAAACGAGGCAAATACTCACTTTAAAGGTGTTAACTGGGCGCGAGACTTTGGTGCTCTAGATACGAGCAACCTTACCGCTATTGCTGATTTACGAAACGTAGTCGCCGGTGACCCATCGCCCGACGGCCAAGGCCAATTAGAAATACGAAAAGGCATCGAAGTTGGCCATATATTCCAACTAGGTGACAAATACTCAAAAGCCATGGGTTGTGGCGTATTAACTGAATCTGGCAAGCACGAAGTATTGCAAATGGGCTGTTATGGCATTGGCGTTACGCGCATTGTTGCTGCTGCTATAGAACAAAACCATGACAAGTACGGCATTATTTGGCCTGAAGCCATCGCTCCGTTTAAGGTAGCGATTATTCCAATGAACATGCATAAATCGCATCGCGTGCAAGAAGTGGCAGAGCGTCTGTATAAAGAATTGAGTGATGAAAACATTGAAGTACTGTTTGACGACAGAAAAGAACGGCCTGGTGTAATGTTCAACGACATGGAACTGATTGGCGTGCCGTATAGCATTGTTATTGGTGAGCGCAACTTAGATAGTCAAGAAGTAGAGTTGAAAAACCGAGCAAATGGTGAAAAAGTGATGTTATCTATAGACACGGTAAAAACACACATAAGCGATTTATAAGCTCGTAACTAGCTTAAATGATAATCACAGCTAAGATAATAGGCAATATATGTGATTATTGCTGTAATAGTGCCAGCTCAATCTAAGTTTTAGGTAACCCAAGCAGCAAGAGCATAGCACGCACACAGCAATGAATAAGTGAAAACAGGAGCTAATTTGGAAGTCACGTTTTATGGTGTACGTGGGTCAATCCCAACACCCGGACAAGATTTTGTAAAATACGGCGGTAACACGGCTTGTGTGCATGTTCGCCTTCAGTCGGGTGCAGATATTGTGCTTGATTCTGGCACGGGCATTCGCTTACTAGGTAAAAAACTAGCCGCACTATCAACGCCTGTGCACATATTGTTGTCTCATAATCATTGGGATCATATCCAAGGTTTCCCATTTTTCATTCCAATCTATCAGCCTGAAAGAGAAATTATCGTTACCCCAGGCACAACAGACGAGCATCGCCCTGAAGCTTTTCTGGAGCAAATGCAGGGGAGTTTTTTTCCTGTGCCGCGTGAGGCTATTGCAGCAAATATTCAAGTACATCAACCGAGTGAAGATACCTGGCAAATAGACGGTGCCACAGTGACCCGAATTAAAATGAATCACCCTGGCGGCGGCAGTTGCTATGTCATAGAAGAAGCAGGCAAAAAGCTTGCATACATCACCGACAACGAACTCTACCCACCGTATAAAAAGAACACCGATTTTCTTGATTTTAGCCTGTTAGTAAAAAATGCTGATTTATTGATTCATGACGCGCAGTATGTCGTTCAAGATATGCCCGCAAAATCTGGTTGGGGGCATTCGGTTGCCGAAGAGGCAATTAAACTTGGCTTAGCCGCTAACAGTAAACGTTTGGCGCTTTATAGCCATGACCCTGAGAGAACCGACAATATGGTTGATGAGATTGTGTCTCACGCTCAGTTAATTGTTGAAGTAAGTGGCGGTAACATGGACTGTTTTGGTGCATTTGAAGGACAAACAATCATACTTTAAGTCGTCATTCTCGCGCAGGCGAGAATCTTCCAATACACCCTTTATTATTGATTTTGCTATGCTCCAAGGAGGTTCCCGCCTTCGCGGGAATGACGGTGG
>CAZXTD010000100.1:10126-13304 GCA_964643575.1 uncultured Glaciecola sp. | reverse complement strand
TGTTGGTGATAGAGTCTGACAGCTTGGTGGATGCATGACGGTGTGTGATTAGTGTTGTGATTTGTCCGACTGTTCTGCATTATCTTCAGCCTTAGCTTCAACAGACTCTTCAATTAAACGGTTTCTGTACTCTACGGGCAAGCCCGCGAACTTTAGTGCGTTGTGAATACGATCGTCGGTTAAAGGATGCGAGCTAAACAGCTGCTCTAATTCACCTGCGTTATGCTCTCGTAACTCTGAAAACTTTTGCATTCCGCGAGCAAAGTCAACCGGGTCTTTACCGATTTTCTCTAAGTTCTCTAGGGCAAAGTTATCGGCTTCCCACTCAAGTTTTTGCGTAAACTGATTTGTGGCTATAGTGTTACCTGTACTTGCAAAGATATCGAAAAACGCGCCTACATCGCCAATAAAATAATTAATTGCGATAGACGACACAATAACCTGCGAAATGAGCCGAACGGAGTGGTGTTGCTCTACATGACCAATTTCGTGCATAAAAATGGCGGTAAGAATATCTTCATCATAGTCAACGAGTTCGAGTAACTGGTCAGTAAACACAATGGTACCGTTGGGCAAAGCAAAAGCATTAGGACCCATTGCTTTGGAGTTACGAAACAAGATTGTATATGACTCGTGCTCTAAGGGCATGCTATCCAGTAGTTCACGCCAAGCAGTATTTAAGCTTTCTGTTTTTTCTTGGTCGGCTTCGCTTGGGTCAAGCAAAGTCGCCTCCATTGTTTGTAGGGTATGCTCTGACGAAATATCAACCACTGCATCGGGCACAAATGGAGCAAATATAACGGCTAATCCAGGCACTGCAATTGCAAAAATAAAATACAGAGCAAGGGGCACGGCTACAATAGAGGCAACAACCGCTTTAGGTGAACGTTCGAGCTTGCTTACATCCTTTTTGCCATTAGCTAACCATTCATCCACCAAGCTGTCAGACTCTATCACCAACAAATCTGAGTTAGATAAAATGATTTCTCGTGGTATTGAGCCTAGTTTATCGGAAACCTTAAGTGCATCTCTTTTTTCACTGACTAAAACGCCATTATCGAGCGTGAAGCAAAGTATTCCACTCTCATACAATTTAACTTTGACTGATTCAAAACTAGCACCGCCTGCAGCGTAACATTTACCGTCAATAACAATCATCAGTATACTCTCTTATTTGTTACTTGGCCCGCTAACAAACGCTAACAAGGCCAAACCGCTTTGATTTCGTGACCATGCGATTAACCAAGTGATACATCTATATCAAAAGCACCTATCACTTCATCTGCAACTGCATTTTCGTTTCCACCACTTTTAGCAACAACATCGTCAATACCCGCCAAAATACTGATTTCGGTAGAACGAGTGAGTAACCTCGTGGTACGGACCTTCACCCATGGATAAGCAAGTCCAAGCGTAAATAAAAGCATTAAGTAGTTGGTAATGCTCAATAGTACCAAGTCCATGACTTTAAGATCGGAGGCAAAAATGGCGACATCATTAATTTTTGTATTGTTATAAATGTGATTGCGGATATATGCATTAAAAAATGAGTAGGCCACTACGATAATAAAGCCATACAAAACAAAAGCAAAAAGCATCCCTATGAAGAAACCAGCGCTCGCAGCTAAATTGTCAGGATCAAAATCGCCTCCCATGCTTGCACCAAAGCCGCCTATAATAACTGCAACAACGATCCCTATTAAAAAGACACCAAAAAAACCGATAACAGCAGACACAATAACCGCTATATAGTACTCAGCTGCCGACAACTGTGGTGTAAATTCTTTGTCACCGTAGGTCATATTCTCGTATAAAAACTCATCAATCTTTTTAAGCACCCAAGGCATCGCTAAATAAAGTGACATCACACCGAGTATTGGGAATAAAAGAAAAACCACATAGGCTCTGCCTATGCGCGACGTAAAGTTAAAACGCACATTTCGATAAGCCATCATGCGCATCCTAAAGCGAACGCCCATCACAATAATCACAGGCACAACAAGTGCAAATAAAATACTGGCGACAACTGCAACAATTGGACTAAATGAAGTAGAAATGACAAAAACAGCAAACAAAGCAAACGCAATTAACCGGCCAATTAGTATTTGGATAGGCTCTGCTAAATAAGCTAATCGATGACCACCTATTTCGGTGTTAGAGTAAAAATAACGATTTGTACGCACGGTTGCCCATGCAGAATAAATGCCTAATGTCACTATTGATAAAAGCAGGTTAACAATCCAAATCGCAAAAAACTCGGTACCATTGCCATGGAACTTAACGCGCTCTTTACTGATAATCTGATCGTTAATCCCTATTCTTTCAATGGGGTTTGAATCTGAGGGCTCAGTATTATGTTGAGGAGTGTGAGGTGAACGCTTTGTAATCAGCTCTCTTAAAACTTGTGCTCGTTCTGAGTAGACATTTTCATCAATAGAATCAAGTGCTTGTTTCAACTCATCGAGTGAATAGTTGGTATAATCGATAGCGTCGCCATCGTTAGAATGGGAATTTGACATAAACGTCCTTATTAATAATCCATAGTTTACAACTGAGCGCTATCATGAACGACAATACTTCGCCGTCAAGATAACACTCAAACCACCATAGAAAATACAGTAAAGAACGTTTAATTAAAAGTGTTTTGACTAAAAATTAGTCCCCAGCTACCTACAGCGGCTAAGCTACTCCCACTCAATCGTGGCTGGCGGTTTGCCCGACACGTCGTAAACAACACGCGAGATACCGTCGACTTCATTAATAATACGGTTAGATACTTTGCCCAAAAAGTCGTAAGGCAAGTGTGCCCAGTGAGCGGTCATAAAGTCGATGGTTTCGACTGCGCGCAATGATACTACCCAATCGTATTTACGCATGTCGCCCATTACTCCAACAGAGCGTACAGGCAAAAACACGGTAAAAGCCTGACTCACTTTGTGGTAGAGCTCATGTTTGTGAAGTTCTTCTATAAAGATATGATCGGCACGGCGCAATAAATCACAATATTCCTTTTTAATCTCGCCTAATACTCTTACGCCTAGACCCGGCCCAGGGAATGGGTGGCGGTAAAGCATGTCGTAAGGCAGGCCGAGTTCGAGCCCAATTTTGCGCACTTCGTCTTTAAACAATTCACGCAAAGGTTCGACTAAACCCATTTTCATGTGCTCTGGCAAACCAC
>CAZXTD010000100.1:8348-10116 GCA_964643575.1 uncultured Glaciecola sp. | reverse complement strand
TGCTTTACCTGTTTTTGAACCAGCCGATTCAATCACATCAGGATAAATAGTGCCTTGCGCTAACCACTTTGCATTAACCAGCTTGTTTGCCTCTTCGTCAAAAACATACACAAATTGATTGCCAATAATTTTACGTTTTTTCTCTGGGTCATCTTCGCCTTTTAATGCGTCTAAAAAGCGGTCTTCTGCGTCTACTTTGATAATGTTGAGACCAAAGTGGTCGCCAAACATTTCCATCACTTGTTCGCCTTCGTTTAAGCGCAGCAAACCGTTGTCAACAAATACACAGGTGAGTTGTTTGCCAATGGCTTGGTGCAGTAGCATTGCGGTAACGGAAGAATCTACGCCGCCCGACAAACCAAGAATGACTTCGTCGTCGCCCACTTGCTCTTTAATGCGAGCAACGGCGTCTTCAATAATTGAAGCTGCAGTCCAGAGCTTCTCGCAGCCACAAATTTGCATGCAAAAGTGTTCTAGCATGCGCAAACCTTGTTTTGTATGCGTCACTTCTGGATGAAACTGCACGCCGTAAAAACGTTTTTGCTCGTTTACCATGGCAGCATGCGGGCAGCTTGGGGTCTGTGCAATGGTTTCAAAGCCCTGTGGAGCCTCAATCACTTTATCGCCATGGCTCATCCAAACATCGAGCATGGCATTGCCGTTTGCGCTAATTTCGTCTTCTATTTTATCAAACAGCGCAGTGGCTTTGAGTAACTCAACTTGCGCATAGCCAAACTCGCGCTTATCAGAGCCTTGTACTTTGCCGCCCAATTGATGCGCCATGGTTTGCATACCGTAGCAAATGCCGAGTACCGGCACGCCAGCATTAAAAACATATTGCGGGGCACGAGGAGAGTTTGCTTCGGTGACCGATTCAGGCCCACCTGATAGAATAATGCCGTCAGGTGCAAAGTCTCTAATATATTTTTCGTTAACATCCCATGCCCAAAGTTCACAGTAAACACCAATCTCGCGCACGCGGCGGGCGATAAGCTGAGTGTATTGCGATCCAAAATCGAGGATAAGGATTTTTTGGCTGTGGATATTGACCGACATTGATTAACCTTAAAAATATAAATAAAACAACTGAGACGTTTATATAAAACGCCAAACGAAATTGACTAAAATAAAAAACACAGTGGCGATGGTGCTCGACACTGTGCTATTGACTGCATTTGATAGAACCTAACCCAAGCGGTAGTTTGGTGCCTCTTTTGTGATACTAACATCGTGCACATGAGACTCACCCATACCCGCAGAAGTCACTTTTACAAACTTGGGCTTAGTGCGCAAATCATTGATTGTCGCACAACCTGTTAGCCCCATTGCCGAGCGTAAACCACCTAGTTGCTGATGAATAATATTAGCAATTGGCCCTTTATAAGCGACTCGCCCTTCTATGCCCTCTGGCACTAACTTTTCTGCATTGCTGCTGGTTTGGAAGTAACGGTCGGATGAGCCATGGCTTTGATTCATGGCGCCTAAAGAGCCCATTCCGCGGTACGATTTATAGTACCGGCCTTGGTAAAGTTCGACTTCACCTGGGGCTTCTTCAGTACCCGCAAGCATACTGCCCACCATAACAGAGCTTGCGCCTGCAGCAATCGCTTTAGCAATATCACCTGAAAAACGAATGCCGCCGTCAGCGATTACCGGAATACCAAGCTTATCAACAGCGCCAACCGCATCGCTTACCGCAGTAATTTGCGGCACGCCGCAGCCGGTAACAATACGAGTGGTACAAATAGAACCGGGGCCTATTCCTACT
>CAZXTD010000100.1:0-8338 GCA_964643575.1 uncultured Glaciecola sp. | reverse complement strand
GTCTACGCCTGCATCAGCAAGTGCAAGAGCCCCTTCTGCAGTGGCTACGTTGCCGGCAATAATATCGACATCGGGATAATTATCGCGAACTTGCCTTACGCGTTCAATAACGCCTTGCGAATGACCATGTGATGTATCAATAAGCAACACATCAACACCAGCGGCAACTAAAAGTTCTACACGTTCTTCAGTGCCTGGGCCTACACTAACCGCCGCACCCACGCGCAAGCGACCCTGCGAATCTTTACAGGCATTGGGTTTGCTTTTCGCTTTTTGGAAATCTTTAACCGTAATGAGCCCGGTAAGTTTAAACGCATCGTCAACAACAAGTATTTTTTCAATGCGATGTTCGTGCATTAGGTCCATTACTACATCTGGACTAGCATCACTAGTCACAGTAACTAGCTTGTCTTTGCCAGTCATCACTTTACTCACTGGTTCTTCGAGTCTGTTTTCAAACCGTAAATCACGACCTGTTACCAAACCAATTAAGTTGTTTTGGTCATCAACTACCGGAAAGCCCGAATAACCCATTTTTTTGCTAAGGGCGATTGTTGCGCCAATGGTATCGTCTGCACTTACGGTAACAGGGTCAATAACCACACCGCTTTCGTATTTTTTAACTCTTAATACATGCTCGGCTTGCGCTTCGGGCGTCATATTTTTGTGAATAAAACCAATACCACCTTCTTGTGCCATTGCGATTGCTAGGGGTGCTTCGGTAACCGTGTCCATAGCAGCAGACATCATTGGCATATTTAGCGTGATATTGCGTGTGAGTTTTGTTTGAAGATTCGCCATATGTGGCAGAACTTGAGAGTGACCCGGTACTAAAAGTACGTCGTCGAAGGTGAGCGCTTCTTTGTCGATGCGTAGCATGCAATCTTAACCTTATTACTAGAGCCTTAATTGCGGTGCAATTGTAGTGTTTTTTCATTTCTAGGTAAACTACAATTAGCGTAATGTTGATAAAAAAACAAAATTAATAAGTGAGCTTATGTTTGCAGTGCCCCAAGAAGTCAAAATAATTAGCGTTACTAAGCTCAATCGCTTTGCTAAACAGGTACTCGAGAGCGAGATTGGTCAAGTGTGGGTGAGCGGCGAGATTTCAAATTTTACCCGCGCCGCGTCGGGGCATTGGTACTTTACTCTCAAAGACGACAAAGCGCAGGTGCGTACCTGCATGTTTAAAGGGGCAAACCAGGGTTTAGGGTTTATACCAAAACACGGCGACAAAGTGGTGGTGCGCGCCAATATAAGTTTGTACGAGGCACGCGGCGACTTCCAGCTCATTGCCGTGCACATGGAACCCGAAGGTTTAGGTCAGCTTAAACAAGCCTTTGAAGCGCTTAAAAACAAACTCATGCAAGCCGGTTATTTTGCCCAAGAGGGTAAAAAGAGCCTGCCGTCTAAAATTACTAAAATTGGTATTGTTACCTCCCCTACCGGCGCTGCGGTGCACGATATATTGCATGTATTGCAGCGCCGTAATCCTGCGATTGAGGTGATTATTTACCCTAGTATGGTGCAAGGAGATGGGGCGGCAAAAACTATCGTCGAACAGATAAATACCGCTAATAGGCGCAACGAGGTCGATATACTAATTGTGGGCCGTGGCGGCGGCTCGTTAGAAGACTTATGGTCTTTTAATGAAGAAGCTGTGGCAATGGCGATATATGAATCGATACTGCCTGTTGTGTCGGCGGTGGGTCATGAGGTTGATGTTACTATCGCTGATTTTGTGGCCGATGTGCGTGCAGCAACGCCATCAGCCGCTGCCGAATTACTCAGTGAAGACAAGCAAGAACTCGAGAATGCGCTAAACCGTGCAAAGCACATGTTAATGCGAGCGTGGAATAATAGCCTAGCGCAACGGGCTAACATACTTGAAAATAGCCAGGCTCGACTAAACATTCAGCACCCTGCTAAAAAAGTGCAACAGCATAGCCAGTCTCTCGATTATTTATACGAACGCTTGCTCAATCAACACCCTAGTAAACGCATAAAAGTGCAAAACGAAGCCATTGGCTACCTGCAAAAAAGGCTTTTTGCGCAGCATCCTCAAATGCGGATAGCCCAGTTGCAAAAAGAGTTATCTAGCCAACAAGCTCGCATGCAAGACTCACTAAAGCAAAGCTTAAAACAAGCCACTGAGCGACAAGCACAACGCGAAAAGAGCCTTGCGATGTTGTCTCCTGCTCGGCACATTGCGCAATCATTAGAAAAGGTGATCGATAAAGAGCAAAGTATCAAGCGATGGTTTCAACAAACTTTGCACAATAAATCGAGCGAGCTTGCAAGAATGAGCGGTTTGTTGGAAACCGTTAGCCCCTTAGCTACCTTAGCAAGAGGATACAGTATTACCTTTAAAGAGAATCAAGTACTGCGCTCTACAGACCAAGCTAAAAAAGGCGACAAGCTGATAACGAAAGTAGGCGATGGTGAGGTTTATAGTACGGTAGAGGGTAGTGAAAAGAAGTTAGGTGGCGCTTAGCTTCACAACAATGACAGTTATTTTTTAAGTGTTTATAAATCAATAAACTAGCCTAAAAACACCAGTCTTTGGTGTTTTTTTATACTATTTGAATTGCTCGATGATGCCGGCTTTGCTAGTATCAAATCAAGAGGTGTCATTTTTTTGACGCTTTGCTGGGCAGTCTTTGACGCGCTTCTACTGCGCACTAACACTGGTGTTGAAAGGTCAAAAGCTAGCAAAATAATAACTATAAATACACTGAATGTAATAGCCGTGAATTATATTACTTCTTTAAAATCAGGTTTTAATAAGCCTGCTAAAGCTGCCAAAATGGCGTCTTTGGGTTTGGTATCTTTACTTTTTTCTAGCAACAGCTTTGCTGAGCTTCCTATTTATGCAGCCTATGTTAGCGACCAAATCGAATCGCGCTGCGCACAAACAACTTGTCAGCTAAACCCCTTGGATGGTGAGCAACTAACCGCTATTGGTAAGCAACTTAAAAGCGCTGTCGAACTCGCCGAAGCCTTGAGTACATCAGAATATGAAGTATTAATTGGCAATGCATTAGTCGATGTACATATCGATAATACAAGCAATGTCAAAACCGCCGAACTTGTCCTCGAAATTACCACTAGCTGGCGTCAAGTCCCCATAGACGATATCGAACTCAATGCCAAAATTGATATTAATGAGCTTGAAGCGAGCACCAGCGTGATGTTACAAAAATGGGTTGAGCACCTTGAAGAAAACAAAGTACTTGAAGCCGACCGCATATATGAAACCTTAAACGCAAGTAACTACAATAAAGAGCTTGCAGTACCTGACGCTATTGGTGATTTTGTGTTGCAAGCATCTGCAGTTTACCGAGACCCGCTAATGGGCAGCATTACCCGATACGTTCACCCTGATTTTACTGATGCAGTTGTCGATATTTCTGTTTATCCTTTTTCACCGTTTAAGCAAGTGGCTACAGATGTCACTGACCTAGCAAGCAACACTGCGCAGAGCAAATTTTCAGATGTTAGTAATGCGAATAGGGATTATCTCGCCCTTGAAATGAAAGATGAAGTGTCGCAGATTAAGCAACTCATTGCTCAAGCTAACATCCAAGACTATTCTATTTCTGATGTGCAAGCCGCCGAAGTCGTTGTTGCCGGCAAAGCTATTCAGGGCTTTCGCTTGGAAGTACTGTTAAATACCGAAAGCGATCCGGTATACAGCACTCAGTACGTATTTAAGCAAAACGATAAAGTAATTAAACTAACCGGTAACTTGCCTCAATTTATGATGTCAGCATTAGTCAGTGAATCTTTACCACAAATTAGAGTGCCGGCTGAATCTTCCTTTATGCGCAGCTTACGTCAAGGGTAAGCTGCGAGAAGATTATTACCTTTTAATGAGGCATTTTCTTAAAACTTAGTGCCTAACCAAACCCATACCTTTTCGGCATCAACTCTGCCACTCTCACCAGAATAATCAGCGTATTTAAGTCCTAAGGTATAGTGTTTAAAAATCTTGGTTGTGTATTGCAAGTTTATCTCGCTTCCCAAGTCATCAACAGTTTCACTAGCTTCATCAGCGGAAAAGTCATGATAAGCCACTAACCATTTACCTCCTGCTAAGCCGCCTGTGAGGGTAAATATGGTGTCTTGTAGACCTTGTTGAGGCGTGCCCAAAAATTGATCCGACCAACCGTTAAATTTATGAAGGGTTGCCAGGGGTGTTGAAAAACCAAAGTTGCCTTCGTCAGAGCCTAATAGTTCGTATCCTACCTTAGCCGTTACGCCGCCTAAGTTGGCGCCAATTTCAGCAAAAAAGTAGTCAGCATCAAACTCAGCATTTGCAGTTTCAGAACTTTGTGTTGCATACTCAACCGCATAAATAAACTTAGTATCGTCAAACGCTTTTGCACCTTTGAAGCTTGCACCATAGGTATCTAGCGCATTGTCGGTATCGTTGTCTACTTCAAGCAAATAAGCATAGGCTACAATAGTACCCATGTCGGTTTTGTATGAAAGATTAAGCAAATGATCTTTTGCATCTAAATCAGCAAACTCGCCAAAAATTCGATTGCGCTGAGTAATGTAACTATATTTTGCAGTAAACTGCTTATTAGGGGCGTAAATTGCAGTAGCGGCATCAAACGTTTGTCTGTCGTGTCGCCAACCAACGTGCCCCACATGCCTATGGCCATCAAGCGCTATCACTTGGCGGCCTAGCTTTAAGGTCACTGCGTCATTTTTATATTGTAAATATCCTTGGTCTAACTCCGTAAATTCTGGGTCGGCTATGACTGAATAAATACCTGGGTTGTATCCGGCAGGACCTACAGTGTAGTCGCCCTCACCCATTACAATGCGGTTATCCTCCATTTCTATTTTAAATGAAAAGCCCTCATAAGAGCCTGACTCATAACCTAAGCGAGTGCGCAGGGTAAAGGCACTTGCATCTTCAACCGGGTTATCTTGAGATACTGTTTCGTAGCGTAAATCAAAATCGACTGTGGGTTTACCTTCTGTAAGCGCAGAAAAAGCGTCTTCTTGCGCGTATGAAAAACTTGAAAAAACAGCAACTGCAATAAGTGTAGGTAGACTTACCTTACTCAATTTATCTAGTGCTGATTTGTAAAGCGTGTTTTGTTTATTATTAAGTGTGTTTAAAGCTTTCATAAGGTTTCCTTTGCATGAGCGTTCCCCGCCCAATGCCTTGAGAGTTAAAAGTATTAAGTGATTCGTTAGAAAAACGAGCGTAAATTTAAAACTGCTACGCCCGATATATGCGCAGTAAAACGGGTTTATCGTTTAAGCGATGACCTTAAGCGGCATCAATGCTTTGCTTATTGCTAGCATCTTGTTTTGCTTTAGCGTTAAACACCGGTTCAACTTTGCGTTGTTTCTCATACAAAAACTGCAACACTTGATGCCGATACTTGTTATACATAGGGTTATCGGCCAGTTTAATGCGATCGCGAGGACGCGGCAGTTCTATTGAGAGGATTTCGCCAATTGTGGCTGCTGGCCCATTGGTCATCATTACAATTCGGTCACTTAGCAGCACGGCTTCGTCTACGTCATGCGTAATCATAATGACAGTATTCCCCAGCGCTGCATGTATTTCCATCACGGAGTCTTGCAGGTGAGCACGTGTTAATGCATCTAGCGCACCAAAGGGTTCGTCCATCAATAACACCTTTGGCTCCATCGACAGGGCTCTAGCAATGCCTACGCGTTGTTTCATGCCGCCTGATATTTCTGAAGGTAACTTGTCGACTGCATGGGTCATATGGACTAAGTCTAGATTGTGCTCAACCCATTCTTTGATTTCTTTTTTAGAGCGTTTAGTCGGGCTCTGCTTGACCGCAAGTTCAACGTTTTTATAGACGCTTAACCATGGCAGCAACGAGTGATTTTGGAACACTACAGCGCGCTCGGGACCGGGTGAGTTGACTTCTTGATTGTCTAAAATGACACCACCATAAGTGGCCTCATAAAGCCCAGCGACTATGTTTAAGACCGTGGATTTACCGCAGCCAGAATGGCCAATTAACGATACAAACTCGCCTTTTTTTATGCGCAGGTTCACATTTTCAAGGGCTACGAAGGGCGCACTACCTTTGGTGTCAAATTCCATGCCTACTTGAGATAGATCTAGATGAGGTGAAGTCATTGTTTTTCCTATTTAACGCTTTGTAATCAATAGTGATTTACGATTGCTTATATCTGATTGACGCTGCTTTTAACGCAGAACCTGAGTTTTATCCCAACTCACCTTCTTTTGTATGAGCAACATAAGTCGGTCAAGCAAAAATCCAATAAGCCCAATGGTTAGCACTGCTACCATGATGCGAGCAAGCGAATTGGACGAACCATTTTGGAATTCATCCCACACAAACTTACCTAAACCCGGGTTTTGTGCGAGCATTTCGGCGGCAATCAATACCATCCAGCCTATGCCTAAGCTCAAACGTAATCCGGTAAATATCATGGGTATCGAAGACGGTAAAACTATCTTTTGAATATGAGTAAGGGTGTTTAAACGCAATACTCTACTCACATTAATTAAGTCTTTGTCGATGCTCGACACGCCAACAGCGGTATTGATTAGTGTTGGCCATAAACAACATAAGGCAACTGTCACTGCCGAGGTCACAAACGACTTAGCAAACATTGGATCTTGGCTCACATACACTGCACTCACCACCATTGTTACTAGCGGTAACCAAGCTAAGGGAGATACCGGTTTAAATAGCTGGATCAGAGGGTTAATGGCCGCATAAGCCGATTTGCTCAATCCGCACACAATGCCAAGAGGTACCGCAATAATTGAAGCCAATATAAAGCCAACACTTACGGTATATAAACTGGTCCAAATTTGGTCAAAGAATGTGGGTGCACCAGTAAAAGCCCTAATCTTTGCTGGATAATTGGGGTCTTTAGCTAAGCGTTCTGCATTGCGTTTTTCTTGTCGCTCGTAAAAGGCCTGTGCCGTTTCTTGTTGCGCCACGTGTTCATCATATAGGCTAAACGATTGCTCTAATACCGCAGCAGGCCCAGGGAATTTTCCCAAAGAAGTATCAATACTATTGGCTAAGCCTGTCCATAAGCCAATAAAAACCACAATACCAATCACCGGCAGGAGCATGCGGTTAAGCACTCGATAAAACGCTTGTGAACTTGGTGTGGGTGCCATTTTATCTGCCATCAGTTTTACGATTGTTTGTGAGGCCATCATGCTCTCCTAGTTTATGTTTGCGTGTTTTTTTGCGTGACTAGTTGCGTATCGCCGCAGTTTCAAAGTGCTGACAACACGCAGTAAGGCTCGCTGGTTTAAATTTTATCGTCTGCTTTTAAACCAATAGAGAAACTCTTCAAATACGCATTTGGCTGAGTGCCGTCGTAAGTTATTTCATCGATAAATTCGCTTTGCGGCGGTTTAAAGCCTGTCTCAGTATCAAAGTCTGGGAAGTCAGAGGCTTTAGCTTTACCCTCGGCAATTAATGACTTAGCAGCAAGCGCATAAATGTCAGGGCGATACACTTTTTTAGCGATATCTTTATACCAGCTGTCATCTTTTGCTTCGCTGATTTGACCCCATCTGCGCATTTGCGTTAAATACCAAATTGCATCGCTGTAATAAGGATAAGTCGCGTGATGCCTAAAGAAAGTATTGAAGTCTGGAATTTCGCGCTTGTCGCCTTTCTCAAACTCAAACGTACCCGTCATACTATTAGCAATAACTTCTTCGTCTGCACCAACGTAGTTACTTTTGGCGAGGATTTTTACTGCTTCTGGACGGTTTGCATTATCATTAGCGTCTAACCACATTGCCGCGCGGATCATGGCTTTTACTACCCTAATGTGCGTATTGGGATATTTGTCTTGCCACTCACTTGATACACCAAAAACCTTCTCTGGATTGTTTTTCCAAATTTGGTAGTCAGTTATAACTGGCACACCAATGCCTTTAAATACCGCTTGTTGGTTCCAAGGTTCCCCTACGCAATATCCAAATATAGTGCCTGCTTCCATTGTTGCTGGCATTTGTGGTGGCGGGGTGACTGAAAGTATGGCTTGTGCGTCTATTTGCCCGCTTGTGTCGCCTTTATGTGGCGCGTAGTAACCTGGATGAATACCACCAGCAGCCAACCAGTAACGTAATTCATAGTTGTGAGTAGATACCGGGAACACCATGCCCATGTTAAAAGGCCTACCCGCTTGCTGGAATTCAGTAATAACAGGGGCTAAAGCATCGGCTTTGATAGGATGCACAGGTTTGCCATTTTCATGAGGAATGTTCTTCTTCATTTTGGCCCAAACCTCGTTTGACACGGTAATACCGTTACCGTTTAGGTCCATACTAAAG
>CAZXTD010000099.1:3066-15339 GCA_964643575.1 uncultured Glaciecola sp. | reverse complement strand
CTATAGAAAAGCATGGACACGAACGTTTAAAACCGCTATTTGAAGCACTAAACGGGGCTGTCAGCTATGAACAACTCCACTTACTCAGAGTGCTTTTCGTTCAAGAACACATGCAAAAACACAAATAATAATCACAAATTTAAGTTGCCACACTATTTACTATAAACGTAAGATAGCAGCAGTGTTTAAGCCTCAATTTAACCTTGGAATGCTGTTTGCAAAACACCATAAAACTTAAAATAAAAAATGCGTTTAAAGCCAATATAAAGCCTGCAATATGTTTACAAACCATTGCTATTGCGATTGCCTTAAGCTTTTTTTACTTACCTGCAACCGAGCCATTTTTTACAAGCCTAGCACACTTAAAAACTACCTATGGCATTTACTACTCAATTATATCAACAGCTATTTTTGGTGGCTTGTTGCCCTATCTGATAATGCTTTTTACCAAACAAATACACTTTAAACCCATCTCCCAGCTTTTGTTTTATTGCGCGTTGTGGGGATCAATGGGCCTTATCGTCGATATTTTTTATCAGTTTCAAGGCTTTTTATTCGGCAATAACAATGATGTCGGCACTATTGTTAAAAAAGTCGTACTAGACCAATTTGTTTATAACATTATTTTTGCGGCCCCTGTTACGACGCTATGCTTTTTATACAGAGACAATCAGTTTAGGCTAAAGCCTTGGTTAAAGTGCATTAACCGAAAACTATTCACCGAAGAAATCCCGATTTTGCTAATAAGCACTTGGATAGTGTGGGTACCTGCAGTATCAGTAATCTACACGATGCCACCCAATTTACAGGTGCCATTGTTCAATATTGTGCTATGCATGTTTGTGTTGATTATAGCGCTATTAAACAAACCAAAACCTGAGACGAATGTCACTGCTTAATAAGCTAAGCAAGTGGCAAAGTACAATAGTAAAGTAAGTCTGAATTATCTATTTGCTAAATTTAGTGCGGATATAAAGTTGCTCAACTTTTTCACGCGCCCAAGGCGTTTTACGCAAAAAAGTGAGGCTAGACTTAACGCTAGGATCGTGAGTAAAACAGCGAATATTAATTCGTCTGCCCAACTCCTCAAACCCATAGTGCTCAACCAAGGTTTCGACTATTTTCTTAAGCGTAATCCCATGCAAAGGGTCTTTGTTGGGTTTATTGTTTGGCGTGTCAGTCATTGTAGTGGCTACTTTAGTCCAGTATAAAGATTGCTATTCAGCAGTTGCTGCAGGCGGCGTGTCTGCCTTTTTTACGCGTATTTTACTGCCATCCAGTTTTGACTCATTCAAAGCATTAATCGCGATCTTCGCCTCACCTACTTTAGGCATCTCAACAAAAGCAAAGCCTTTAGACTTTCCTGTTGCCTTGTCCATCACTATATTACAAGATTGCACAGCGCCCATGTCAGCAAATAAAGCATTGAGCGTTTCTGTGGTGGTGTCTCGCGACAAGTTACGTATTAATAATTTCATATTGTTCTTTGATTAATAAAGATGCATTGATGATACAGTAACATCAAAACATGGTCGTACATATTTTTAATATTTTAAAGGTGTCGCAGTCGCTAAATTTACTAGTACTGTGGAAGATCATTACCTGCGTGAGGATGACGAGATGAGTACAAAAATGTTGCGCAATAAAACCCACCAACAAATTTTTCTACGACAAACAACCTCAAAGCTTAAAACACTACCAATAAATATCAGAATCCATCGCCACTTCGCGAGTCTGCTCCATCACTTTAATCACGCTATGGGTTTTATCCTGAATCCAATTAGCAAAGTCTTGTTTATCTTCAATGTCTAAATCGTCGAAAGCATCATGCAGTATTAATAGAGCTTTCAGCTCCTTGATGCCGGTAGCAAGGTCGAGCCAAGGCGCTCTAAATTGACCGCGACTATCTGCAAATAACTCAGAAAGCAAAAAGCCATTGGTCAACGATTGCATGAGCAATACTTCAAGTGCTAAATACTGCTTCTCGTCCATGCTTTGTTGGTTAGGTAAAGACTGCATAAGCGTTTGCCACGACTGCGACAGCCAACCCTGCGCATGTTTTTTAACGCTTATTTCTGCACCTGAGTTATCTTCACGCCATGGCTTTTCAAGCAATAAACGAGAAGCTGCAAGCTGCACTTTGACACTGCCTTCAGACATATTTAATTTTGCAGGTTTATAAGCATTCAATAAACCCTCACGACGCCCCATTAAATAATTCATAATACTTTGATTTTTAGGGATACGACGGCTAAACGGCCCTTTTCGTGAGCGCAGCTGATGAATGCTATGTAATTGTTCTTGCCAAGCCCATTGGCGGGTAAGAATCAATAGCTGCTTATGTAAACTCAGCAATTCTTTACACTGCAACACTGGCAAATATAAGGCGACGCTTTGTAACAATAAACTCAAGCTAATGCGAATTTCAGTTAACGCTTTTAAACTGCCGCTTTGCGCATAAACATATTGATTACGTTGCCAATGAAAAAGCGCAAGTTGCAAAGCTTTGCAAAACGCATCTTCAGTGCTGTCTTCATTATCAAGCGGCAAAAACGGTGGCAACGATTTAATATCAAGAATATTGCCCTGTAAAAGCTGATACCCGCGCTGGGCTTTGGTTTCATCAGACAAACGCGCAGGCACAAATTGCACAATTTGCTCGGCAATATCAAACAAGTGTTTAGGTTCACCAGACACTAATTCAAGTTCTATCTCACAAATTGGAATACTCTCTTGCTCGCGCGTTACTTTGCCCATATCAAAAACAACTTCAAGCTTATATTCGTTGGTGGTCAACAAAAACGTATTGCGCTCAAAGTTAGTGGCAAACAAAGGTTCTATTTGGCTGTTGAGCAATTTAACTTTAATACCGTCACCCCAAATATCACTAGGAAACAAGCGTAAATCAGGTTTAGAAGAAGGGATATCAACATTGTATTCAGGCCGCTGATGCAAACCGCCTTCAACTTGCCCTTTAGTTTTTATGGTTTGCTCAAATTTACCGTTGCGGCTGCGCACTCTACATCCCATTTGCCTCTTTTTAAAAAAACGATCGGGTGTATCATAATATTCATTAAACAACTCAGCGCGATTGTGCTCAACGGCAATACCCTGCTTAACAAACTCAGACAATACCTTTTCTTCAAAAACTACTAAGGCATCTGAATTACAAGCAAGTTTGAGTTCTATTTCCATAAATACACTACTATTTTTGAATAACTGGACGATACAAAGGATACACAGTTTAACAAGTAAAAAGAATAAGGCATTGAATAACTTGTTATTTATTTAACATCAGCCTACCCTTTACAGGCTGCTACCGATATTTTAGGAATCAAACGCTAATTATGCAAAGCCGCGCTACCCTCAGGGTTTATCAATTATCAAAGTATATCTTTGCCCTACTGCTGTGTTTATTTATTATCGCACTACCATTTATAAGTGAAGCACAAGAAGAGCAAAGCACTAATCCAACCGCTTCATTAACAGAAGAAGACACTCGGTATATTTCAGACGAGTTGTTCATCTATTTGCGAGCAGGTCCTGGGCCTGACTATCGACTTTTAGGGTCAATTACAGCCGGCACTCGAGTTTCATTGTTAAACGTAGACAGAGAAGCGGGTTATGCTGAAATCATCGATGACCGACAGCGCACAGGCTGGGTCGAAATTCGTTTTGTAAGCCGCATCCCTACCATTCGCTATCAACTCGAAGACATGCAAGCAGAAGTTGCAAACAAAGACTCACAAATGCAGCAAATGCAGGCCGAAGTCAATGCCGTCATGAAAAACCTAGAGAAGTTTGATTCTCAAAAAGCTGAACTCAATCGAAAAATTAGCCAGCAACTTGAAGAAATTGGCCGCTTAAATGAACAAATAGCGAAAAGAGAGCGCGCTAATAATATGCAGTGGTTTACCCGAGGTGCGATATTGGCAGGAGTAAGTATCTTGTTTGGTTACCTATTAGGTTTATTTGGACGTAAACGCAATAACAGCGACCGCTTGATGTAAGCGCTCGCTGTTATTTCAAAAGCGATAATCTTACTCGTCTTCTTCCTCTAGAGTCATCAATGACGTGTTCCCACCTGATGCTGTTGTATCGACACTCACTGTTTTTTCAGTGACTAAACGTTGAAACATGTTGTCATTATATTCAGCGGTGATAACCGGAAGTATAGCGCCTTCTCGCGCTGCCATTTGCTGCACTAAGTTAGCGGTTCGACTTGTATTGCTATCAACCACCATTCCCGCTATATCAGGATGATCCAGCAAGGCCTCAAGGTGCTTCAAACGAGCGACTTGGAAGACGCCTTTTAGCGCGCCTGTGCTCTCAAATTTATCTTTAAACGCCTTCGCTTCTTCAAAGAATAGGTCCGAAACCACAGCTACCACCGTGTTACCCGTAGCAAGCGCCGTTACAATTGAAAGCGTCCAGTATTCAAAGGTTACTTCTTTATCTGCAAAGGTGACCAATATGCCACGAGGCTCCAAATGAAGCGTATTAGACTCGCCAGTAGGCCCAGGCAATTGCATTGGCTTTTTCAAGCCTTTTTCAATCGTAATTAACTGCGAACGAGCACTCGAAAGTGTTGAATTTAAATCGTCTGCGAGCTCTTCAACAATATCTACCGTCGCAATTTTTGCCAGCAACTGACGTACCGCAGAAAGTCGAGATGTTAAACTTGTTAATCGCCACTCTTGCACCACTTTTGTAGCGTGGCGCATCATCATTTCAACTTCTTTGTACGCACTAGCATCACTTGCCAAAGCCTCGTCGTCGCCAAAGTCGTCGCTAGTATCCACTAAGTCGGGTGTAACTTTCTCCATCATCAAACGCGGTAAGTAGTTGGGACCGCCCGCTTTTGGTCCTGTTCCAGAGAGCCCTCGGCCACCAAAGGGTTGTACGCCAACAATTGCACCAATCATATTGCGATTAATATACACGTTGCCTGCGCGCGATAGCTTGGCTAGTTCATAGGCTCGCTCTTCAATCCGAGTATGGATTCCCATTGTGAGGCCGTAACCCGTATTGTTGATTTGCTCCATGATTTTATCGAGGTCTTTGCCTTTAAATCGAACAACGTGCACACAAGGGCCAAAGACTTCTTTTTCGAGTACGCTTATGTCATTTATTTCAAATAATCGAGGGGCAAAGAAGGTACCCTCTAAACCCTCGTCCATCTCGCACTTATACAGTAACTTTCCATTTTTCTGCATAAACTCTACGTGGCTATTTAAGGTATCGAGCGCTTTTTTATCAATCACAGGGCCAATATCTGTCGAGAGCCATTGTGGGTCGCCAATACGAAGTTCTTTCATCGCGCCAATCACCATACCAATGATATCGTCGGCTACTTCGTCTTGGATGTATAAAACACGTAAAGCCGAACAGCGCTGTCCCGCACTTTGAAAACCTGATTGCACCACATCATCGACCACTTGCTCCGGCAACGCTGTTGAATCCACAATCATGCAGTTTTGTCCGCCAGTTTCAGCGATGAGCGGCACTTGAGTACTGGCGCGTTCAGCAAGGACTTGCGAAATGAGCGTGCCGGTTTGCGTAGAGCCTGTAAACATGACCCCTTGAATGCGTTCATCGGGAAGCATAACCTCGCCCACATCGGGCCCCTTCGCGAGAACGAGTTGAAGCGCATCTTTAGGTAAGCCTACTGAATACATTAATTCTGCCGCACGCACAGCTATCAGGCTGGTTTGTTCAGCCGGTTTAGCAACCACCGTGTTACCTGTGACTAAGGCAGCTGCAACTTGACCTAAGAAGATAGCAAGCGGGAAGTTCCATGGACTAATGCATAAGATGACGCCGCGAGGCTCTAGTCGATTGTCTTTATTAAGCGCTTTAGCTTCCACCGCATAATAACGGCAAAAGTCGACGGCTTCGCGGACTTCATCGATACTGTCTTGGGTGACTTTACCCGCCTCTTTTATACAAATACCGATAAGTTCTTCCATGTGCCGCTCGAGAATATCTGCGGTGCGCATTAAGATGTCGGCGCGCTCATCAACACTGGTTTGCGACCAAGAAGCAAACGCTTTATCTGCTAAATCAAGCTTGTTACGCATTTGTTCTTGGGTATCAAAAATGTGGTAACCCACCAGCTCATTTATGTTGGCTGGATTGTATACTTTGAACGCGTTTTTACTTGAAACGCGCTCGTCATCTTGGAGTTTGCGCGTGTTTAAATCAAACCAACGCTTCACCTTAAAGGCTAAATCGCGAGTGCGGTTGATATCATAAATATCCATGCCTTTAGAGTTGTCTCGACTTTCACCATATAAGTCTACCGGCATTTTGATTTGCGTATTTTGGCGTTTTGCCAAGCGCTGAGTATGCTCAACTGGGTCGGTCAGTAGTTCTTCGACTTCTTTTTCGACATCAACGATGGCGTTTACAAACGATGAATTTGCACCGTTCTCCAATAAGCGGCGAACCAGATACGCTAATAAGTCTTCATGCTGACCTACTGGTGCATACACTCGGCATTGAATTTTATCTTCTTTTACAATTTGATCGTAAAGCGTATCGCCCATGCCATGTAAACACTGAAACTCAAAGCCTTCTTTATCGTCACCTGCTAACTCTAAAATAACTGAGGCCGTGTAAGCATTATGAGTCGCAAACTGCGGATAAATAGTGTCCCTGTATGCCAACATGCGGTTGGCACATGCATGATACGAAACATCTGTAGATGCTTTTCTGGTAAATACGGGAAAGTCCTCAAACCCACCTTGTTGGCTGTGTTTGATTTCAGTATCCCAGTATGCGCCTTTTACTAAGCGCACCATCAGTTTTTTGTTTGCTTTAAGCGTAAGTTCGCGCAGCCATTCAATCACAAAAATGGCTCGCTTTTGATAAGACTGTACAGCTAAACCAAATCCATTCCAGTCGCCTAAATCAGGGTCAGTGAACACACGTTCAATAATGTCTAAAGAAATGTCTAAGCGCTCAGACTCTTCTGCATCTACAGTAAGTCCAATATCGTATTGTTTTGCTCGCATGCACAAGGCTTTGAGGCTTGCGGTAATTTCTGATACTGCTTCTTCATAATTAAGGTAATCATAGCGAGGATGAATAGCTGAGAGCTTAACTGAAATCCCTGGGCTTTTGCGGGGTCCCTTGTTTGCAGCCGCTTTACCGATAACATCAATCGCATCTTGATAAGCCTTGTAATAGTGTTGAGCGTCTTCTCTTGTACGAGCGCCCTCTCCTAACATATCGTAGGAATAAACGTAGCCGACTTTTTCCTTTTCTTCAGCGCGTTCAACGGCGTCTTCAATGGTTTCCCCCATGACAAACTGCTTACCCATAACCTTCATCGCTATGTTCATTGCGCGGCGAATAACGGGCTCCCCCATTCTACCTAATGTCTTTTTGAGGAGACCAAACTGCGCTTTTTTTCGTTCGTTAGCATAGTTGACCATGTTCCCAGTGAACATTAAGCCCCATGCTGAAGCATTCACGAAAATAGAATCGCTATTGCCTAAGTGCGACGACCACTTGCCTTGTGATAACTTATCGCGAATTAAAGCGTCTTGTGTTTTTTTATCAGGTACCCGCAATAAGGCCTCAGCTAAACACATCAACACCACGCCCTCTTCGGTAGATAAAGAGTACTCGTTGAGCAGCGCGTCAACTCCGCCATGGCCTTCCTGCTCGCGCCTGATACGCAAGACCATGGTGCGCGCTCGCTCCCATGCTCTGCTTCTGGCACGCATACTGACTTCAGCTTCGGGTAGTATATGTTCGATAGCCTGCGACTCGTTGATCCGATAAAAATCACGTATTTTTTGTCTAATAGGTGAATCGGTTGCAATCTCGTCTCTTATCAACATAAATGAGGTCTCCGTTTACATAAGTGATGGGCTGTGAATCGCGCTATCGGCTCATGCCCTAAATTTCGGCTACAATAATCCTTAACGCGCTATTTTGCCAGCACAGTCGCAAAAAATATGCCTATGTCAAAAGGGAAGTCTGTCAACTAAGCTGGACTTAAAATCTAATGCGTAATCAAGCTTCGTTTGCAGCTTAATTTTTATGATGATAAGCATCTGTTTTGCATATAGATTTAAGCTTTACCTCGCGTTAGATTTATTGGAGCGTTGATCGCTTTGGATTTATTAGAGCTTTACAGGTAACCAGTAGAAAAAGTGAAAGACAAAAGCGAGCGCACCTACTAATTACAAATCAGTGTAAAAATTACAATGCCTAATAGTGGTATGTAGCGTGCGTTTATATGTTTATGCTAATATAACAATGGCGCAATGAAGACGAAGTAGATGTCTCAATTTTGTGCCTTTTCGCATTTATTTAAATGCAACAAAAATAGTTAGATTCTTTTTCGGGGTGTATAAATACAAATGAAAAATAAATGGATCGCTCTTATCCTAATTGTGCTCTTCGCTGGGCTTCAATACCGACTATGGTTTGGCAAAAATAGCGTACCCGATTTTCAAGCCAAACAAATACAAATTCAGACCCTAGAAGAACAAAACACAGACCTTCGCCAGCGCAATCAGTTGCTTAGAGCCGATATAGACGACTTACAATTAGGCATTGAGTCAATGGAAGAACGTGCTCGAAACGAACTTGGTTTGATAAAAGAGGGCGAGACTTTTTACCGAATATTGCCGAAATAGCATTGCCTAAATAACAGTGTCATCTAGCGCTTGATTGATAATCGCTAATCGACTTCTCTTAAACACACCAGAGTTAAGCTTTTGCCATCATCCACAACTTATCCCGTTATCATTCCTGCAGCTGGCATTGGCTCTAGAATGCAAGCATCGTGCGCCAAACAATATTTAAAGATTAATGACAAAACTGTTCTCGAGCATACGGTAAATAGTTTTATAACTTGCCCTTTAGTTTCAGACATCATTATTGTTTTACATCCAGATGATATCTTGTTTGAAACGCTTAGCATCGCTAACAATCCAGCAATTAAAGCGGTAGTAGGTGGCAATGAACGCGTAGATTCTGTATTACAAGGTCTGAAAGCTTTATCAGCGCAACAGCAGCAAAATTGGGTCTTGGTTCACGATGCCGCTAGACCTTGTTTGCATCAAGAAGATTTGGCAAAACTAATAAAATCTTGCACAACAAGCGAATACGCCGGCGGCATTTTAGCGGTACCCGTGGCTGACACCATAAAACAACAGGGTATTGCTGATACAATTACTGCCACCATAGACCGCAGTTCGCTGTGGCAAGCGCAAACCCCGCAGATGTTTATTGCAAGTCAACTCATAAGCGCCATTGAAGCTAACCATAATTCGAATGCTGCCATGCAATCGAAAATTACAGACGAAGCATCAGCAATGGAAATGAGCGGATTTAAGGTCAACCTAATTGAAGGCCGCTCGAGTAATATTAAAATTACGCGGCCCAGCGACTTGCAACTCGCTGCGTTTTATTTATCACAAGCAAACAAAGGCAATACAACACAATGATGCGAATTGGACACGGCTATGATGTACACAAATTTGGCGGCGATGGCCCAATTACGCTTTGCGGTGAAAAAATTGATTATACGCAAGGCTTAATAGCTCACTCTGATGGTGACGTGGCAATACATGCCCTTTGCGATGCCCTACTTGGTGCACTCGCGCTAGGTGATATAGGCAAACATTTTCCTGACACAGACGACGCCTATGCAGGTGCTGATTCGATGCATTTACTTAAGCATGTGTACGCACTCATCATTGAGAAAGGCTATCGTTTAAACAACGCAGATATCACTATAGCGGCTCAGGCGCCCAAGCTAGCACCACATATTGTTAAAATGCGCGAAAATATAGCATCAAAGCTGCGCCTCAACATCGACCAAATTAGTGTCAAAGCAACGACCACAGAAAAGCTAGGTTTTGTGGGCCGCAAAGAAGGCATTGAAACCCATGCAGTTGTGCTGGTAAGCCAATGCTAAACTTAAATGTTGAAAATTGGCATTATATGCATGCGGGCCCCTTATTTAATGCTTCGATAAAAGCAGAACTTAGTGACTTTAAAGTATTTGAAACCTTGAGCTTTGAACCCAGTGGCGACGGTGAACATACGTTTTTAGAAGTTGAAAAAACGGGATTAAACACCGCTTTTGTTGCTGAAGAAATCGCTAAATTCGCTCAACTTCCGTTACGAGCGGTGAGCTATGCTGGTCGCAAGGATAAATTTGCGACAACCACTCAATGGTTTGGCATTTATGCTGGCGGTAAAAAAAGAGTCGCAAAAGATGAGCCTAAATGGCATGAAATGAAACTCGATGGTCTGCGCCTGATTAATGTTACCAAAAACCAAAGAAAGCTGAGAACAGGCGCGATAGCAAATAATCGATTTGAAATAGTATTGCGCAACATAAAAGGCTTAGCTGAAACAGACAACTGTGCGCAGCCCACATTGACTAGCGAGACCTTTTTGAACCGCTTAAACAAACGCCTTGAAGAAATTAGCCTTAACGGTGTACCTAATTATTATGGCAATCAGCGCTTCGGCGAATTAATTAAGCCAGATAAAAGCGTGCAGCTTGGCGGCAATCTCATCATGGCAGAACGCTTGATCAACGGTGAAGAAATACGCAATCGCAATAAAAAATCAATGGCTGTATCTGCCTTGCGAAGTTGGCTGTTTAATCAAGCCGTGAGCCATCGGCTATCTAAAATTGGAAATTCTGCTTTATTAAACGGCGATGCGCTCATGTTAGCGGGCACAAACAGCTTTTTTATATACGCAGAAAATGACGACTCTCAACAAACTGTGGTTGAACGAATAGCACAACGGGATGTTAGTATAAGCGCGCCCCTTTGGGGAGGAGGCAAGATAGAAACGCTTAACGCCGCCTATGATTTTGAAAACAACTTTGCACAAAGTCACCCTCTCGTATGTCAAACACTTGCTGAATTAGGTTTAGAACAACAAAGGCGCGCAATGTTGGTGTTCCCCTCTGATATGAAAAGTGAAATACTGGAACAGCAGCAGGCGATTAAACTCAGCTTTAGTCTGCCAAGTGGTTGCTTTGCAACCTCGGTATTAAGAGAAATTGCAAACACAAGCGTGGGTTAGCAAGACAACTATAAACGTTTTTAGTGCTCACCTAAATCAATATGCTAAACTATCAGCAACTCGGCAAGGTAGCCAACATTCAAACTCCAACAATACAAGCAAGGCATGAAACATATCCATAATGGCAAATCGTAAAGGCTTACAACTCGCTCACATCTTGGCCCAAGAAGGTATCGAAAATCAAATAGTACTCGACACTATTGCAAGTATGCCCCGTCAAAACTTTTTGCCCAACGCTCTGGCACACAAAGCCTATGAAAATAATGCCCTCCCCATTGGGCAAGGCCAGACTATCTCACAGCCCTACACTGTCGCAAAAATGACGGAGCTATTGCTACAAAGCATCGACACCAACGCCAAAGTGCTTGAGATTGGAACTGGTTCTGGCTATCAAACAGCAGTATTGGCCAGCATATTTAAAGAAGTATGTAGTGTGGAGCGGATTAAGTCTTTGCAGTTTCAGGCTAAACGCCGTTTAAATCAGCTCGATTTGCACAACGTTAAAATGAAACACGGTGATGGTTGGCAAGGCTGGTCAAGTAAATCGCCTTTTAGCGCGATTATAGTCACTGCAGCTGCTTCTGATTTACCTCAAGATTTAATCGAACAACTGGCCGATGGGGGTCGTTTAGTTATTCCTATTGGTGAGCATGCACAGCAATTATTGTGTATAGATAAAATGAACGGTTCGCTCATTCAGCGCGTAATTGAAGATGTAAAATTTGTCCCCCTTGTAGCTGGAGCCATTTCTTGAAAATATTCACGCCCCTCTATGATGCTTGTCTGACTTGGGCCCGCCATCGCCATGCAGAAAAATACTTAGCCGGTTTAAGCTGTGCCGAAAGCACATTTTTCCCGATACCACCTGATGTGATGCTAGCTCCCATGGTGCTGAGTCAAACAGATAAGGCTTGGCGCTTTGCTTTGGTCACTACTGTAGCGTCAGTTATTGGTGGAATATTTGGCTATGCACTTGGTTATTTTGCCTTTGAATCTTGGCTCGGGCCTTTAATCGAACAGTGGGGATACTCAGACAAGCTTGCACACGCCGAGCGATGGTTTGCCGATTATGGGGTATGGGTTGTATTTATTGCAGGCTTTTCTCCTATCCCCTACAAAATATTTACCATCAGTGCAGGCGCGCTAGCAATGGCATTTTTCCCATTTGTGATTGCCTCTGCCGTTGGACGGGGCATGCGGTTT
>CAZXTD010000099.1:0-3056 GCA_964643575.1 uncultured Glaciecola sp. | reverse complement strand
GGTCTTGCCTCTATTGATTGCTTCCAGCAAAGCGCGGTTTTTCTTGGTAGCGGCATTTATGAAATATGGCGGTCCACCAATGGAGGCCAAACTGAAAGACTATATCGAATACTTAGGCTGGGCGGTTGTAATTGGTGCGGTGGTTGCTTATTTACTACTAAGATAGGTTTACTACTGAGATAACCAAGCCTTGTACAATAACGCAGTAAAGATGGATGGCTATGCGTAATAAATTGCTTGTTTTAGGAATCTTACTAAGCCTGTGCGCCTGCAGCTCACATCATGTTCCGGCCCCCGTTGTTAGCTTATCTACTACTACCGCTAGCCCACAAAACTTAACCGAAATCACCGGAAATGAATACACTGTAGAGCCTGGCGACACACTTTTTGCCATCGCGTTTTATAGTGGAAATGACTATCGCGAGCTTGCAAAAATTAATGATATTCAGCCGCCTTATTCTCTAAATATAGGCCAACGCATACTCTTGCATCCCCCCGCTAATTCAGTAAAAAAAGCACCCAAACTTGATACAGAACAAGTTGTTCAAACTTTAGACAAAATAGAGGTTGACCGTAAACCTCGGCAAGAGTATGGTGTAACCAAGCCTAAAAAACATCGAAAAAACCAAGATAAAAACAACTATAATTCGATTAAACCTGATAAAGTTAATGAAAACTCCACATGGATTTGGCCTGCATCTGGCGCAAATACAATTGCGACAATTGGCAGCGACGGCACTACACGTGGCCTAAACATCAAAGGTGTAAAAGGTTCTACGGTTGTAGCAGCTGCAGGAGGTAAGGTTGTTTATGCTGGTAATGCGCTTAAAGGGTACGGGAATTTGGTCATCATCAAACATGATGACCAATACTTAAGTGCTTATGCGCACAATGAATCGATTTTGGTGACAGAGCAAACATATGTTGCGCAAGGCCAGCAAATTGCAACAATGGGAAATTCTGGGGCGAGTGATGTGTTATTGCACTTTGAAATCCGCAAAATGGGTAAATCAATGAACCCATTTAAGTATCTACCAAAACAGTAGTATGGTTACGCTACTGGCCTGGAAACAGAACACGTACCAAATCGCGAGCAAGTCGCTTCACACTTCTTGTTAGCAAATTAATAAAATTATGCACAGGGGTGCAAGTATAATGGTTGTTCAAAGTTCCGAGTCAGGGAACAGCAATAGTAACGATATTGATGATTTCGAATTTGATGAAATTGAAGCATCGCAAGAAGATGCGCAAGCCGATGATGAACGTGATTTTTCAGCGGCAACAAAAGAACAGCCAGCCCCAAAACAATTAGATGCTACCCAAATCTACTTAAACGAAATTGGGTACTCACCTTTACTGACGGCCGCTGAAGAAATAAAATTTTCTCGAGAAGCGCTCGCCGGCGTAGAAGCGTCTCGCGAGAGAATGATTGTTAGCAACCTACGTTTGGTCGTCAAAATAGCCCGCAGGTATAATAACCGTGGCCTGGCCTTGCTCGACCTTATCGAAGAAGGCAATTTAGGATTAATCAGAGCAGTTGAAAAATTTGACCCCGAGCGCGGGTTTAGGTTTTCGACTTATGCGACGTGGTGGATTAGACAAACCATTGAGCGTGCCTTAATGAACCAAACGCGCACAATACGCCTGCCTATACACATTGTTAAAGAACTCAATTTATATTTGCGTACAGCGCGTAAACTTGCTCAAGAACTCGATCATGAACCTACGGCCGAGGACATAGCGAAGGCGACAGGTGAGCCGGTGAAAAGCGTTCAGCGTATGCTCAAACTTAACGAACGTATAAGCTCTGTAGATAGCCCGGTAGCTGGCGATAGCACAAAAGCCATGCTCGACGTTATTGCAGATGAGACTGATGCCTCTCCTGAGACTCGGTTTGAAAATACGACCATGAAGACTGACATTGTACAGTGGTTAGAAATTCTAAATCCAAAACAAAGAGAAGTACTTGCACGTCGCTTTGGTTTAATGGGCTACGAGCCCGCAACGCTTGAAGATGTAGGTGCCGAAATTGGCCTAACCCGTGAACGAGTCAGACAAATTCAGGTTGAAGCCTTAAAACGTTTGAAAGAAATACTGCGTCACCAGGGTCTGAGTATAGAGTCGATATTTTCAGCGTCTAGGTAGTTTTATTCAAACTACTTAACCGCAGTCAAAGCGCTATTTTGCGCTTATGGAGAGTGAGTGCAAGCCAAAGTAATATTGCGTTTATTTATCTCTGGACTAATCGCTTTTATAAGCTATTCGGCCTGGGCATATTTTGCTAATAGCCTGGTCACCGATAATCAGCAAGTATTGATTAAAGCGGCTCTTGTACAAGGTTTGTATAGCGGTGGTGTTACCTTATTTTTTACTTTTTTATTAGAAATTTTTTACAGCAAATTTGGTCGTTCAACATACTGCCTGCCCCTGGTTTTGCCCCGCATAAACTCTCACAGCAAACAAAACCCATGTGCAACGCACGAGACCTTTACATCCTCCATTAAGTTATCGGAGCGCAAATGCCGCGGTAAATGCATGCCAGGTGCAATGCTATCGCCTATACCTGCACTTATTGTGCAGAGCATTATGGTAATAAGCATTAATATCGCGTTTGCTACACCAAACTTATGGTTGACTGTGGCGCCATCTATTTTGTTTAGTGCGATTTATGGATATTCGTACAGTTTATCGATTGCTAAAAAAGAATCTGCAAACAAAGCGATTGAAAAAGACAAGAACACTAGCGTTAGTTAACGTAAGCTTTATTTATATCCGCGTTAAGTGCACAAAGCGATAATCGTGCGGATTTTTATCGTCTTTTGAATGCACCTCGCTACTCTGCTCATGCCACTCGCCGCTCGCTTGATAATCAGGGAATTGGGTATCACCATCAACGTCTAGATCGATAAATGTGAGGTATAACGAGTCTGCCTGACCTAAAAAAGTCTCGTAAATTTTGCCCCCACCGATGATCATAACTTGATCAGACTCAGTTTTGGCAATCTT
The DNA here is from genome assembly GCA_964643575.1 of uncultured Glaciecola sp. Classification (GTDB taxonomy): domain Bacteria; phylum Pseudomonadota; class Gammaproteobacteria; order Enterobacterales; family Alteromonadaceae; genus Glaciecola. Next base: position 50 of record CAZXTD010000099.1, on the reverse strand, counting down.
AAGAGCTGATTCACACGAGTTAACCACTATTGCATCATTGAGCATATAAG
>CAZXTD010000098.1:5471-15377 GCA_964643575.1 uncultured Glaciecola sp. | reverse complement strand
GGCTTGGGCAGCAGGTGATTCACAAACCCGCGGGTTTTTAGTAGGTGGTACAGCTGGGCGAACTACACTTAACGGTGAAGGATTGCAACATCAAGACGGACACAGCCACGTGCAAGCTGGCCTTATTCCAAACTGCGTAAGCTACGACCCAACCTACGGTTATGAAGTGGCAGTTGTGGTGCAAGACGGTATTCGTAGAATGCTCGAAAACCAAGAAAACGTGTTTTATTACTTGACCGTCATGAACGAGAACTACGTTCAGCCAGAGATGCCAAAAGGCTGTGAAGAAGGCATTTTGAAAGGTATTTACTTGCTCGATAAAGTGGGCGGTGGTAACGCTAAGAAGAAAGTTAAACTGCTAGGTAGCGGAACGATACTTGAGCAAGTGCGTGCAGCAGCCACACTGTTGCATGACGAATTTGGCGTATCAAGCGAAGTATATTCTGTACCGTCATTTAATGAGCTAGGTCGTGATGTAATTGATTGTGACCGTTTCAATATGAGAAATCCTAAAGCCAAGCAAAAAGTGGCATACATTACTGAAATCTTAGAAGAAGGTAATGACGGTCCTACTATTGCCGCTACCGATTATATTAAGTCTTATGCAGAGCAAGTGCGGTCTGCAGTGCCTGGTAGTTATCGTGTGCTCGGTACCGATGGTTTTGGTCGTTCGGATAGCCGTGCAAATCTTCGTCGTCACTTTGAGGTTGATGCACAGAGCGTAGCTTATGCTGCTTTGTACGAACTATACAAAGCAGGCGATTTTAAAGCAGCCGATTTAGCAAAAGCGCAAGAAACGCTTGAAATCGATGCTGACAAAATTAACCCACTTTACGCATAAGGAGAGGCAAAATGGCTGATGTTAAAGACATATTAGTACCAGACCTTGGTGAAGATGACGTTGAGATTATAGAAATATGCGTTGCCGTGGGTGACGAGGTGGAGGCCGAAGCGGCTTTTGTTACGGTAGAAAGTGACAAGGCAAGCATGGATATCCCTGTACCGTTTGATTGTAAAATCACTGAGATAAACGTTGCTGTAGGTGACAAAATCAAAGAAGGTGATTTGTTAGGTAAAGGCGAGTCGAGTGCAGGTGGCGAACAAAGCGCCGCGCCTGCACCTGAGCAACCTGCTGCACAAGAGAGTCAACCACAAAGCAGCGATAGCGCGCCAAGTGCATCCTCATCAACTTCATCTAGTGTGATAGAGGTGACTGTTCCCGATATTGGAGATGCAAGCGACGTTGATATTATTGAAGTATTGGTTAATGTTGGTGATTCTGTTGAAGAAGAAGATGGATTAATCACGCTTGAAACCGACAAAGCAACGATGGATGTGCCAGCGCCTCAAGCAGGTAAAATTGTTGATATTAAAGTAAGTGTGGGCGACAAAGTGTCTGAAGGCTCTTTAGTATTAACACTTGAAGTAGGTAGCAGCAACGCCGCAAGCACAGCGTCGTCGGTGCAAGAATCGCCGGCACCTGCAGCTAGCACTGAACAACAAGCAGCGCCTGCTAAGAAGCAATCAAGTGGCCCATCGGTAATTGAAGTGACCGTGCCAGATATAGGCGATGCCACAGGCGTAGATATTATTGAAGTTTTGGTAGCCGAGGGAGACACCGTTGACGTTGAGGATGGTTTAATTACCCTTGAGACCGACAAAGCAACCATGGATGTACCTGCACCCGAGGGTGGCAAGGTTGTTTCTTTAAAAGTCAAAGTTGGCGATAAGGTTTCTGAAGGTTCGTTAGTCCTCACTCTTGAAGTTGAAGGTAGTAGCGAAAGCGCAGATGATGAAGCGCCTAGTGCAAATCAAGCGAGCACACAACCCGAAAAGCCAGTACCAGCAAGCTCACAAGCCGCGCCAAAGGCGCCGCCTGTGCCACACCACCCGTCTGCGGGTGAAAAGAGCAAGTCAGGTATTGTGCATGCATCGCCTTCGGTACGCCGAGTGGCAAGAGAATTTGGCGTTGATTTAACTCAAGTGTCGGGTTCTGGCCGCAAAGGACGCATCGTAAAAGAAGATGTGCAGTCGTATGTGAAATACGAGTTGTCTCGTCCTAAAATGAGTGCAGGTTCGAATGTATCTGAAGGCTCAGGTGGTTTGCAGGTATTGCCGCCGCCTAAAGTTGATTTTGCTAAATTTGGTGAAATTGAAGAAGTGCCCTTAACTCGCATTCAAAAGTTATCTGGTCCGAACTTACATCGTAATTGGGTGACAATCCCTCATGTTACCCAGTTTGAAGAAGCCGATATTACTGACTTAGAAACCTTCCGCAAAGAGCAAAACCAAATTGCAGAGAAGCGTAAACTTGGGGTCAAAATTACGCCTTTGGTGTTTATGATGAAAGCGGTAGCTGATGCAATGAAAGCGTATCCTACCTTTAATTCGTCTTTATCGGCGTCGGGTGAGTCACTGATTAAAAAGAAATATATTCACATCGGTATTGCAGTTGATACTCCCGGAGGCTTAGTGGTGCCGGTAGTACGAGATGTAGATAAAAAAGGTGTACTGGATATTTCTCGAGAGCTGACTGAAATTAGTATAAAAGCGCGTGATGGCAAGCTTAAAGCGGCTGACATGCAAGGTAGCTGCTTTACTATTTCAAGCTTAGGTGGCATTGGCGGTACGGCATTTACTCCCATTGTAAATGCGCCAGATGTGGCTATTTTAGGTGTGTCGAAAAGCGAGATCAAACCAAAGTGGGATGGTAAAGAGTTTCAGCCTCGCTTAATGTTGCCATTGTCGTTGTCTTACGATCATAGGGTAATTGATGGTGCGTTGGCTGCACGTTTTGCCGTTCATTTGGCAGATTGCTTGGCGGATATTCGCAGAATACTCTTATAAACACAAAAAGCGTTTGAGGGTGTATTTGCCCTCGCGTTTCTATTAGAATGCACAAAATTGATTAAATATTGAGGTCACATTTATAATGAGCGAAATCAAAACACAACTAGTGGTATTAGGTGCTGGACCAGGTGGATATTCTGCCGCGTTTAGAGCAGCCGATTTGGGTATCGATACTGTACTTGTAGACGCCCGTGAGACACTAGGCGGCGTTTGTTTAAACGTAGGATGCATTCCTTCAAAAGCGCTACTGCATGTTGCAAAAGTGATTCAGGAAGCAAAACACTTATCAAGCCATGGTGTGACCTTTGGTGAGCCAACGTTTGACCTTGACAAGATTCGTGGTTGGAAAGACTCTGTAGTCAGTCAGCTTACGAAGGGCTTGTCGGGCATGTCAAAAATGCGCAAAGTGCAGCATGTGCAAGGCTATGGTAAATTTACAGGTGCTAACACCTTAGAAGTGAAAGGCGAGAGCGGTACTACTACCATTAACTTTGACAACGCGATAATTGCAGCGGGTTCTGAGCCAGTAGCCTTACCCTTTGTACCAAAAGATGATGACCGCATTATGGACAGCACTGGCGCTTTGGAAATGAAAGACATTCCTGAAAAGATGCTGATACTTGGCGGTGGGATAATCGGACTAGAAATGGGTACTGTTTATCACGCGCTTGGTTCGCAAATTGATGTGGTTGAGTTTTTAGATCAGCTCGTACCAGCAGCTGATAAAGACATCATCAAAGTCTACATGAAAACCATCAAAAACAAATTTAACACAATGCTTGAGACCAAGGTGACAGCGGTTGAGTCAAAAGACGACGGCGTATATGTGAGTTTTGAAGGCAAGCAAGCTCCAGCAGAGCCTGTGCGCTATGACCGCGTGCTAGTTGCAGTCGGACGCCGTCCTAATGGCTCGTTAGTTGATGCTGAAAAAGCCGGTGTTAAAGTTGATGAGCGTGGCTTTATTAATGTAGACAAGCAAATGCGCAGCAATGTAAGCAATATCTTCGCTATTGGTGACCTAGTGGGCCAACCAATGCTTGCTCACAAAGCCGTGCATGAAGGACACGTAGCCGCTGAAGTAATTGCCGGACAAAAACACTACTTTGATCCTAAAGGTATTCCTTCAGTTGCGTATACCGAGCCAGAAATCGCTTGGGTTGGCTTAACTGAGAAAGAAGCTAAAGAGCAAGGCGTTAATTATGAAGCCTCTGTGTTCCCTTGGGCAGCTTCTGGCCGCGCAATTGCATCAGCATGCACCGACGGTATGACCAAGATGATTTTTGATAAAGATACTGGTCGCGTGATTGGCGGTGCTATCATTGGTACTAATGCTGGTGAGATGTTAGGCGAAATTGGTTTAGCCATTGAAATGGGCGCTGATGCAGAGGATGTTGCATTAACTATTCATGCTCACCCCACCTTAAACGAATCGATTGGCTTAGCGGCTGAAATATTCGAAGGTAGCATTACTGATATGCCTAACCCTAAAGCAAAGAAAAAGAAGTAAACACAATCTAGATTGTCCCGTCGAAAGGCGGGATCACCTACACCTGATCTTTCATCCTCTAGTATTCCCAGACAAAGTTCTTATAATGAAGGCGTTCAATCGATAAGCAATTTAAAACGTCCTAGTCTATGTCCAAGATGCAACAACTTGAGTTTTTTGATATCCCTAGCCCATGCATTGGTGTGTGTGAGTCGGGCCCGCGTGGATATTGTTTAGGTTGTTTTCGCAGTCGTGAAGAGCGTCACCATTGGCAGAGTATTGATGATATGACTAAGCGTATCATTGTGAGTGCCTGTAACAGGCGCAAAAAGGCCTTCTTAGCTCGCCAAAACAAAAACCAAGTTAACGAACCTCATTTTAAACAAGGCGATTTGTTCTAAAATAGGGATTCATCAAACTTAGGTATACTTCTGTAAATTCAGGTATTAAACCATCTACCTTACGCTTGAGTTCTTCGCGTTATACTCTTAAGTAATGAAGCTACTTGCGAGAATTTTATTTTGTGCCATGTGTTGGCGCAGAAAATAACGAAACGCACTATTACAAAGAGAATAACCATGTCGATAACACCGATAATTAAATACGCAAACAAGAGTTTTACACTGCCAGATACATGTATCCGTTTGCGTCAAGTGTTAGACGACCCTCGTTCTAGCGCTGAGGATATGGCGCAAGTGATGTCTGTAGACCCTTCTTTGTGTGCCAAAGTTTTACGCTTAGCAAACAGTGCCTTATTTAGATTTCCTTCACAAGTGATTAGCATTAGTAAAGCACTCAATATTATTGGCGGCGAAGCGGCTTATAATATTTCTATGGCTGAAACAGCTAATTTAGCGTTTAAGTCATTTACTACAGAGCATATCGACTTTAATCAGTTTTGGGAGCGTTCGGTATTTACTGGCATAATCGCTAAGTCTATTGCCCAACAAATTCAAAAGCGAGGCAGCGAGCGTTTCTTCGTTATGGGTATTTTGATGAACCTAAGCGAACTGGTGTGCGCCACAAAGCTTGAAGCAAAATACCTGAATTATTTAGAAAGTAAAAAAACGAGTACGCCGCTCGAAACTCAGCGCTCAACATTTGGTTTTACATTCAGCAACTGCTCAGGATTAATTATTGAAAACTGGCGTTTACCTGAGAACTTGTACGCAAACATGGTGCAACTTAGCTTGTATGAACATCAACAATTGCAGCGCGATGAGAGCATTTTGTATATTGCGGCAACAATGGCTGATATGCAATTAGGGCAAAGCTTATTAGAGACGCCTAACTTAAATATGCAAGCGATACAATCTATTGGCTTAAACGACTATGAATATGATATTATTTTAGAGTTCGCGCAGGCTGAAACCAGCAAAATAGCGAAGGCCTTAAACTAGACCTTCAATACACTAAAATGTAGCGCGGCCAACTATAATTATAACGAAAGCGCTAATGTTGAAACCTTTTAAAAAAAGCATCAAACTTTTACAGGTATTTGTGTTGATAAGCGCAGTCTTATCGCATTGGAGCATTGCGCAAGAAAGAGCCTCAGATTTCTTCAAAAACCCAAGTGGTGAACGCGACTTAATCCGGTCTTTATACGACAAGTACAATCGCGACAACAAACAAGAAAAAGAAACAAAACCTTTCAGCTTAGCCGGTGAAGCAGGTGTGTTAATCACGTCGGGCAACACTGAAACAAGCATTATAAAACTTGCTTTTGAATCAAATCATGAGACTGACAATTGGAGCAATCGTTACGAAGCTCAGTTTTTGGAAAGAAGTAATACCTTTCGAGGTGTTGACGAAAATAATACGGTGGATACCACTCGTTTTGAAATATCTGGCCAATTTGATTACAAACTACTCGAACCAAATAACCGATTGTTTGCTTATTTGGAATATGACGATAATGAATTTAACCGATTAAGAGACCAAGCGACTGTCGTTCTGGGTTGGAGTCAGGTTGCTTGGCAAAATGATGATTCGGAATTTAGATATAGCATAGGGCCAGGTTATAGTCATGTAGTGCAAGACCGTACCGACACGCGAATTGAAGAAATGATTGTAAGAGGCACCCTATTTTACAATTACGTGTTTTCAGAAGGCACAAGGTTTAGACAAACCCTTTCAGCAGAGCTTGGTCAAGAAATAAGTAAAGCGCGCACACAAACTTCTATTACTGCCAAGATTATGGACAAGCTGGCCTTAAAATTTAGCCTTAATCTCGTGTACAACGACAGCGTGTCAAAACAAGACAGCGTGCTGTCGACGCAATCTAGCGTTTCGATGGTTTATCAATTTTTTTAGTTGAATTAATGACGTAAGTCATTAAACTTCGCCGCTAGCTAATGGTGAGTGTAACCTTAGTTTTGTTTTAATGCGTTTGTATTTTTTCGTTGCGAACGAACATTGGATATTTAAAAAAGATAATAGGATAAGTAATGAAAAAGACTGCCATAACCTTAAGTGTAATTGCCGCTGCAATTAGCTCACCCGTTTTAGCACAAGATGCAGAAGATAAAACCTTGAGTATGGATGGAGAATTTGGTTTTATCTTCACCACAGGAAACACTGAGACTACTTCTGCAAGTGCAGGCTTGAGTGCATCACAAGAGTTAGAAAATTGGAGCAACGAGTACGTTATAACAGGGCTCTATAAAAAAGATACAATAGAGCAAATGATTAATGATGAGCTCCAGGAGGTTGAGCAAACCTCCGCGCAAAAGTTTTTCGCGTCTGCACAGGGCAATTATAAACTAGAAAACCCCGATCATCGTTTGTTTGCATTTGCGTCATACGAAGATGACCGCTTTAGTAACTTTAAATACCAGTCAACGCTTGCTGCGGGTTGGAACCAAAAAGTTTGGCAAGACGAAAAGAGTAGTTTTGACTATAGTATTGGTCCGGGTTACTCATTTGCTAAAACGCAAGATGATGTATCAAATAATGGCATGATTGTACGTGGTGCGATTAACTATAGTTGGAACATTTCTGAGACCGCAAAATTCACGCAAATAATTAGTACTGAAATTGGTGAAGATAATACCAAGTCGCGCGCAGAAACAGCCTTGTCGGCACAGATTTCTGGTGGCTTGTCGATGAAGTTTTCGGTTAAATTTGACCACAACACAGACGTGGGCCCAACAGTAGATAAACTTGACACCGAAACTGCTGTTACTTTGGTTTACAGCTTCTTTTAGTCATTTGATGCTAGATATTAAAAAGTCCTCTGTTATGTGAATAGCAAAGGACTTTTTTATTTGTTCAAACTTGTACGTTTTGGCCTAGTGTAAAACGCGCGCTTTAATTGTTCCTTCAATTGCGCTGAGTTCGGCTAAGCCGGCTTTTGCATTTTTAGCTTCAATATCAATAACGACATAACCGATGTTTTCATCTGTTTGCAGGTACTGCGCTGCAATATTAAACCCTTTGTCTGCAAAGGCTTGGTTAATTTGAGTAAGAATGCCTGGGCGATTAATGTGAATATGCAATAAGCGCGAACGATTGTCGTGCGACGGCAAAGACACCTCAGGGAAGTTAACAGCAGAAAGCGTAGAGCCGTTGTCGCTATATTTAACGAGTTTGCCCGCTACTTCAATCCCTATATTTTGTTGCGCCTCTTGCGTGGAGCCTCCCACATGAGGCGTAAGGATTACGTTATCAAATTGACGTAAAGGCGATTCAAACTCTTCGCTGTTAGACTTAGGTTCTATTGGGAATACATCAATTGCAGCGCCGCTCAAATGTTTAGCCTCTAAGCTTTTGCACAATGCATCAATGTCGATAACTGTGCCACGCGCCGCATTTATTAAAATGGCACCTGACTTCATTTGCTCTAATTCTTTGGCGCCAATCATGTTTTGAGTATGTCGTGTTTCAGGCACATGTAAGGTCACCACATCAGAAGTGCTCAATAACTCATTTAATGTGCTAACTTGGCTTGAGTTGCCTAACACGAGCTTATCTTCGATATCATAAAACTGAACCCGCATGCCCAAGTGTTCGGCAAGGATACTGAGCTGGGTGCCTATATGTCCGTAGCCAATAATACCGAGCGTTTTACCGCGAGCTTCAAAGCTTCCAATAGCCGATTTTTCCCACTCGCCGCGGTGCGCTTTAGCGTTTTTGCTAGGTATACCGCGCAATAAAATGATGATTTGGCCTAATACCAACTCTGCCACCGAGCGAGTATTTGAAAAAGGTGCATTGAAAACGACGATCCCACGTTTTTGTGCACTGGGTAAATCCACTTGGTTAGTGCCAATGCAGAAGCATCCAATACCAATCAGTTTATTGGCTTTAGCAATAACCTTTTCGCTCAACTGAGTGCGCGAACGAATACCAACAAAATGAGCGTCTTTTATTTTTTCGATAAGCTCATCTTCCGGGAGTGAGGTCTTTAAGGACTCAATGTTGGTATAGCCATTGTTGACAAATGTATCAATTGCACTTTGGTGCAAACCTTCTAGCAGCACTATACGAATTTTATCTTTGGCGAGTGATTTTTTGCTCATGGGGTCCTTCTTAAGTGTTTACGGCGGCTTGTTTTAAAAAGACATCTAGACGTCTATTTGGTGCTTGCGAAAGATAGCAAAATTGAGCTATTAAGCAAGCACTAATTCAGTTTTTCAGCACACCATTTTCTGTGCCGGTAAGCACTACATCTGCGCCTCTGTGCGCAAACAAGCCGTTAGTGACTATCCCTACTATTTGATTGAGCTGGGTTTCGAGTGCACGAGGGTCAACAATAGACATATTATAGACATCAATAATTTGATTGCCGTTATCGGTAATGACGCCCTGACGATACATTGGGTCGCCGCCCAACTTGACTATTTCTCTGGCAACATATGAGCGAGAAAGCGGAATCACCTCCACCGGCAGTGGAAATTTTCCCAATACATCGACAAGCTTAGTGTCATCAATGATACAAACGAATTTTTTGGCCACCGCCGCTACAATTTTTTCGCGAGTCAGTGCTGCACCGCCGCCTTTTATCATGTGCTTGTATTCGTTAATTTCATCAGCGCCATCAACATAAATATCAAGGCTGTCTACTTCATTTAAATCAAACACATCAATACCGTGTTTTTTTAATCGTTCGGTAGAGGCATCTGAACTTGATACGGCGCCTTTTATACGATGCTTCTGCTTACCTAAAGCCTCTATGAAAAAATTTACTGTTGACCCGGTGCCGACGCCAACAATAGCATCGTTGGTGACAAATTCTATCGCTGCTTCAGCTGCCGCTTGTTTCTTTTGATTTTGGTCCATGATTATTCGTCCTTTTAAGGTTTGCGCTAGTGTAATAGGGCATTGCACTTAAGTAAAAACTTAAATCTATATTTATACGAAGGTCTGGCACAAACACGCTTTTGGTTGCGAGCAATATCAGTATAAAAGGGCGTATGCCACATGCAGCAGTTTGGCTTTACTCATATGAAATTATGGAGCTTTGTAGGCGTAAGTATTTTAGGAAGGGGTATATCCCACGCTTCAAAGGGCAACGCGGCTGATTCTTGTTCGTCTAAGGCAAGACCAATCACCTTTGGCTTTTGTTTGTT
>CAZXTD010000098.1:0-5371 GCA_964643575.1 uncultured Glaciecola sp. | reverse complement strand
TAGCTAAAGTACGGTCATAAAACCCACCGCCCATACCTAAGCGGTTGCCTTTTTTATCAAAGGCAACAAGCGGCGTAAATATAAGGTCGAGTTGCATTAGCGGGCATACGTTTTGTACGTCTAATATGGGTTCGGCGATACCAAAACGGTTGCTAGTCATTTTACTGTCGGGTGTATATCGCAGAAACAACAAGTGACCTTTACTAAATGGATGCAATACAGGCAAATAAACTTTTATGCTTTGCGACCACAAGTAATGGATGAGTGCTTGAGTATTAAGTTCGCCGTCAAAGCTTAAATAAAGTGCGACCTTATCCACTAGTTTATGTTGCTGAATTTCGGGGGCTGATGGTTTGTTTAAAAGCTTATGATCTATGCATGCATTTACAATTTGGGATGCATATTTAGTATGGAGACTTGGGCTAATCGCTTTGCGCTTGCGCCGATAAAACTGGCGCAAGCTTACACGTTTGTCAGAGTGTTGTACTTGCATGATCAATGCTCAACATCATTTGAGTGTCTCTGCTAAGGGTTAGCATACGTGTTGATAAATACTTCAGTTAGTGCTTCGTGGTTAACCTTAGTAGCAACCTTGCATTTTTTTGCATCTAACCAAAGTGGGCTTGCCGTAGTATTATGAGGGGCAAACGCCGTTTGCCCTTTATCTAGCTCGCCAGTACCAATGCGCATGTGGCCTTCAGTCATCTCAAATAACTCAGGGTGCACTATATACGCAAGCGGGAAGGCATCGTGGAAGAAACAAACACGTTCTTCACGGTCTTTAGAGTAAAAGTCCATATAAAATTGTGAGGCTTGTGCCACAAAACTACCGAGTTTTTGATTAGCATGGGCTAAATCATCGACGAATGTGGGAGCAAAAGGTACGTCGTATGTTACGTCTAAGCCAAACATGTTAATTTTCCAGTCGGCATCAAACACGATGTGTGCGGCATGTGCATCGTTCCATATGTTAGCTTCTGCAACAGGCGTTACATTGCCAGGCGCAAACGCAGAACCACCCATAATGTTTACTTCTTTTATTAGTTTTGGCAAGTCTGGTTCGAGCCTCAATGCAAGCGCTAAATTACCTAAAGGGCCAACGGCGACGAGAGTGATTTCGCCGGGATGCTTGCGTGCCATATCTACAATAAATTGCGCTGCACTTCTTGGGTCGAGGCTTCTATTGGATGCAGGAAAATTAATGTTGCCAAATCCATCGTCACCGTGCACAAAGTGGGCATAAGTTGATTCAGGGCCTACCCATGGGCGCGCAACACCTTTGCATACCGGAATGTCCTTGCCAGCAAGCTCAACTAACGTCAGGGCATTTTGCGCAGACATCTCGACGGGTACATTGCCAAATACAGTTGTAAGGCCCAAAACCTCAATTTCAGGCGCCTGAAACGCATAAAATATTGCCATAGCATCATCAATGCCCGGATCAGTATCAAGTATTATTTTTTGTGTCATGGTGATTCCATTTATATAAAAACGCACTAGTTACTTTGCGCGTTTGCACGATTAAACATATTAGTATGCAGACTCAGGCAGTGTGAGTAACTAAGGTAAATGTTCTTCTAAAAACGCCTCTACTTCCATCTCATGCGGAATTGACGGCGCTGCGCCAGGGCGAGTAACGGCTATCGCCGAAGCTGCACAAGCAGTTTGCAATATCTTTTTGAGTGATTCTGCGCTCGTATCTTGTGCTTGCGCTAGATTTAACTCGCCATAGTGCTTCAAAAAGTAGCCAATAAAGGTATCACCTGCGGCAGTTGTATCTAGGGCATCTACCGTGAATGCAGGGACCTCGACAAAGGTTTTGCCATGTATAAAGCGCACGCCTTTTTTTCCGAGTGTTAATACAATGCGAGACTGAGGATATCTTGAGGCTAGTTCGGTTTGCGCTTTGTCGATGCTGTCTGCATCAACAAGCTGCATCGCTTCTACTTCGTTGACAATCAGCAAGTCAACTTTTTCAAGAGGTAGGCGATGGACATCACGTGTCATGGGCGCAGGGTTAAAAGCGACTTTAAGGCCTTTTTTTGCGGCTGCATTAATCACGCTGCCAATAGCATTAGTTTCGTTTTGCAATAAAACCCAATCGTTTGGTGATGCAACTTCAAGTGCATCATCAATTTGTTGCAAGTCGAGTGCGTGGTTTGCCCCAGAAAATAAAACAATAGCGTTTTCGCCGTCTTCTGTTACTTGGATAATAGCATGACCGGTGGCCACTGAGGCTTGCTCTTTTATATGCGTGCAATCAACCCCTGATGCACGAATACTATGAGTGAACCCAGCATCATTTTTATGCACGCTACCCACATGTTTTACGTCGCTGCCAGCAAGCGCCGCCGCAATCGATTGGTTCGCACCTTTGCCACCTAATACTGAATGGTAATCGGTAGAGCTTAGTGTTTCGCCAGGCTTAACAAAGTGTGGAACAAGATAAACGTGGTCAATATTGATTGAGCCAAAGTTGATGATTGCCATTTACAGTCTCGATTATGTTTAGGGTGCTTCCCAAAATGCCGCTGCGCGCTTTTCGTCCGTGCGCCGACAAGGGCACGGTGGAGGTATCATCATTGCCGCAGGCTTCTCGATACGAGCCGAGCTTGCACAAGAGCAATGGAATCAACTTCCTTGGTTTATAGCATCGGCCAGGAACATGAAGCGAACAAGCAAACATTCCAGGAAGCATAGGTAAAACGATTATTATTGTTATTAGATCACTGTTGAAGGCGTTTAGCCCCTCGTTATTTTAATTTAAGGTTTTCAAACAGCCACTAAATCTAAGCCGGTAATGGTACATGAAACGACAATGACTTAAAAGCCATCCATAAGTTTCAAAAATTGGCGGTGTTTGCTAGGATTAGCCTTATAGCAGTAGCAAGCATTAGGCATAGGAAACTTTGTGGTTAAAAAATCGAAGTCAGTAATAAAAAACACCGATTCAAAAAACGGTAAGGCAGACAAACTCAGCTATGACGTGCTAAGCACAGTGTTTAGCCAGCAGGGCATATTGGCTGACGCTGCTGAAATGCAAGGCATATTGTGCGGTATGTTGGCCGGAGGCATGAACCTAGACGACCAAGAATGGATTGAGGCCTTAGGTGATTTAGTCAATGAAAAAGAAGCATTGCCCAATACTGTGCAAGATAAAGTCACGCTTTTGTTTAACCAGCTATGCCAAGAGCTAGTAGAGGCTGACTTTGCTTTACAGATGTGCCTACCTAAAGACGGTGCGCCAATTAACGAACGAGGTAAAGCTTTAGTCAATTGGGTTCATGGGTTTTTACTGGGTTTTGGCTTGCATCAAAACGATCTCACAAATTGTTCTGAAGAGGTTAAAGAGGCGTTAGAAGACTTTTCACAAATTGCCAAAATGGATGAGGAAATGGAGGATGATGAAGAGTCTGAACAGGCCTTTTTTGAAGTCGTTGAGTACGTGCGCATTAGCGCGATGCTTTGTTTTAATGAACTGGGCAAATCATTAATTGATTCACGCCATCAGTCGCCGGTGATACATTGATTAGCACGGATGAGTTTGTCGAACGTCGTCGGCGTCTTATCGACCAGCTCAAACCCGACTCTGTGGCAATTATCGCTGCCGCTAGCGAAGTGACTCGCAGTCGCGATACCGAATATCATTTTAGACAAAACAGTGATTTCTTTTATCTTGCTGGATTTAATGAGCCTGATGGGTTTTTGGTATTGTTCAAACATGCGAAGTCGCATTCGATGTATGACAATGCACCACAAACTCTGATGTTCGTTCGAGAAAAAGACCCTCATGCGGAAGTATGGCATGGAAGGCGTTTAGGCGTAGAGGCTACGCCGCAGGCTTTACACATAGATGCCGCTTTTGGCTTAAGTGACATTGATGAATGCTTGCCTGAATTGCTCAACGGTTTTGATAATTTGTACTACACTCTCGACGAGAATTTGGCAGCCGATTCGGTGGTACAAGCGGCGATGTCAGCTTGCAAAAACGCACCAAAGCAAAGCAAAACGGCGCCAGGCAATATTATTGATGTAAGCTACATGCTGCACAAAATGCGATTAATTAAATCGCCTGCTGAAATAGCATGCATGCAAGCGAGTGTCGACATTGCTTGTGCTGCACATAAAAGAGCAATGCAGGCTAGCAAACCTGGTTTATACGAATATCAGCTTGAGGCAGATATTTTGCACACATTTGCAATGCATGGCGCACGCTTTGCCGCCTACAACACGATTGTGGGAAGTGGCGAAAATGCTTGTATTTTGCACTACACCGAAAACCAAAGTGAGCTGCGTGATGGGGATCTAGTCTTAATTGATGCCGGCGCCGAATATCATGGTTATGCCTCTGATATCACGCGAACATTTCCGGTTAATGGCAGTTTTACACAGCCACAAAAAGCCTTGTATCAACTTGTGCTGGATGCACAGCTCGCCAGCCTTGAAGTGCTAAAACCAGGTAAAACAATTGGCGAGGCTATGCAAGTTGCTGTGAGCGTTATTACACAAGGTTTGCTCGATTTAGGTGTACTCTCTGGTAGCCTTGAAGAATGCTTAAAAAAAGAGTCCCACAAAGCATTTTTTATGCACGGACTCGGGCACTATTTGGGCCTAGATGTGCATGATGTGGGCGTGTACAAAGAAAATGACAAAGATGTTTTGCTTGAGGCTGGTATGGTGTTAACCGTTGAGCCAGGTATATACATTGCCGACAATGAAGACAACAAACACGTACCTGAGCATTTCAAAAATATTGGCATACGCATTGAAGATAATATTGTCATTACGCCTACCGGGCATGTGGTGATGACAAGCGCAGCCCCAAAAACTATAGATGAGATTGAAGCACTTATGGCCAGTGAATAAGGATAAAATGACTGCAAATAAGACGGCCAAGGCGGCGATGTTTGATGTGGTGATTAGCGGCGGCGGCGTGGTGGGCTGCCTAGCTGCGTTCGCGTTAGCAAAACACTGCGATTTAAAAGTGTGCTTATTAGAAGCAAGCGCAGCCCAAACCAATGACGCAAAGCATGCTGGTTTTGATGCTAAAGTAATTGCACTTGCTGCCAATACACTCAATGTTTTAGCGAGCCTTGGCGTTGATTTGAATGAAATTGTGCATGAGCCTATTAAGCATATTCATGTGTCCGATCGCGGTCATATAGGGCAAGTACGCTTAAATGCTAAAGACCTAGGGCTTGAAGCTTTAGGTAAAGTCGTGGCAATTGACGCTTTAGGGCAGTATCTGCTCAACTCTTTAGAAAAATTCGACAATGTCACCATTTTACGCCCTGCAAAGGTTATTAATATTACCCAAGAACAATCTTACAATTTGCTCAGTATTTCTGATGGGCAAACAGTAAAATGTAAC
>CAZXTD010000097.1:13223-15389 GCA_964643575.1 uncultured Glaciecola sp. | reverse complement strand
GTTAAAATATCGACTGAATCAATTGGCTGCACCCACGGTTGACCTGCGCAAGTTGGGTCAATGTTTGCCACGCCCTGCTCTTCTAAATACTGATTATAACCTTGTGCATAGCCATTTAGCATTGCACGAGAATTAGCCGACATTCTGGGTAAGTTTTCTTCAGCAAGTTCTCGGATACCCACTGTTAAAAAGCCAAAGTCGTTAATGAGATGCTCTGAATCGCCCGAGCCTAATACTCTATCCGGACCTAAATACTTTGCTCGCTCGCTGTTATATTTAATAATTTGGTCGGCCAAGATACAAATATTGTCACGAGCAAACGCATACCCTACGCCATACGACATACTTTCAAGGTTGTCGGCAACGATATGCGGTACACCATAATCAGTCCATCTTATATCAGCCTCTAATACACCGTCTGGATCAAAAGCGGTAACGGCAGGTTCGGCTGCTACTGGCGGTGTGGGTGTTACAGGAGGCGCTGGCGGACTAACATTTTCAAACGTATTACTATTTCCACCACATGCAGCCAACGCTAGCGCAATAGCACATACGGTGAACGGCTGTACAAATCGATTTTTCAACATGATATACCCTTGTTTTTATTTTAATTAACCAAAGTTTGCTGCCCTTTATAAACTATCGCTATTTGTTGATAGGCTGGTTATTAAAGCATGCAGACTAAGTTCCTGATTAGCCTAAATTATAAAGTAAATGTACTTATTGCTGGTCATTAACCGGCTTTTAATACCAACATAAATGTAACAAACTATTAACTTATTATTTATTGTACGCATGATCAAAAAATTTAGTCGAAAAAAAACCCGCTTAGCAAAGCGGGTTTTCTAAATTATGCAAAGCAATTAGTTAGCGACAACGTCTTCGTTGGTCACCAAAATAGTTGTTGCACCTGTGGCTAAGTAAGTCGCCACTTGTGTTTGCATTTCTGCTGTTACCGCAGGATTCGACACTGGGCTTAGGCTACTTGCGTGAGCACCCGAATTAAACTTAACAATTCCGCTTACCGGGCTAGTAGATGCTACAGTCGATACAACATCATCTAGGTTCATTAGCCCAGCTAAAGGTAACTGGCCAGATGTTGGCAAGGCCGTGCTAACAGGGATAACTTGGTCAGGTAAGTTTTCATCAGTACCGTCGCCCACTACCGTCATCATATGCACAGGCGTATTCATGCCTAAAGCGGTGAAGTAGTTAATTGGATCAGACGAGTCGACCATTGTTTGTGCAGCGAAAGCAAACTGGCCTAAAATCGCATTTACACCAGCAGTCTGCTCTGCGTCTAAGGCTGCTAAAAAGCCGTTGGTTGCCTGAAAAAGTTGCGCTTCGGTTACATCAACCGTACCAAATGTTTCCATCAAGAAAGCCGCAAATTCAGGTGATGCCTCAGACAATAAGAAACCTTTAATCAACGGACCAAATGAAGGTGAATCAAGTAAGAACGTTGCTAAACCGCCTCCAGGTGATTCGAGTGAAGCAGCTTTTATTGAATACAAACCAGAAAGTGCTTCTAGCGGGCCTTCAAACGGCGTGTTAGCCAATGAAGCAAACATACCGCCAGTGATAGCGCCAAGAGATACGCCCATTACCGACACGTCACTCGCGTTAATGTTAAGCATATTGGTGCCAGTTGCATCAACAAATGCATTTAATCCAAGACGCACACCTAATAAGTCAGCCACAGCTTGACGAGAGTTATCACGCGCGGTTGGCAAGCTTGCCAAGTTCAAGTAGTGCGTTGCACTCACAGTTGTTGCGTTTAAATCGTCAGTACCATTACCGGTTAAATCGAAGCCTCTAGAGCCGTGTATAGGTTGGTCGATAGCAACAGTAGCAAAGCCAGCTAAAGATAATGCGCCAGATATCGCTAACATGTCTTCTTTTTGCGAAGTGATACCGTGCACCAACATAACTACTGGCCATCCACCTTCAGGCATTTCTAGAGTGACACCTAAATTAGCTGCGGCCATGATATTTGGCATAGTCACTTGTACATCGAGGGTTTCGTTGCCTTCGTTTCCACCTTTTGGTTGCGGAATTGGCGAGAACTTAGTTAAGCGTCGTTCAACATCCACTTTTTCACCGTTAAGGCGAACATCATTGAGTCCAACCGCCTGACATAAAGCCGCGTTTGGCCCTGGTGTGGCT
>CAZXTD010000097.1:7907-13213 GCA_964643575.1 uncultured Glaciecola sp. | reverse complement strand
CGCAAGTACAATACCCGAGTCGCATGCGGCATCCCAAAATTCATTTACCGGCGCTAGTGGGTTTTCGGCGCGTGGAATGGGAGAGTAATAAGGAAGCGAGATAGTACCTTCAAATACGCTTGCTGCACATAAAGGGCCCGCTTGCTGCAATGTACCTTGCGCTACTGCTTGGGCTAAACCATTAATGGGAACGTCTATTTGAGCCACGCCAGTGTTTTGAAACCCACCTCCCGCAGCGGTAAATAAGCCTGTACAGGTTTGCAAGGAAGAAAAATCGGTAGCATTAATCACGTCAGCAAGGGGCGCTAAAGCAGGCGTAGCCGCTAAAGCTTGTGCCACACCACCTGCTATGGCGGCTTCAGATACAGCTTCAATTGTTTCTAGTGCATTACCGCCGGCACCGGCATTAGTCATGACAATAGCCGGCAAAGCTTGCCCAGCTGTTGGGTCGCCAAGGGCAGAACGTTGCGCAAATTCAGACACTTGTAATTGTTTAACAGTCGCAAGTACGTTTGGAATAGATTGAGTAGTAAATGCACTCACATAGGTGAGTTCATCACGGCTGAAACCCGCTGGTTCAAGCGCGGTAATATAAGTATTGACCAAACCTTGTAAACTCAACTGACTTTCTGACGCCAAGGGCATAGTATTAATATCTTGCTTGACTAAATCCCAGGTTGTTGAGCCTTGAATGGCTTTACCGCTTGTGTCTTTCAAAGCGTCGGTCATAACAATCATGTGGCCTTGAGCCGCTTTGAACGGAACAAGTGGAATAACAGTGATTGTGTCGCGGTCAGTCATTTGCAGAACGTAGTCAACACCAAATGTTAATTCTCTACCTACTTTACAACCCGCGCTAGGAATCTGAATAGCCGCGCAGTCTGGGTCATTTTGATCTAAACCAAGCGTCGCTTCAAAAATGCTAATGCCCGCAGACATTGTACTTTCGTCAATAGACACATTGGCAGGCGCAACTACGTTAAGTTGGAAAGGATAATTAGTAGACCAACCATCGAGGATGTTTAGTGCATTTTGCGGATCGCTAAAATCAGTAGGATCAGCGACCGGAATATTAAGGGTAAAATCAAACACACCGTCGTCGCTAGGCAACATTAATAAATCGTTAGGTATGTTCAAATCACCATTAGCAGGGTCAAACACAATTCTTGTGACAGGGGTTTGGACAACTGCTTCCTGTTGAAGTTCTTCAAATGTCTCACCACCACACCCTGCGAGGCCTAACGCCGCTAAGATACTCGTGCTTACTAACAGTTTTTTCATTCTATCTCCCTACTTCTTAGTAGATATGTGTACTTAATTCTTTGATTCTGAGTTTTATCGCACTCTTATTACGAACTAGTGTCTACGCAATAGCGTCTCAATTAGGTCGCGATAACTCGTATGACCAGTTATATCGACGCCCATAATATTGACTTTATGCGCATTTTGCAAAGTCTTTGTAAACGTAATGTAATAAATAATAGTCTAAAACCCTAAATAGTGCGCTCAAGCTTTAGCTATTAATAAATTTACGGTAACATCGGCGACCAATTTTCACCCTGCATAAGAATCTAGAATGACCGAACAAGACCCTCATCTATCTTACTTAGTTCATGAAAAAAGCTTAGAAGGCAAAACTATTTTGGTGACTGGCGCTGGCGATGGGATTGGTCGCACTGCCGCACTACGTTATGCCAAATGCGGCGCCACTGTTATTTTATTAGGCAGAACAGTCGCTAAACTTGAAGATGTTTATGACGAGATAATTAATGCTGGCTGCAAAACGCCAAGTATTGTGCCACTAGATTTGCAAGGTGCTAAACTTTCCGACTATGAGGGATTGGCCGCGACTATTGAAGACCAATATAAGAAGTTGGACGGTATCTTACTCAACGCTAGCGTGTTGGGTAATTTGTGTCCGTTCGAACAAATAAAAGAATCTGAATATCAAGAAGTCATGCAAATTAATGTGAATAGTCAGTTTTTGATCGTCAAAGCAATGTTGCCTCTCTTAAAACAAACCAAACTAGCAAGTGTTGTATTTACAACCTCAAGCGTTGGTCGAAATGGTCGTTCATATTGGGGCACTTACAGTATTTCAAAATTTGCCACAGAAGGCATGATGCAAGTACTCGCTGACGAATTTAGAAATACTCAGTTACGCTTTAATTGCATTAACCCTGGCGCTACGCGCACTAATATGAGAGCGAAAGCCTTCCCTGGAGAGGACCCTAAAACACTCAAGACTGCAGAACAAATAATGTCGACATATGTTTATTTGATGGCAGATGTGAGCCGTGGTTTGAATGGAGAATCGTTGGATTGCCAACCGAAATAAAATACATCTTTTATTTCAACGGCTGTTTTAAATACTGCCCACCTGCAATCGCGTGCAAGTGGGCAAAGCCGCAGATATACATCCACAACTAATATCTAGGACAAGCTAACTGTTGCGCGCCCAAGTGTCTCGTAGTTCAACCGTGCGGTTAAACACCAATTGCTCTTTGCTTGAATCGTCATCAAGGCAAAAATAGCCTGTGCGCTCAAATTGAAATGCCTCTGAGATGTCAGCCTCAGTTAATGAAGGTTCAACTTTAGCCTGTTTGAGCACAAGAGACTCACTGTTAATGCAACTGGCAAAGTCTTCCTCAGCCGCTGGATTAGCCACCGTAAATAATCGGTCGTAAAGCCTAACCTCTGCGTCAACAGCATGACTCTCACTTACCCAATGAATGACGCCTTTAGCTTTGCGTCCATCAGCAGGGTCTTTTCCTAGTGTCGTTTCATCATACGTACAATAAACAACACTTGGGTTACCTTGTGTGTCTGTCTCAAAACGTTCTGCTTTAATGAAATAAGCATTACGCAAGCGCACTTCTTTACCAATCACTAAACGCTTAAATTTTTTATTAGCCGCTTCTTTAAAGTCTTCGCTCTCAATAAAAAGCGTTTTAGAAAACGGAACAATTCGGTCTCCCATTTCAGGATGATTTGGGTGATTTGGCGCATTGAGCATTTCAACTTTATCATCAGGGTAATTTTCAATGATAACCTTAATAGGATTTAGCACTGCCATACGACGAGGCGCTTGCTCGTTTAACTCTTCACGAATACAGGCTTCTAACATGCTCATTTCGACCATGTTGTCCATTTTGGTAACGCCAATACGTTTACAGAATTCACGTACCGAGGCTGCTGTGTATCCGCGGCGGCGCAATCCGGCTACTGTGGGCATGCGTGGGTCATCCCAGCCGCTCACAAAGTTTTCGTCTACCAACTGTATAAGACGACGTTTACTAAGCTCCGTATATTCCAAATTGAGCCGACTAAACTCGTATTGGTGAGGCGTACTTTCGATGCTGATATTCTCGATAACCCAATCGTATAACCTACGGTTATCTTGAAACTCTAGCGTACATAATGAGTGGGTAATGCCTTCGATAGCGTCCGAAATACAGTGAGTAAAATCGTACATTGGATAAATACACCACTTGTCGCCGGTTTGGTGATGATGAGCAAAACGCACACGATAAATAACCGGGTCGCGCATACACATAAACGGCGAACTCATATCTATTTTAGCGCGCAGACTGCACTCGCCCTCTTTGTATTGTCCGGCTCGCATTTGTTCAAAGTGCTTTAAATTTTCAGCAACGCTGGTGTCGCGGTATGGACTATTCGACCCAACTTGCGTAAGCGTGCCGCGCATTTCGCGCATTGTTTCTTGGTCGCTAAAATCGACGTAGGCCAGGCCTTTTTCGATAAGCTCAACAGCGTAACCATAAAGTGCATCAAAATAATTGGACGAAAATTTAATGTCGTCTTGCCAAGTAAAGCCCAACCAAGAAACATCGTTTTTGATCGAGTTAACGTAGTCAATATTCTCTTTTAAAGGATTGGTATCGTCAAAACGGAGGTTACAACTTCCTTGGTAATCTTGCGCAATGCCAAAATTCAAGCAAATAGACTTAGCGTGACCAATATGCAAAAAGCCATTGGGTTCTGGCGGAAAACGCGTTGCCACACTAGTATGCTTACCTGACGCAAGATCTTTATCAATAATCTGACGAATAAAATTGGACGGACGTACGTCGGTCTCGGCCATGTTTCCAGTTTCCTTATTGCAATAGTTCTTTTGTAAGTGAGTATATCACCACAATGCGCTTTGAATAAGCGCTTATTTATAGCATTTAAGCATCATTAACAAAGTTTTCATGATGCGAATAAACGCACAATTTCATTATGGCCATAAATCACTTACTACTTGAATAGTGACCTTTGCCTAGTGTATATATAAATCACCATTTCTTCTTGCAGCCTTTTAATGAAAAGCAAAGCGACTTCTTTTGACATAGCGCACAAAGCCGGTGTTTCACAATCTACGGTATCAAGAGCCCTAAGCGACAGCCCGTTGGTCAATCCAGAGACCCGCGAGAAAATCAAACAAATCGCACAAGAAATGAACTACAAAGTCGACAAAAACGCCAGTAATTTGCGCAAACAACAAAGTAAAACTATTGCCCTACTGCTTTTTGAAGACCCGACTTCAGACGACTCAGCAATTAACCCATTCTTTATTAGCATGCTGGGCAGCATTACGCGCGCTACATCAGCCGCTGGCTACGACTTGTTGGTGTCATTTCAAGACTTAGGTGACGACTGGCATGCAGTTTACGCCGACAGTAACAAAGCAGACGGTTTAATTTTACTTGGTTATGGTAGCTACACCGATTACGAATACAAACTTGTGCAGCTTGAAGAGCAAGGCACACGCTTTTTGCGTTGGGGAGCGCCTGACGAAAAGCACCCAGGCGTATCCATAGGCTCAGATAACTTTCAGGGTGGCACAATGATCACCCATCATTTAGTGTCGCTAGGTCACAAAAACTTTGCTTTTATTGGTGAAAGAGGCGAAAGCGCACCAGAACTTAAAGCGCGCTATGAGGGCTTTTATCAAACTTTAGAGTTAGTCGGTTTACATGAGCAAGAAGTTGTTCAGGTTGATGCTATCTCGACCGAGGCTTCGGGGTATGAAGCCGCTAACATTATACTAGATAGTGGCAAACCCGATGCCATTGTTTGTGCAAGTGACCTTATGGCAATAGGCGCAATTAGAGCCATCCGAAAACGCGGGTTTAAAGTCCCTGAAGATATTGCTGTTGCCGGTTACGATAACATTCAAATTAGTGGTTTTTCTCGCCCTGGTTTAACCACCGTACAACAAAACACTATGCTGGCTGGCAAGTTACTAGTGGCAAATTTATTAAAACTTATTCACAACGAAGACGTTGAAGATGTATTAATGC
>CAZXTD010000097.1:0-7897 GCA_964643575.1 uncultured Glaciecola sp. | reverse complement strand
CTCGTAGTACGCGAGTCTTGCGGCGTAAAGACAAACAAGTAGCCCTGGTTCGTGAAGGTAACTAAAAAATGACGATACAAAAAATAGTCATTCTGGGCGGTGGCACCGCCGGTTGGATGACTGCAAACGTGCTCAACCACGAGCTGAATTCATTCAATGTATCAGTCACACTTGTCGAAAGCGCGAGCATTGGCACTATAGGCGTAGGCGAAGGCTCAACGCCCCATTTAAAGCGCTTTTTCGATTTGCTTAATATTGATGAAAAACAATGGATGCCAGCCTGTAGCGCGACTTACAAAAACGGTATTAGCTTTGTCAATTGGACAGAACATTTAGACAAAAACCGCTACTTTCATCCCTTCCCTTCGATTGTAGACAGACAAACAGCAATGGCTTTTTTACAGCATTGTATGGCGCGTCAGCAAGGTAAAAACCTCGCAACTAATCCTGATGATTTTTTTATCGCTAATCAACTTAGCCAAACCGGCAAAGGGCCTAAGGCGAAAAAAGGCGCGGCCAATATTCCAATCAATTATGCTTATCATTTTGACTCCAATTTGGTGGGTCGGTATTTAGCGAAAGTGGGTAAAGAGCGAGGTATTACCCATATCGAAGGTAAGTTTACTCAAGCACAGTATGCGCCAAACACTAAAACCATTAGTGCAATAAAACTAGACTCAGGCTTGATAATTAAAGGTGACCTGTTTATAGATGCCTCTGGCTTTATTAGCCATTTGCTGCAGCGAAGTCTTGAGGTGCCCTTTATTTCGTTTAGCGATAATTTGTTAAACGACAGCGCGATTGCTATTGCGTCGTCAAAGCCAGAGCAACTCAACGCCGAAACGAAAGCAACTGCGCTTGAAAACGGCTGGGCTTGGCACATTCCTTTAACAACTCGCACAGGTAACGGCTATGTATTTAGCAGTCGCTATACCACCTTTGAAGCTGCCGAAGCAGAGCTAAGAGCGCATATTGCCAGCACAAGCAATGATAAAAGTATCTTAAACACAGAATGTGCTCCGGCTCGCCATATTAAAATGCGCGTGGGCCAAGTAAAAGAGGCCTGGAAAAACAACGTGGTCGCCGTTGGCCTTGCGCAAGGCTTTATTGAACCCCTTGAAGCAACAGCCTTGCATTTAGTGATGGAAACGCTGGGTTTACTTATTCAAGAAATCAAACCCACTATTACCTCCAAAAGCGAACCTAATGCTCAGGCAAAAATGCGATTTAATCAATCAATATGTGACCGATATAATGGCATTCGTGATTACATTGTATGCCACTACAAAGTTAACTCTCGAAGCGACACCGCTTACTGGCGCGACAATCGCGCGAATGAGGTATTGTCGGATAACTTAGACGCAGTGCTCGATGCTTGGCATCAAGGAAAAGACATCACACCTGTTTTAACTGAACGTAAGATGACACAGTATTACCCCGCTTTATCTTGGTACTGCTTGCTTGCGGGTTACGGATACTTTTCTAAACCTCAATGCGGGCCAGCTATTAATCAGCCCCAATTTGAGCGCTTACGATCGTTTATTGAAAAAACAAGTGAGCAATTTGAATCTCATTCAAACTTGTTGGCATAGCTTTTTTGGGCATAGTTTTTTGGCATAGCCTTTTGGTATAACTCGTTACTTAAATCAATGAGCTTAGTTTGCATTTGGCAATCTAAGCTCATAAACATATACCCCCAAAGGCGGCAAGCTAACGTCAACTGTCCATTGTCCACTCACAAGCTCAAGCGTGTTTTGTTGTTCTGTTATTAGATCCATAAGCGGATAGCTTCTGCCAGAAAAACCTTGTTCTTGCGCCCATTCATTCGGCAGTACTAGCTCAAAATTACTCACTTGGTTTGAGAAGTTTGTTAGTACGACTAGCGCGCTTTCATTGCTAGCACGTAAAAAAGCAAATTGATTTTGGCTGTAACCACCCTCTTTTGCCTGCCCAACATTAAGTGAATGCAAGCTCAAATACTCACCTTGCATCGACGCGTGATGAGCCGAAATATTCATCACATCTATATAAAACTGCCGTAAGATTTTTTCTTCATCGCTCAAATCTGCGCCATCAAAAGCGCCATAATTCATCCAACGCTGATGCGCTGGCACACCTGCATAATCAAAAATAGTGGTGCGCGTAGGGTCGCCAAAACCGGTTTCTTCAGACCCATCCTCACCCACATCCTGGCCAAAATATAACATGGTAGGTGACCGGCTGATTAGCGCAGACACGGCCAGAGCTGGTTTACCCATTTGTGCGCTGCCTGCAAAGTCGGGGCTAGCAATACGCTGTTCGTCGTGATTTTCTAAAAAGTGCAGCATGTGCTCTTCAATATCCGCTAGACTTGCTTGGATGTTTTCAAGGGATTGGGCTTCGCCTTTACCTTGCATTAACCACTTTAAGTTGTCGTAAAACTCAACCTTGTCGTACAAATAATCCATTTTGCCAATATGCAAATAGTCGCGATAAAGCGCAGGGTTATATACTTCAGCCAGTAGCAGAGCGTCTGGATGTTTCGCTTTAATTGAAGAGTTTAGGAAAGACCAAAATTCGACTGGCACCATTTCAGCCATATCATATCTAAAACCGTCTACACCTTTGTCGAGCCAATAGTGAACAATAGCTTCAAATTTGTACCAAGAGTCAGGTAAATCTTGTTGTTGCTGCCAAAACGCATAATGGGCTTGATGTGGTTGTTCAGCATAACCTTCTGGCAATTGAGGAAAGTCATAGCTGCCGTCAGGGCGCACGCCATAATTCACTTTTACCGTTTCGTACCAATCGTTTGCATTGGGTTTTGCTGCGCGCGAACCATTGCCTGTCCATTTCGCCGGCGACTCGTCAAACATAGCATCGGCAAGCGGATGTGCTTCACCGCCTAATGGCTGATAGCCATTTTCGCCATCGGGCACTTCAAAAGACTTGCCTTGTATATAGTAAAAGTTATTGTGTTTTGCATACTCAAGCGTCACGTCATCATTTTCACCAAAATTACTCTGCCCTTCTGGCAAAAGCGTTGATTCGTATTGACGAGCAACATGGTTAGGCACAATATCAATAATCACTTTCATGCCATTTTTATGGGTGCGGGTAATAAGCGCTTCAAATTCGGCTAAGCGGTTTGCGGGGTCAATGGCAAGGTCGGGGTTAACGTCATAATAGTCTTTTACGGCATAGGGCGAGCCAGCACGGCCTTTAACCACGTCAGGGTCGTCAAGTGAAATACCATAAGCCGAGTAGTCGTTAATAACAGCATGGTGAGGCACACCGGTGTACCAAATATATGAGGTGCCGAGTTCTTTAATTCCTTGAAGGGCGGCGTCATTAAAGTCAGCAAATTTGCCGACACCATTTTCGTCTATCGTCCCCCAAGGTTTGTTAGTGGTGTTGGTGTTTCCAAAAAGCCGAGTAAACACTTGGTAAATAACAGGTTTGCCTTCTCCTTGAGTATGGTGAAGGTCTAGCGGCGTTTGCTGCAAGGCTTGCGAGTTTTGTTCGTGTTTCACTTCCACCTCATTAGCCTGCGACCGTATTTCTTGATTAGATGATGGTTGCTCAGAGCACGCAAGTAACAATACTGAAGCGCAAAAAAAGCCAAGCCCCTTTGCAAGTTTTTTAGGCCCAACAGAAAATGAATATACGTTCTTTTTAAGATAAACCGCCACAATTGTTCCCTCAGCTTGAATATTGTATTAACACAAGCATCAGGATAACCGTTAATGGTTTGTTAAAACAGTTACATACGTATTCATCAATTAAGAATCAATAAAAACCCATGCTATACAGCTATGCGCGGCTCGTAAATTTAGACTCTGCTGTATTTATCTTAATTTTTTCACCACTAGAGATGTACTCTGGCACCTGCACCACTAATCCTGTTGATAGTGTCGCGGGTTTTGTTCTGGCACTCGCTGATGCACCCTTAATTGAAGGGTCGGTTTCGGTAATCACTAAGTCTACAGACGCTGGCAATTCAATGCCCACAGGGCTATCTTCAACAATAAGTATTTGTAAGCCTTGGGTGTCTTCATCAATAAACAAAAGTTCTTCGCTAATGGTTTCTTTGTCTAAGGAATACGGCGTGTAGTCTTCGTTATCCATAAACACATATTCGTTACCGTCTACGTACGAAAATGTCACTTTCTTTTTACTGAATTCGGCCGTATTGATCATTTCATCGGCTTTAAAGCTTTCATCTGCTTTTGCCCCTGTACCAACCTCATACAAGCGCATTCTATAGAGGCTTGCGCCCGCTCGCCCGCTCGGGGTTAGCTTGGCAATATCCTTAACAAAATAAACTTTTGAGTTGTGTTCGATTACCGCGTTCTTTTTAATTTCACTCGCTTTAGGCATAAGACTTCACTTATTAATAGAATTAAAGATTTTGATTTATCAGTGAAGAATACCCCAATTCTTTTACAAAAATTAAAATAATATTCAAATTTTTGCGACTTTTACCTTTTTCTACGTCTTTAAAATGCAATCATAAAAAAGGAAAACACATGAAACGATTCCACATACACCTTCGAGTAGATGACTTAGCAGCAAACATTGAATTTTATTCAAACTTATTTGCAACACAACCAAGTGTTACCCAGCCTGATTATGCAAAGTGGATGTTAGACGACCCATATATTAACTTTGCACTATCAACACACGGCGATAAAACTGGTATCAACCATATCGGTATCGAAATTGAAGACCAAGCGAGCTTTGATGCTTTGCTTAAGTCGCGCGAGATGACAAGCAAGTCACGTACACAACAAGTACCTCAAGAAGACGCAAACTGCTGTTACGCTCAAAGCCGAAAATTATGGCTAGTGGACCCACAAGACACAGCTTGGGAAATTTTTCATACTCACGACTCGCTCGAGACTTATGGTAAAAGCGATACAAAGTGTAGTATTTTACAACAAGCGAAGGAGACCTTATGACACAAATACAAACGGCTAAGGTAGCGATGATTGATTCAGTAGACAGAGGTAATCATTCACCACTCAATACCCTTGTTGCTCAGTCTTATGTTGCCTTAAAACAGCAAATGATAGGCTACTTGCACTCGCGGCTTAAAAACAAACACTTGGCTGAAGACATCTTTCAGGATGCATTTGTAAAGGCATTGAGTCAGTCTGAAGGCGTTGATATAAAAAATATACAAGCTTGGTTAAAGCGTGTTATGAATAACCAAATGCTTGATTATTTTAGGCGCCAAAAACAAGGGATTGCAAACTTTTGCGAGCATTCGAGTGATGATATAGCAGATATTCAAGACGAGATTGATTTAGAAGTGCATCATTTATTTACGCATTGTTTAAAACCTTTTGCTGAGCTGCTACCCAGTACATATTCACAAGTCGTTTTACTGAAAGACTTTGAAGGCCAGACAATTAAAGATATTGCAAAGGCAATGAACTTAAGCGAGTCAGCAGTCAAAAGCCGATTATCGCGTGGTCGAGCACATCTCAAAGACGCCTTAATTAATTGCTGTGAAATCGAACTCAACAATGGGATTGTGACTGACTTTATAACAAGGAATAGATAACCAAACTGAAACAGAAAAATTTAGATCTTTGAACTATTTGTCTTGGGCATCGATAACGGATGCCAACTCAGCGCCCGTTATTTTCGTAAAAACATCGCTTTATGGCGCTAGTTGTAGTTTAATTTACGCTATGGCAAGTTTATTGGCGTAAACATAATATGGCTCAACCAGACAGCAAAGAGCCTAGCGGTGATGAGGTAAAAGGCGACGAAGTTATTGACAAGGCTTCGCTAACACTAAAAGAACGACTGCATCTTATCGCAATACTCGACCGACCAAGCATTGGAACGGTAATTGTTTCATTAGTGTGTGCTAGCGTGCTCATTTTTGGCTTTTTAAGCTATGGCAACGCTCAACTTAAACTTACTTGGTTTAGCCTTTTTTGCTTGGCCGTTATCGCTCGCATCTTCTCAATAATCTATTGGCGAAAACAACGCTGTACTAGTTTTTATGATGCCGATAAGCATATTCTACATATTTCGATTGGTGTTTGCTGTATCGGTTTTCTTTGGGGGCTTTATGCCGCTTTAGTTGTGCCTAAGATTACAAATAGTATCGAGCTTGCAGCGACTATCACGATATTCACTGGCCTTGCCGGTGGCGCCGCGTCTACGTTGTCTGGTAGCAGAAAACTCGCGATGAGCTATGTTTTAATGCTGATGATTCCTTTGTCAACGGTGCTCGTGCTAAATAGCAGTGCGCTCTCCTTTTTATTAGGGTGTTTAGCCTTTGGCTTTACTATCGTCATTGCAATATCTGCGTTTCGCTCAGCAAACTTCACCTTAAATACAGTCAAAATACGTTATCAAAACGCTAAGTTAGTCGAAGAGCTCGCGTCTAAGAACCAAGCGATTTTGGAGGCCAACAATATGTTAGAAACCAGGGTCAAAGAAAGAACCGCTGAAATTTACCGGCTGTCAAACATTGACCCTCTTACTAATTTAAATAATCGCTTTGCATTTTCAACGCGCTTAAAAACCTTAATGGAAAAAAGCGATGCAAATGGCGAACAATTTGCTTTGTTCTTTATCGACCTCGATGGTTTTAAAACAATTAATGACGTGCACGGACATGAAATAGGCGACTTTGTGCTGAGTTCGGTTGCGCAACGATTAACAAGCTTACGGCAGAAAGACGGTTTGTTGTGTCGTTGGGGTGGCGATGAATTTTTAGCCACTACTAATGACAATGACGAAAAAGAAATATGTGTTTTAGCTAATTCACTCATTACAGTTTTATCACACCCTATTAATACTAAAGCCGGCTCAGTATCAGTTAGTGCGACTATTGGTGTGTGTCTATATCCTATTCATGGGCACTCAGAATCTGAACTTATTGCTCACGCTGATATTGCGATGTATCAGCAAAAGAATGATGCAAAGGGCAATGTACGTTTGTTTAGTTGCGATATGCAAGAATCTATTACACGGCAAGCTTATATTAAAGACGGCCTTGCAAGCGCGATTACTAACAATGAGTTTTACTTGGTTTTTCAACCTGTTGTTGATACTCAATCAAACACAATATTATTTGCCGAAGCATTAATTCGTTGGCAAAAAAACGACGAGACCATTCCGCCTGACGAGTTTATCAGTATTGCTGAACAATTTGGATTTATACAAAACGTTGGGGTTTGGGTTGCCGAGCAGGTCGCGAAAGAGCTCACTACATTCAAGTGTACCGATAATCTATGCGTATCAATTAATATCTCTATCGCGCAACTCATGCAAAAAGATATCGCGACTACATTCAGCTCATTATTCGCAAGCTATGCTATTAAACCCGCGCAGATATTTGTTGAAGTAACTGAAACCTTACTCACCACAAACACCGATACCTTAATTAATAACTTAAATCAGCTCAAAGCGGCCGGTTTTAATATTGCTATTGATGATTTTGGTACAGGGTATTCATCATTGTCGCAACTGCAGCAGATTTCCCCTAAAATATTGAAAATTGATAAATCATTTGTAGATAATTGGGACGCAGGTGGAGACGCCATTATTGAAGCTATTGGCACGATATCAGATAAATTAGACTTCGATATTGTATTAGAAGGAATCGAAAACAAAAATCAGGTGCCTAAAGCGCAGCAACTCGGTGTACATCTGTTACAAGGTTACTACTTCGCGAAACCTATGAGTATGGCTAAGCTGCAAACGTGGAGTAAGGCTAAAACAAAATCCGCAAGTTAGCATATCACATATGTTTTTTTGTTTTAGTCGTCGCTTGTGCGTTTGCGGGTGAATCGGGCCAAAAGTGTTTGGGGTAACGGCCTTTCATGTCTTTTTGTACTTCGCTATAACTCCCTTGCCAAAATCCAGCTAAGTCTTTTGTTTTTTGTATTTC
>CAZXTD010000096.1:0-15719 GCA_964643575.1 uncultured Glaciecola sp. | reverse complement strand
CCATTCATCCAATCAACAAACTGAAAGTTGTACCTATAGTCAAGATATAAGCCCATAGGAAGCATGGCCAAAACCAAAATAAAAACTAATATTTCCATGATTGTTCCTCGATATTGCTACGATTTTATTTTCTAAGCAAACATACCAATAAGGCTTGCGCGCTTTTTTTAATCTAGTGCTGTTTGCATTCTCAATTCATTTAGTCGCCCCTATTTTGGATTTATTACAAAATATTTTCTTTTTGTGTAATAAATTGGGTTTTATCTAGACTATGACCATATACAACATAAATATTTGCACATTTGTATTCTATTAAAGGGTTATTTTGAGTCCACAGTTCGACACTATCATAAAGGAATATGGCAAGCTCTTATCACGCGTTGCCGCGAGTTATGAGGCCAACGAAAGCCTGCGCCAAGAGTTGTACCAAGACATTTGCATGGCTATTTTCCAAGCACTAGGAGCGTATAGGGGCGATGCGAATATAAAAACCTATTTGCTGCGTGTGGCGCACAACCGCTGTATTTCTTATGTTAGTAAAGAAGCAAATAGGCTCAAGCCAGATGAGTACAAAGAAACAGTCACCAATGACGAACAAACCGCGACTAGCAACATAGCGGATGAGTATAAGCCCATTTCGCCCGAGCAAGAGGTGATCGAGTCGGCTAAGCTCGCGCAGCTTATGTATGCTATTAGGCGTTTAAAAATTCCTGCCCGACAAGTAATAACCTTGTCGTTAGAAGGTCTTAACTACAAAGAAATTGCTGAGGTGACAGGTTTAAGCGTCTCCAACATTGGCGTTATTCTCACCCGAGTTAAAAAAGAATTACAAAGAGAAATGAAAGCATGACTTCAAACAACGAAACAATGCAAAACGATGCGCTCGGTGCACTTTGGCAACAGCAAGCACCAATTGATGTTGATTTAAGAAAAGTAGAACGAATGGCAAAAAGCCAGCAAATAAAGCAACGTTTTTACGTGTTTTTAGACCTACTAACAATGTTACCAGCGTGGGGGATTCTATTTCTTGATCTGCAATTTTCACAAACCATCAGAGTCTTTTTATCGTTAAACGCAGTCTTAATTACCGTGATGGTATTGTTTTTTATCAAGCTTAGATGGGTCAGTTTATTTCATAGTGCAGATAGCACAAGCGATTATCACACACGCCTATTAAAGCAGCTACACAACAATGTAAAAATAGCGTTTTACAACAAACACTCAGCTTGGTTGGCAACCATTATTATCGCTTTGGTATTCACTATTGATGTTTTTGCAGAAGGCGATGGTCAAGCTCTGTTAATTAAGCAGCTCTATTTGGTTGCTGTTATGGGATTTTTATTCATGCTGCCTTGGTATATATGGGCACACAAACGCCAACGCCGTTTTGAGCGCGAAGCTCAAAATATAGAGACGATGCTTGTTGAAGGCGGCGCAAATTAAAGTCTGCTTAATGATTCTAATCTAATCATTATTGAACGTGTGTTGGATGTTTTTAAGCGACTAGCGTTATGCGATTGTAAATATATCAAAATAAAGTGTAAGGAATTGGCGCAAGCGCAGACTATAAACAATAACGCGACAATAAACCCTGCTATTTGATATACGGAGAGACAAAATGGAAACGATTACACAAATATACGAACAAACCAGCGCACCTTTTTTAGCCGTGATTATTGGCGTGACATTGTTAGTTTGGTTTGCCCCGGCCATCGTTGCGGTCTTTTTAAACCCCAAACATGCAAAGCTTATCGCCATAGCATGTGTACCGGCTGGCTTATCAATTATTGCGTGGAGCGCCGTAATGGTTTGGGCAGTAACGGGTAAAGTAGTCGATAAATACAAAGGAAAAATCACAGAGAACAAAGAAGAACCAGCGCCTATATCGAAGTAGGCGCAACACCTTTATACATAAAAATCTTATCTATTGACGTCACGGATCCTCAGACCAAGCTCTAGCGCTTTTATCGAGTCAAAAAACTGAAATTGCACTTTGCAATTAGCGTTGATCATTGTGCGCCATACATAGCGCATATCGTCTGCTTTTTTACCCGTCCAAAATTGTTCTGTTTTTTCTAAGTAAGAAAGCACTGGCTCGCTATGGCCGTCTGTATATATGTGTCTTACAAAGTAGAGGTCGGGGCCAAATGCGCTCATCAGGCTCGAGTTATTAATCTCCAGAGATGACAGTAGCTCATTGAATGCGGTTTGCTGGTCGCCTTGCCTATACGCAACCCATGCTCTGGCGATACCTACTACATGATTTTCGTAGCTAAAACCGTCGAGTGTGGCAGCCGCAATTTGCTGATCGACTTGTAACGTAGCCCCTAAGTTAAGCAATTCAGCAATGTTGGCTTCTACTTTTTCAGTATCGTCATATTGCGCACTGTAGGTCAGATGCCTCGCAAGGTCGCTTATTCGCCGATAAGGATTGGCCGAGTTCGACTTGCTGCGGTTGTAGTCAAACAGCGTTTCTCTGTATAACTGTTTATTTTTAATATCAGATTTAGCCAATTGCTGATTGATATAGGCATGATACAAGGGGTCATCGCAGCCCATCTCATAGTCGGCATAAACAACAGAGGTGCCCAGTACCAATAAACCTGTAATTGAAAGAAGTATCCGTTTTAGCATTGTTCACCCAAATATTAGATATCTTTATACAAGCTAATGATGAATTTTGATCGGGTCATTGTTTCAGTTTTGATGTTCGCTTCTATTTACATGTTTTTTAGGTCAGTATAGAAAGCGATGTAAGACTCGAATTTTGACAAAAGCAAAATACGCTCATAAACATTAATAAATAGAGAACCTTATGAAGGCGCACCTCAACAATATACTCAAACGCTACGACAACAGTCGCTTGCTTGCAGTTGATGTATTGCGAGGATTAACCATCACAGCTATGATTTTGGTGAATAACCCAGGCAGTTGGGAATATGTTTATGCTCCTTTGCGCCATGCAAAATGGCACGGCTGGACTCCCACCGATTTAATTTTTCCGTTTTTTATATTACTAGTTGGCTGGTCAATATATGCATCTAAAGTAGCGAAAGAACAACACCATCCCCATAATTCAAACAACAACACAGTAATATTGAAACAAGGGCTAATACGCACGCTTAAGCTCTTTGGCCTAGGACTTTTTTTGGCGGTATTTTATTATAACTTTACTGACCCTTTGTTTAGTTGGTTGCAAGACCGCCTCTACACTATAAGAATAATGGGCGTGTTGCAGCGCATTGCCTTGGTTTACATTATTACCTTGGTGCTCGTGCTTTATTGCCGTGCTTTTGTGCAGTATTTTGTTGCAATTGGTATTGCGCTTATTTATGTAATTGGACTCTATTTCGTACCTTACAGCGACCCCTCAGGTCAAATACTGCAAGGTAACTTACAACAAGGTCTCAGTTTGGCCGATTATATTGACGTGCATATACTTGGCGCAGAACATATGTACTTGTCTGAATTAAAGCCCTTTGCTTCAGACCCTGAAGGCTTATTTAGCACTTTACCGGCAATTATCACGTGTTTGTCAGGCGTCTGGCTTGCCCGTTGGATGCATAAGCGCGAAGTAGGCGTGTTGTATTGCATAAAGATGTTTTGTGCGGGTATGTTGATAGCCGCTTCAGGACATTATTTGTCGAGCCTGATTCCGATAAATAAGCCCTTATGGACGCCGAGCTATGTGCTGCTTAGCTCTGGTTTAGCGATAAGTTTATTGGCGTTATTGGTTTATATTCTTGATATAAGAAAGGCGCGTAATTGGTTTGCACCTTTCGTCGTGTTTGGGACGAATGCCATCGCTTTTTTCATGTTTGCTGGGGTTTTTGCACGAATCCTAATAATGATTCCAGTTGCCGACAGCACGCTAAAAAAGTGGCTTTACCAGCATTTATTTCAACCTGTATTTGGGAACTATTTTGGCTCTTTCTGCTTCGCTTTGGCATTTTTAGTGGTGTCATATCTTGTCATGTATGTACTTTACCGTCGGCAAATATTTTGGAAGGTCTAACAGCTAAGAACTGCTTAACCGATACTCTTGAAGAGCGCAACTAGCTGCACGCTTTTATTTAATCAAGCGAGATATATCTGCCATTTAAAACAACTGCCACTACTTGCCCTTCTTTTTCCAATAGCAAATATGCAGGGTCATTGAGCGTTAAAGCCGCATCAGAATGTATGTTCAAACACGGAGCGTCGGTCCATAGCATTGGCCAGCCACTTTTATTTGTAAATTCTTTGATTGAATCTTTCTCTATGGCATTAAAACAAATATATCCTTGTTTAAGGATGCGTTTGTAATCGGCATTTGAAAATGTGCTAGGCAGCGAATCTGGGTAGCATTCCCCTCGCTTAAACTGCATACCTTCACAATCGATATCCTGCAGACCAGCTTGTATGCCTAAATCACCAATAAAATCGATATAAAAATTATCAGAATAACGTGCGCTTTGTTTAATGCTTATACCTGCTAAATAAGCATTGCTGCGACTATTGCAAAAACTCAAGTTGCGTAACACTAAACTCGATAAGGCTTCAGAGATATTTTCTGGAATTCTAAAGTAGTCTTGTAATGTCTGGTCTTTTGCCAGCTGACTCTCACTGTTCGCTGGGCTTTGTAAAAGCCAATCCATAGCGCTTAACATCGATTCTACGTTGTATTTGCGTGCAAGCTGACGATTAGGATCGTTTACCGCAGCGCCCGATTCAATCAATATAGTACTGACTTTTTTACCGGCTATATTGTCACCAAACGAGCGAGGCGAGTATGTGTCGTCATAGCGTGCGACACAATCTGCAATGCTTTGCTGAAGGCCTTCATTCATATGTACGATCAGTTGCATTGCACGTAAGCGAGACTTATCGATTGTTTTTTCGTAATCAAAAGCAGGTGCTAAAAACGCGATCGTAGCGGGATTACCGGTTTTTCCACATTGGTAATAAGGAGATTGGTCGTGCAAATTGAAACCGATATCAGGTTTTAGCTTATCAACAAGTTGCATTAAGAGCCTACCTTCAGGACTTTGCTGAGCTTGCGCATCGCGGTTAATATCAATTCCTTGTGCGTTTTGGCGAATACAGCGCTGTGCACCATCAGGATTGAGCATAGGCAAAATATGTAGGGTAAATTGTTTCTGCCACTGGGAAGTTGCTGATTGGTGCTCTATGCACGTTGTATAGTCTTTTGCGTCAACAAGAATATCGATAAGGTCAAATACAGCAGCTGTTGCTGTTGCTTCGTTACCGTGCATTTGTGTCCAGGCAAAAACTACAATAGGGCCATTTCCCATGCTAATTAGCGAAATGCTGCGCTGTTCAAAAGACTTACCTGCTTCAACTACCTTTATGCCTTCGATTTTCGCGCAGGCATCGATGAGAGGCTGAATATCTTGATGAACTAAATGAGGTTTACAAAGGGTGTCGAGCAAGGGACTTAAGTCAGACATAATCAAAGGTTTGGGCAAATATATTTGCCCGTACAATACCGAAAGCATGCCTATTGTACAAATTATTATAATGATGCTATAAAATATTAAAAAAGGAACAAGTCATCATGTCTCAGCTAGCGGCTAAGCAAGCTAAATCAGCTACTTTAAAAATTGCTTGGGTGTCGGCTGCAATTATACTTGTGCTCTCTCTTGCGCTTACCTATTTTGCGCTAACTTACATCAAGAACAATACGCTTGAAGAGTATGGTAAGTCTCTCGATGCCGTGCTTGATTCTAATTTACAGGCCCTTCTGTTATGGAAAACGCAACAAAGCAGAATACTTGAGCAAATAGCCAACAACCCGCTATTGTTGAGTATTAATGGCTCGGTTTTGGACGAAAATCAAACTTTTTCACCAGAACTGCTCGAGACACTGCGCGGTGAAATGAGTCAACTGCAAGCCATCAAAGACTCAGATGGTTTTATTCTCCTATCACCTAGTGGTAAATTTATAGCGTCTAATATTGAGCTAGATTTACAAATTGGTGATGACACACCTTTGACTACTGAATACCAGGAACTCTTACAAACCGCTAAGGGTGAGACCACGTTCATACCCCCTGTTCGTTTTACTCTGCAAAGTGGCCGCTTTGTCGAACACGATGGACTGCTCACTGATTCGCCTGTTTGGTTGAGCATTGTATCGCCTATCATAAAAAATCAACGGATAATTGGGCTATTGGGCACCTTTTATGACCCTCGTGCTAATTTGAGTGAAATTACGGCTTTAGGACGCATTGGCGAATCGGGGGAAACCTATTTGTTCAACAAGCAAGGAGTGATGTTATCTGACTCTCGCTTCACTTCAGCCTTGCGTGGCTTAGAGCTGCTTAATCAGGAACAGTCTTCTATTTTAAATATACCTTTATTCGACCCAGGTTTTAATATGCTTGAGCTGACTAATAAGCCAGGTGCCACCCAAAAACTCACCCTAATGGCTGAGTCGGCAATAAAGGGCAATAAAGACAGCAATATTTTTGGTTATCGTGATTATCGGGGCGTGCCTGTAGTGGGTACGTGGCAATGGATTGATGACCTGAATATGGGAATAACGACAGAAGTTGATTTACGCGAAGCCCTAAACAGTTATTACGGTTCACGTTGGGTTATATTGGTGTTAGTTGCGATAAGCCTGTTCATTACTTTTGTGCTCGGTGCAATTATGGCAATCAAATCGTTGCAAAAGTCAGCGGCTTTGCATGCAGCAGCTGACTTGCTTGAACAAGAAGTGGCTAATCGCACACAAGAGCTTAAAGATGCCCTAGACACACTCGAAAGTGAGCAAATAGTGTTACAGTGTTTGTTTGACAATATCCCCGACCCGATATTTTGCAAAGATAACAACAAGCGCTACATTAAAGGCAATAACGCTTTTTTTAAGGTTTTTAATCGACAAGCACAAGACGTTATTGGCCATACAGATGATGAAATCACCAATGAGAAAGACCGCGCTTTTTTCCTCGATACCGACCAAGAAGTACTTGATACTGGTAAAACACTGGTATTTGAACGTGTAGCTAATCACGAAAATTATAAAAATCGTATTTTCGAAACCCGCAAATCACTAATTCCTTTTCCAGGTGATGTAGCGCCCGGGATTATTGCTATATCGAGAGATATTACAGAGCAGCGACGCACGGAGGCTTCTTTAAAACAAGCGAGCATTGACGCACAAGCGGCAAACAAAGCCAAGAGCGAGTTTTTGGCGCGAATGTCTCATGAAATAAGAACGCCCATGAACGGTGTTATTGGCATGCTCGAGCTGGTCTTGGACACCAAGCTGACCGATGAGCAAATACAAAAATTAGATGTCGCCAAAAGCAGTGCAAAAAGTCTTTTAGGGATCATCAATGATATTCTCGATTTTTCGCGGGTAGAAGCCAATAAACTCACCTTGGACACAATAGATTTTAACTTGCCTAAACTCGTAGAGGATACTGCAAAAGCTTTAGCAATAAGAGCTGAAGCAAAAGGCATTGAACTATTGGTAGATGTGACGCCCGTCAAGCATTTGATGGTGATGGGAGACCCAATGCGTATTCGGCAAATTATCACTAATTTGCTGAACAATGCCATAAAGTTTACCGAGACAGGTCAAATTCATATTTATGCAAATACCCTTTTCGTCGACAACAAGCTGACCTTTACTTGTAGTGTATCTGACACCGGCATAGGCATTCCTGAAGACAAAATTGAACATTTGTTTGACTCTTTCACGCAGGTAGACTCCTCTACAACACGTATTTATGGGGGCAGCGGCTTAGGTTTAGCTATTTGTAAACGCTTGTGTGAATTGATGAATGGACAAGTTGGTGTGCAAAGTAAGATTGATAAAGGCAGTATTTTTACCTTTTCAGTCGCTTTAGAGCCAAGCGAACTTGATAGTAAACAAATCCCCCCTCTGTCGGTGACAGGGTTAAATGTTTTGGTGGTAGACGATAACCCTATCAACCTTGATATTCTGACGAATCAATTGAGTAATATTAGCCTTAATCCGACTTGCGAAAGTGACCCCCTTAAAGCGCTTTTGATGCTGCAAGAAAACAGCAAGCGCTTCGACTTTTTGATTACAGACATGAATATGCCAGGTATGGATGGGTTGGAGCTCGTTGAAAAAGTCCGCAACGACGAACGCCTGCGTGAACTTAAAATTATCATGCTCAGTTCGATGTCTTTTAATCTAAGCCGAGACGAATTAAAACATAAAGGTCTTGATGGTTGCCTGCTCAAGCCTATTGCGAGCTCGGACTTAACTGATGTTATGCGCTTATTGACAGCCGATGATGCACAGCGCTCTTTAATAAATGAACAAACCTTGATGGGTTACACTAAGCCTACAGAATTAAGCCTTCCTAGATATCACCACGTACTCATTGTAGAAGATAATCCGGTCAATATGTTGGTTGCCCAAGGCTTAATGAAAAAATTAGGTTTACGTTGTAGCGTTACCTACAACGGTCAAGAATGTATTGATGCACTGCTTGATAGTAATGAAAATACGACATTTACATTATTATTAATGGATTGCCAGATGCCGGTGCTTGATGGTTATGACGCCACTACCAAAATACGTAAAGGTGAAGCGGGGGAGCGCTATAAGAATATTCCGATAATCGCCATGACGGCTAATGCCATGCAAGGCGACAAAGAAAAGTGCTTGGCTTATGGTATGAATTTTCACGTGCCCAAACCGATAGATACGCAGCACCTTGTGTCTGTTTTGAGTGAGTCGTTTAAGTTAGTCCCTGACATTTTATCAAAATTTGATATGCCACAGCGTGGTGAGCCAGTTATAGATAGCCAAGATGATATGGCGTTTATCATTCCTGAGGAGGCCTTGGCGACAATGGATTTAAAAGAGCGACCGCCAAGTTTACTGGTAGACCCAGCAATGTATTTGCAAAGTTTGAGCGTGTTTAAGCAGCAATATCAAGATTACGTATTTACATTCACTAGTAATGTAGACAACTTAAACAGTTTGAGTAAGCAATTACATACCCTAAAAGGAAGTGCCGGTAATATGGGCTTTCATGCCCTGCACGATTTATGTTTTCGCTTAGAGCAAGAAATTAACAGCGTTCAACTCTCGCCATCAGATATTGAGCGGCTTAACGAATGCTTAAAACATGCTCTTAACGATATAGAGTTGATTAAAAATGCCAATAGCTCTATTGTAGAATTTAAAGGAAATAAGCGAGCAATATCTGATGTATATAATGAAATATTGCCCTATGCGCAAAAAAACACTTTTGTGCCCCTCAATTTAGTAAATGAACTAAAAGCGCTAGCAAATGACATGGATGAACGTGACGAAATCGACCAAGTTATCACGCTATTAGACCGGTTTGATTACGTCAACCTAACACAGAAAATCTTAACATTATTATGAACGACGAAAGTGCTACCCCTGTTATCCTTGCTGTTGACGATGATCCGAGTAATATCAACGTTATAGCAGGCCATTTGGCCAGTCTAAAACCGGAGCTATTGGTTGCTAATAGTGGTGAGCTCGCTCTGGATATTCTCACTCATCAAAGTCCCGATATTATTTTACTCGATATCAATATGCCGGGTTTATCGGGCCTAGAAGTGTGCGCTCAATTAAAAGCGTCTGACGAGTATAAAAATATTCCTATTATATTTTTAACGGCTAGCCAAAACGATATATCTGAAGGTTTTGCTGTGGGCGGTGTCGACTATATTCTAAAACCTGTTAAAGCTGAAGAGCTCATTGCTCGTGTGACTACGCATATTAGACTTAATAATGTTTTGCAGTCATTAGACAAAGCTAATGTCATGCTTGAAGGCGTCAACGTTAGCTTAGAGCAAAAAGTGCAAAGGCGCACCAGAGAACTGGTAGCGGCCAATACCAATTTGCGCAGAGAAGTTGAAGAACGCCGGCGCTTGCAAGATAAACTGTCTTATTTAGCAAATTATGATTTTATCACTAGAATGTTAAATAGAGCCTCGATGGAAGAAGAAATTCGCTTAAAGCTCGAGCATGTTGGCTTAACTAACGAGCGCTGGTATCTTATTTACTTTGACATTGACCAATTCAAAATAGTCAATGATACCTGCGGCCATATTGCTGGTGATGAGTTGCTGCGTCAAATAGCAGAGCTGATGCGTGATATCTACTCTGAAGATTATATTTGTGCACGCATGGGCGGGGATGAGTTTACTATATTGCTTAAAGCCGACAACCTTGATGAGGCTGACAGAAAAGCACACTACATTAAACAAGTGCTGGAAGGCCATAAGTTTGACTGGATAGGTGAAATATACCGTCACTCAATTAGTTTAGCTTTAGTAGAGCTTGATGAAAGTGTTGATTCTGTATCGCATATCCTGAGCATTGCTGAACGCACATGTTTCGAAAGCAAACGAAAGGGTGGCGGTGAAATTTCGGTATACAACCACAGCCGAGATTATATTGACAAAGCACAGCAGCAGATGAAAGTAATCCCTATTATTCATCAAGCGATTGAACACGATCAGTTTATTTTGTACTTTCAGCATATTAAACCTTTATATGTCGCTCAACACCGTGAGACCCAAGGTGATGAGGCCAGTGTAGCGCAAATGACCAAGTTAGAAATACTGCTGCGCCTGCAAGATAAAAATGGAAAAGTTAAGCCGCCAGGGCACTTTATACCGGTTGCTGAACGTTTCCATATCATTACCGAAATAGACAAATGGGTGTTAAAAAATACCTTTAAAATGATGCAAGACATGCCTGACGATATCATGGTATCTATTAATCTATCGGGCGAATTTATTGTTAAAAGTAACGCTGCACAAATAATTCAAGACCTACTGATGCAATATCGCGTTAAACCCAAATGCGTATGTTTAGAAATTACCGAAACTTCAGCGATTTTAAACTTAGAAGCCACTCAAATGCTGATCTCAAAGTTGCGTAAACTTGGTTGTTTATTTGCGCTAGATGATTTTGGCACGGGCACAGCTTCATACGAATACTTAAAACTACTTGCAATTGATTTCGTTAAAATTGACGGTATTTTTGTACGCGATATCGAAAACGACGACATTAACCGTAAAATGGTAGAGTCGATAGTGGGGATTGCCGAGGCTAAAAATGTAAAAGTAATTGCCGAGTGCGTAGAAACAGCCGAGGCGCTGCAAATGCTGTCAGGAATGCATATTGATTTTTACCAAGGGTTTTATAGCCACAAGCCTGAACCGCTGAGTAACTTATTGACGCCTGCTTAACTAACCTCCTTCGTTACCGCGAAGGCGGGAATCCCCTTAATACATCTTTGTATTATATCAACTGCCCCGTGTTCCAATGAGGTTCCTGCCTGCGCAGGAATGACGATGCATTGCGCAGTTATTACGGGTTTTCTAGCCCTTTTCAGGGTATAGCAGGTAGGGTTTCCTTTTTACTATGTATTGAGCCAAACCTGCTTGCCAAGAAGCCCGAATGTTTTCTAAAGGCTCGCCTGCTAGCATTGCTTTTCGCAATTTATCGGTTCCCGCTAATTTATCCATAAAATCACTGGCAGTGAAAAATTCTATATTACTTTTTTCAAATTGCTGAAAAGTCTGATAAAA
The DNA here is from genome assembly GCA_964643575.1 of uncultured Glaciecola sp. GTDB lineage: Bacteria > Pseudomonadota > Gammaproteobacteria > Enterobacterales > Alteromonadaceae > Glaciecola. Next base: position 4,151 of record CAZXTD010000096.1, on the reverse strand, counting down.
CAAACGCAAATCTAGGCCGGTTATTTCAGCAGCCCTTAAGTCTTCACCAAACAATGTTATATCCTGCAGTTTAGGATAAGGCGCAGCATTAGGACGCGATTCTGGCGTAAATGAAAAACTGCCCAGTTTCACTTTGTCATGCCCAATCACTTGAAAGGGAAAGTCGGTACCTCGACCAATACTCACCGCCGTTGCTTCAAAAAAACAAAGCGAAGGATAAAGCGCTATAGACTGATTGTTAGGAAGATTAGGGCTGGGTGCAACAGGCAGACTATATTGCATTTGTTTATTATAGCCCTTTACGGGTATTACTTTTAGGTCGAGGTCTTTTGCGCCTTCAAACCACTGCTCGCCTTTAATCATTAATGCGAGTTCACCCACCGTGAGGCCATGTAAAACGGGAATAGGGTGCATACCCACAAACGAAGTAAACTCAGGCTCGAGTATGGGCCCATCAACATAAGCGCCATTAGGATTAGGTCGGTCTAGCACAATAAAGCTGAGATTATTTTTTACTGAGGCTTGCATCATGTAATGCATAGAACTGATATAAGTATAAAAGCGAGTACCAACATCTTGGATGTCAAAAACTATTACATCGAGCGTTCGCATAATCTCGTCGGGTGGGGTTTTATTTTTGCCATAAATAGACTGAATGGGAATTTGGGTTTTGCTGTCTTTACCGCTATCTACAAATTCTCCAGCGCCTTTATCTCCGCGCACGCCATGCTCAGGTGCAAACAATACGTTCACCATGATGTTTTGCGCCAATAGAAAGTCGACTAGGTGTGTATCTTTTATTTGAGACGTTTGATTAACGACTAAACCGACTCGTTTACCTTGCAAATATGGAAGATATGCTTGGGCTTGTTCAGCTCCAACTTTAAGTACTTGTTGTTTGTCTGACGCAAATGCAGGCCCCGCAACAAACAAGTAACATAATAAAAGCCGGCAAACATTGAGGTGTTTTTTAGGGTTATGAAAAAGCTTGTAGTGCATTTCGTAAATGTCCTTGGCTCTTAGTCAGCATACTTTTTGCTTTTGAAGCATTTTGCCCAGTAAGTATCATTAAAATAGCGAGTTTAGCGCTGTTCTCACTTTCTTTAAGTGCGCTTTCGGCAGTTTTAGCGTCGCACTCGGTAGCCTGCATCACAATGCGAATAGCGCGTGCGAGCAGTTTTTTATTACTTGCATTTAAGTCGATCATTAGATTTTCGTAAACTTTGCCGAGTTTGACCATGCTAGCAGTGCTTATCATGTTTAATATGAGTTTTTGCGCAGTGCCCGATTTCATGCGAGTCGAGCCGGTTAAACACTCAGGGCCAACCTCGGCGCAAATCCCCACTCTGGCGATGGTGAGCATTTCGCTGTTGGGGTTACAAACGATGCTCACGGTGTTGCATCCGACTTTGTTCGCATAGTGTAAGCCGCCTATTACGTAGGGCGTGCGCCCGCTGGCAGCGATTCCAATAACAATGTCGTTTTTTTGAATCTTGACTGATTTTAAGTCGTCAACACCGGCTTGTTGATTGTCTTCGGCGCCCTCTACTGCATGAATAATCGCTTGTTCGCCTCCTGCAATTAAGCCTACTACAAGGTCGTCGGGTACACTAAAAGTTGGCCGACACTCAACAGCATCGAGTATGCCTAGGCGGCCGCTGGTACCTGCGCCCATGTAAACGATTCTGCCGCCCGATTGCAAGCTTCCTACAGCAAGGTCTACAGCTTGGGTAATATTCGGCAAAACCGATGCAACAACTTGTGCTACTTTTTGGTCTTCTTGGTTGATTACTTTTAGCAAATCGTGGGTTGCTAATGTGTCGAGCTGCATTGTATTAGGGTTGCGGCCTTCAGAGACTAGCTTATCGAGTTGTTTTAAAAGGTCATGATGACTCATGCGAGACTCCTTTGGGCACTTCTTCATTAGTATCCGTATTTTGGAACTGTTTCGCATTTTCGACTTTGCCTGCACAGCATACTAGCGTGGCAACGCTGGTGGCAATTAGTAACTGATAAGAAAAGTTGAGGTCAAATCGCATGTCTTCGGGTAGGTAAAGCGTTTGCACATAGGCTTGCATTAGCACAGGTATCGAAAACCCGACAATTAAAGCGGCAAGTATAGAAGCAGGCGACCCGCGGTTGGTGAATAGTGCAGTAAAATAGACACCGAGCAAACCACTATACGAAAACACCATGACCGACAAGGCAAAAGCAAGCAGCGGTGTGTCGGTATATTGCTGCCAGTAATAGCACAGAGCCGCCATTGCGCTCAGTAGCAATGCAACGACTCCCATACTAATGCGTCCGGCCCTCACTAACTCTTGCTCGCTGGGCGTAACTTTTTTGATTAAACCGCAATAGAAACCACGATATAAGTCTTGCACAGCTACCGACGACATACTATTTAGACCAGAATTTAAGGTCGATAGGGCAGCGGCAATAATACCAATGGTGACAACGGCTTTTATGCCATTAGGTAAATCGGTCAATACATAATACATAAAAATAGTGACCGTTTGACCAATAAACTCGGGCGTAGGTGCACCATCTAGCCCCGAATTCATGAGTTCGGGGCGTTGATAATAGACATACAACAATAAGCCTATACACACGAAAATTAGCACGACGGGAATGCCCATCACTATTGAGCTTAATAGCGCTTTAGTTGCGCTTTTTGAATCTTTGCAGGTGAGCATACGTTGGGTCACGTCTTGGTCGAGCCCGAAGGCGGCAATGTTAAGTAATACAAAGCCAGTGATAATTGACCAAAAACTAAAAACGCCTGCACCACCTAGATCGAGGTTAAAGTTAAGCACTGTCAGTTTAGATGCTTCATCTGGGCCCGGGTTATCGAGCACTTGCCAAATTTCACCGAAATCGGCAGGAATGCTCGTGAGCAAATACCCAAGTACTAACAAGGCAGCTGATATATACACAAGCGCTTGGATAAAATCGCTATAGATGACGCTTTTGATGCCGCCATACATGGTGTATGCAAAACCAACACAGGCAATCAATAAAATAGAAAATATCACGCTGCTTGCGTCTACATTGCCAAATAAAATCATCGCGACCGCCAGAGCAGCCATGTATAAGCGTGCGCCGCTGGCAAATAAACGGCCAAGCAAATATACAGTACCGGCTTGATACTTAGATTTCTCGCCGAAGCGTTGGGCTAAGAGCTCGTATACAGTAAAGACTTTATATTGATAAAACTTCGGCATTAAAAATGCGGCCACAAACATGGCCGCAATGACGCCGGCCAAGTTTGTGGCAAGATAGGTGAGGTCGCCGCGGTAGCCTTGGTCGGGCCCCCCTAAAAAGGTAGCGGCTGATTGTGAAGTCGCGAGTACCGACACGCCAACCAACCAAATGGGCATTTGCTTCCCACCTAAAAAGTAATCTTTGCTAGACTTCGCTTTGCTATTAAACCAAAGCCCGGTGACCACAAGGAGTAAAGAATAAAAGGCGAATATTGACCAATCGAGAAGTGAAAACTGGTCAATCATGAAAGCTGCACTATTTTATTATTGTTATGCATGTCTGGTTGCTCTGTTGTCGTTGTTACTCGTACTTTTTATTACTCTATCAGAATGCGCATTGATGTTTGTAATAATTTGCTGCAATCTTAGGCGCAAATATCGAATTGTTGCAATTATTTTTAATGAAAAATACCCTGCGCTCGCATACACTTAAATCGTAATCATTGATTTAATATAAAGGAAATCGCTGTGGCTCGCCCTAGCATCGCTACAATCAATTTATCTGCTATTAGCCACAACTTCTCGTTGTTAAAAGACTATGCAGGCACCAGTAAAATAATTGCAGTGGTAAAGGCCGATGCCTATGGTAATGGCGCGGTAAAAGTTGCCCAAATCTTGCAAAATAAAGCTGACATGTTTGCTGTCGCCTTTGTTGAAGAAGCCCTTGAGCTGCGAGAAGCCGGAATTACCTTGCCAATTTTGATTTTACAAGGCGCTCATAAAGCTGAAGATTTTAACGAAGGTTTAGGCTTAAACCTTGTTTGGTTATTTCACGAGAGATGGCAACTGGCGGCTTACAAAGATTTTGTAGAAAAGTATGAGTCTGCACCTGCCGTATGGCTTAAGTTTGATAGCGGCATGCATCGCTTGGGCTTTGCGCTTGATGAG
>CAZXTD010000095.1:14854-15730 GCA_964643575.1 uncultured Glaciecola sp. | reverse complement strand
GAATCCCCTAGGGGACGCCATTTAAAAAAAGCCAGCTTTATTGCTGGCTTTTTTTATGCGTGTCATTTGACAATACGTGGTCAATCATTAATTTTCGCTCAAGTCACATAAGAACTTTTGATACTTTAATATTCAAAAAACCCACTATTTATCTGCTTTGTAGCCTTGTGTTTACGCCAATATGGTTTTAAGCTTGTTGCGTATTTTCGGCGATGTATTCGACTATAACGCAGTATAGGTGTGCTAAGAGGTAGCGGTTTGTTTTTAAAGCAGTTTAATAAGATGTTTCGTATTTTAGCAAGCGCTGGAGCTTTAACGGTTGTGAGTAATCTTGTGATTGCTCAAGACATGAAACCATTGCCTCAGTTTATAAACGATTCATACGTTCCTGTTTATGACTGCCCAAGTGCAGACGTTTTACCGGTCCTTAAAAGCTATTTAGCGGCGCCAGACCTTTCACTTGAACAAAAGTATCAACTGACCACCCGAAAAACCCATGTTTTAGTTTGTGTTGCTCAATACAATGAAGCGCAGAATCTTCTGCGAAGACTACTTGCCGACGAGGCTGCCGACCGCTCAGCTCGTTATTATGTGAATGCGATATATCAATACGCGTTTGTTTACGACGTACAAGAAAACAGCGAAAAGTGTAACTATTATCGCTTGGCTAAAGACAATAGCCGCGAACAATTTGCTGACATTTACACCAGTGCCTCGCTTGCACATATTACTGACTGTAGCAAAGACATGACCTTAGATGAGAAAGTCGTTCAGCTATATGAGCTTGTTGAGTCCATCACAATGCAAAACGATAGAGCAGCAATGGCACATGCTCACAATCGCATAGGCCTTTTTTATGGTGATGTAGGTGCAGTT
>CAZXTD010000095.1:9348-14844 GCA_964643575.1 uncultured Glaciecola sp. | reverse complement strand
GTTATACTTGCTTCACAGCAATATGAAAAAGCGTACGAAATAGGCAAAGAAATTTACACAAACGAAAATCTTGTGAGCATTTTAACCAGTGTGATGACAACACTTTTGCTAAGCGAAAACTACGAACGAGCCAAAATGTTTCTTGACGAGTTTGAACAAGTTGCAGCCAAAGCCGAGTCGGTGGCGACTCAATTTTATTTCAGATATTCACAGTCAAGCTATTATATCGCAGTAGGTGATTACCAAAATTTAGCTAAAACGCTTGAAATATGGGGCGAACAGCTTGAAGGAAATAGCACAAAAGTTTTTGAGGGTTTATTCAGATGGCATTCTGCTGAGTTATGTTTACACAAAAAAGATACTGCGTGCTTAGAAGATTTCTTGGCAAAAGAAGCGCTTGCTTCTGAAAATTACATGTCGACCATTGGTATCAGCAAAGAATATCTTTTGTTTATAGTAAAGGTGCACTTGTTTTTACAAGACTTTGAGCAATCTGAATTAGCGCTCAAAGAGTACACCGATAAAATCGCTTTTTTAGTAAGAGAGCTCAGAAGCAACTCGCGCAATATTGGTACGCTTAATCTGCAAAACAAAATAGTTAACTTAGAAAGTAAGATTAAGCGCCAAGAAGTGATGCGCAAGTATATTTTGTCAGCCGCTATTGTGGTAATTGTCATTTTTGCAGGAATCTTTGCTTGGTTTTTGCGTCAAAAACACCTTAGGGCTCAGTCTATTGACAGTGCAACCGGCTTATTAAATAGCGCTGCCGTAATCGCCAAAATATCTCGCTTGTCTGCGCCTGGTCAAAATAGGACCAATGCCTTAGCGATATTCGATATAGCTAACTTCACTGAAGTTAATCTTATTGTTGGGTCGGGCAAAAGTGATTATGTGCTCAATAAGCTAGCGAATACATTTAGAAATATCACACGAAGCTCAGACCTTCTAGGACGCTTTGGCCCGGGGCAATTTATACTATGCCTAGCCGATATTGAAGAAGACGCAGCACAAGCGTTTTTTGAGCGCGCTAAAGACGCTTTAAGTAATACATTCAGAGACGATCACAATGGCGACCCGATAAGTGTTGATTCGAGTATGAGTATCTATTACGAGAGCGAAACCTTCACCGATATCAATGAAATACTAGACAATATGCTTCTGTCTCTTAGCATGAAGTCAGACAGTTAAGCGCAACAATTTTATGTATGACTATATAAGTCCCTCGCGATGAAAATAATTCTAGCGCCCATGCAGGGCGTGGTGGACCACCTTATGCGCGATATGCTGACTCAAATAGGCGGTTTCGACTTGTGCGTAACTGAATTTGTGCGAGTCGTTAGCACTAAACTCCCTGCAAAAGTGTTTTATAGGTTATGCCCGGAATTACATAATCAAGGCTATACACCCGGCGGCACAAAGGTAAAAGTACAGCTACTTGGCCAAGACCCCGACTGGCTCGCTGAAAATGCGGTGACAGCCATAGAAATGGGCTCCCATGGGGTTGACTTAAACTTTGGTTGCCCAGCTAAAACTGTGAATAAGTCGAAGGGTGGTGCAGTGTTGTTGCAATACCCTGAAACCCTATATGCTATTGTTAAAGCAGTACGTGATGCTGTGCCTAGAGAGCACGAAGTCAGTGCAAAAATTCGTTTGGGTTATGAAGACACAACGCTTGCTATTGAAAATGCCCAGGCAATCGACAGCGCAGGCGCATCATCACTCGTCGTGCATGCTAGAACTAAAACCGATGGTTATAAACCGCCTGCTTACTGGGATTGGATTGCAAAAATTAAGCAGCATACAAATTTGCCTATAATTGCAAACGGAGAAATTTGGAGCGCTAAAGATGCGCAAAATTGCATTGCACAAAGTAATACTCAAGATATCATGCTTGGCCGAGGCGCGCTGGCCATGCCTAACTTAGCTAATACCATTAAATATCAGCATGATGCCTACGATTGGGCAAAAGTGAGGGAGCTTCTAATTGCATATTCAGGCTACGAAATATATTCAGAAAAGGGGCTTTACTATCCCAACCGAATTAAACAGTGGTTTGCTTACCTTAAGCGTCAATACCCTGAAGCTGAAGATATGTTTATGCAATTAAGAAGGCTGCGCGAAGCAGACGAAATTGTTAGAGTGTTGTCTGCACCAAGTATTAAAGCAGACGAATCGTTTAGCTTCTAAACCAGCCGTATTATTCATTCGTTTCTTCAATTGCAGCGAGTAACTTAGGCGCCATAAATTCAGTGATTAATGCTTGTGCTTCGCCCGTTGGATGAATGCCATCGCGCTGCATTAACTCAGGTTGTAAGGCAATTTCTTGTAAAAAGAACGGGATCAATGGAATGTTGTATTGCTTTGCTAAATCATGAAAAATTGCATTAAAAGCTTGCGTATAGCGCGTCCCGTAATTAGTCGGAATTTGCATTTCTTGTATAATCACGGCTACGTCTTCAGACTGTGCATACTCAATCATTTCAATTAAATTTTGTTTAATTTTACGTGGGTTATGCCCTTGCAAACCATTGTTACCGCCTAACTCTATGTAGAGATGACTTGGCTTATGTAACGACAACAATCGTGGCAAACGAGCTAATCCGCCGTCGGTTGTATCGCCACTAATCGCGGCATTTACAAGCTCAACCTGCGCATTTTCGTTTTGCCATTTTTGTGCTAACAAACTTACCCAACCCTGCTCAGCAGTAAGTCCATAAGCAGCACTTAGGCTATCTCCTAATACCAATAATTTATGCTCGGCTTCAGAATTGCCTTGCAAATTACTCTGATCTGAATGAACGCTGGCAGCGAATAAGAGACTAAGATAAATTATTAATATTTTAGTTGCGGAAAATACCGCACGTAGCCTTAAGGATGAAAGATTTGTCACTATGAGCAAAGCCTCTTTGATGATTGAAACAAAAAGCGTTATTAAGAAAGTCTCTACGAATGAAGGTGAATTACAGATCCTTAATCCAATTAGCTTTCAAGTAAAACCAGGTGAGAGTGTAGCAATTGTTGGCGCGTCTGGCTCAGGTAAATCCACTCTATTGGGTTTGTTGGCCGGTTTAGACGAGGTTAGCGGCGGTCACATCTTCTTAGACGGTGAAGCCTTGCACAGCATGGATGAAGAGGCTAGGGCACGCTTGCGCGGCGAAAAGGTAGGCTTCATTTTTCAAAGCTTTATGTTGGTGCAAAGCCTAACCGCAATCGAAAATATTATGCTACCCGCTGAAATTGCTGGTTTATCAGACGCCAAAAAACGGGCACAGACTATTATTAAGCAAGTTGGTCTAGATCACCGTGCGCACCATTTTCCTAACCAGTTGTCGGGCGGCGAACAGCAGCGTGTCGCCATAGCGAGGGCATTTATTACTAATCCTAAAATACTCTTTGCTGATGAGCCAACCGGTAACCTAGACTCAGTGAATAGCCAAAAAGTGGAGGAATTGTTGTTTGCGCTAAATAAAGACTCTGATACCACTTTGGTGCTAGTTACTCACGATAACGAGCTTGCAGACAAGTGCGACCGACAGTTACGCATGACGGCCGGAGACTTAGAAGAGCAAACTGTGCCACTGAAAGTCGTTTCGGGAGAATAGTTCATGATGGCTTTTGATTTAGCTTGGCGTTTGTTCAAGCATGAAGCACGGCGCGGCGAGCTGACAATCATTTTACTCGCTATTGTGTTATCTGTAGCCTCAGTGTTGTCGTTGTCGATGTTTTCGGAGCGCTTACAACAAGCGTTAACCGATCGCAGTGCAGAATTTATAGCTGCCGACAGCCAACTAAGGTCACGCAATGTTGTCGACACTGCATGGATAGACGAGGCCAAAGCACAAGGCCTCGGCACTGCTTTTCAGCTATCGGCTCGTTCAATGGTTTTTGCTGGTGACGAGCTTGCATTGTCTGATGTTAGAGCGGTAGATAATGCGTACCCTCTGAAAGGCCAAGTGAAAATTGCCGAGTTTCCTTTTGGGGAAGGCATACCCACGAGCGAGAGCGTTGCCAGAGGCGAAGTATGGGGCGATTCAAGGTTACTCCAAACTCTTAAAGTAGAGCTTGGTGACACACTTGATGTTGGCGATGCGCAGCTCAAAGTCACCCGAATACTCAGCGAAATTCCTGATGCTGGTTTTAGTGTTTTTAACACTGACCCTATTTTATTAATGCATGCCGACGACGTGGCTGCTACCAATATAGCTGGCCCTGGCAGCCGTGTTAGTTACAAATATTATTTTACTGGTGAGCCTGGCCAAATAGAAGACTATTATGATTGGTTACGCCCGCAAATGAACCGTGAGTTGCATCGATGGACAAGTATTAAAGACGACGATTCTGCTATTGGTAATTCGATTGCACGAGCAGAGGAGTACTTTTTACTAGCCAGTCTACTTGCAATAGTACTAGCAGCCGTGTCTATCGCTGTTGCTGCACAGCGTTTTAGTCAGCGTCATTTTGACCCAGTCGCTATAATGAAAACACTTGGTGCACCAAAAGCGATGGTGCGTAAAATTTATCTTGTGCAGATCTGTTTTATCACTTTACTTGGGATAGTGGCGGGGTCGATCATTGGCTACGTTATTCAACAAGGAGTTGCCGTTGCGCTTCAGGGGCAAGTTGAAGTCGCTTTAAATACTTGGTATTGGCGTCCTCTAGGAATAGCTGTCTTCACTGGTGTTACTTGCGCTTTATTGTTTTCAATATACCCTTTGTTGCAGTTGTTTTCGGTTCCTCCTTTGCGAGTTTTGCGCAAAGATATTAGTGCGACAATGTCATCCAGAGCGCTGCAGTTTGCGTTTTCTGGCGGTGCGGTATTTTTGCTCATGTGGGTATACAGTGGAAATATTAAAATTAGCAGCATCCTGTTTGTATCGGGCATTGTGTTGGTGGCAAGTTTACTACTAATGACTCATGTATTGATATGGCTTGGCCGAAAACTCGGCAGCGGCAGCATGGGCGCATGGACACTTGCTTGGGCGCGCATCAGGCGCCGAGCTATGGGTAACTCTGTGCAATTAATTAGTTTCGCCATTACCATCATGTTGTTGTTAGTTGTGTTAGTGATGCGAAACGATATGGTTAAGCAGTGGCGCGACCAATTACCAGAGGGCACCCCGAATTACTTTTTAGCAAATGTTACCGAGGCTCAAAAAGAGGGCTTAGTTGAACAGTTTGAAAACAACAATATACGGTATGAAAAGTTTTATCCTGTGGCCCGTGGTCGTTTTGTTGCCATTAACGAAGAACAAGTGCGTACTGAAGTCACAAAAGAAGGTGAAGAACGTAGCGATGAAGGCAGACGAGGCCTAGGACGCGAAGCAAATCTGAGCTGGAGCACTGAGCTACAACGCGGTAATGAAATTGTAGCGGGTGAATGGCACGATAATTGGCAAGAAGGTGAACCCATTCCTCTTTCGATTGAAACGGAAGTAGCAGGGCGACTAGACATTCAACTTGGCGATACGCTCACGTTTAATATCGGTAGCGAGGTAG
>CAZXTD010000095.1:314-9338 GCA_964643575.1 uncultured Glaciecola sp. | reverse complement strand
GTGCCCGAGTTACCAGTATGCGAGAAGTTGATTGGCAGACCTTACAACCTAACTTCTTTTTTGTATTACATCCTAAAGCGATGGAAAATTTTAGCGCAACGTACATTACAAGCTTTCACCTAGACCAAGACCGTAAAAATGAAATTGCGCCCCTAATGGCACCTTTTGCTAGCGTTACCTTGTTTGACGTGGATGCTCGAATAGACCAGCTTCGTGAAATTATTGATCAGGTCTCTATGGCGGTTGAGTTCATACTTGTGCTTGTGCTAATAGCAGGCTCGCTCGTGCTCATTGCCCAAGTGCAAGCAAGCATGGACGAACGTTTACAAGAGCTCGCGATACTAAGAACTTTAGGCTTAAAGGGTATAAGCATTCGGTTTAGTGTGATTAATGAGTTTATTATCATCGGCGCAGTTGCAGGTTTGATGGCGGCTATTGCAAACGAATTTAGTTTGTACTTATTGCAAACTAGTATTTTTCAAATGGACTTTAGCTTCCATTTAGAATATTGGGCAATTGCACCTGTTGTAGGCGCAAGTGTTGTGGGTATTTTAGGTGCAATTAGCTGTTGGCGTTTATTGTCGTTAAATACGGCGCACTTGCTTAGGAAAATGGTGTAAGTTAAAAATAATTGCTCATTCCCTCGCAGGGAGAATATAGCAATATGTACCACATACCCGTCATACCCGCCTTCGCGGGTATGACGGGTGGGATATTACAAATCAAGCGCATTCAGCGCTTCTTCCAGCGTGGAATACTGAAAGGTAAAACCACAGTTAAGCAATCTAGCGGGAAGTACTTTTTGTCCGTAAAGAACTAAATCTGAAGATTCTCCCATCAGGGTTTTAATAACAAACGCAGGTACTTTAAATATACAAGGCCTCTGCAAACGTTTAGCAAGCTTGATTGAAAAAAAGTGATTAGTATTGGGGTTGGGCGACGTAAAATTGAAATTGCCCAAACAGCGCTCATCTTCAATCAAGTAAATGAGTCCGCGGACCATATCTTCTATATGTATCCAGGACATAAACTGCTTACCATCACCAATTGGCCCGCCTAAACCTAAACGAAACGGCATTATCATTTTAGCGAGTGCACCGCCGTCTTCTTCTAAGACAACACCTGTGCGTGCGATACAAACCCGAGTATTGGCTTGATTGGCAATGGTTTCCCACTTTGCGCAAACCTCGCGGCTAAACTCATCATGGAAATCTTCAAAATCTTCGTCAATAGGTGTATCGCCTTGTCGGCCATATATGCCAATGGCTGAACCGCTAATGAATACTTCAGGTTTTGTACTTGCGTTATTGATGAGGTCAACAAGGCGCTGCGTGATATCCCAACGAGAATCACAAATCCGTTGTTTTTGCGATTCAGTCCAACGTTTGTCAGCAATAGGCTCGCCAGCAAGGTTAATAATCGCATCGATATCGTCGACGCTTTTTAACGCGTCTAATGTTGTGAAAGAATGCTCGGAACCTAACAGACGACTTGCACGAGAGGTGTCTCTGGTCACTACAGTAATTTTGTAGTTTTTACATAAATGCTTTATTAAATGGCGACCGATTAAGCCCGTGCCGCCAGTAATGAGTACATGTTTCATTGCTTACCTCTTTGCAAATTGCTTTGGTATTTAACTCTTTGTGCAAGAGAGCGCGAGTGACACCGAGTCTGAAAAGCGTAAGGCATGAGGTTTATCAACTTCAGCTTCAGCAAATGATACCCAAGGGTGATCGGCGGCAATTTCGAGTACATCTGCAGTGAGTTTCTCGAGTAAAGAGAAGCGATTATCTTCAACTAAACGTATTATCGCTTTGGTAATTGTTTTATAGTTAAGCGCGTCTTGCATTTGGTCGCTATCGGTTGCTTTTTTCGCGTCATATTGGATGACAACGTTGATGATTACGTCTTGCTGGTTTTTTATCTCATCTTCGTTAATGCCGATATAAGTGCGTAAACGTAAATTTTTGATTCGAATAGTGGCGAGGTTAAGGTTCATATTAGCGCAGTTGTCCTTATATTTTAAAAATATTATTATTGAAAGCCTTGAAGCTTTGCTGATGTGTTTGTGATAAATCTTAAAGTTCAAAAGTGCGTCTTATGCACTTCGTTTTTCTAAATAGGACCTTAATTAAATGGAAATTCAATCTCCTGTACTCAAAGCTTTTTTAATAATGGCTGCCGTAGTTATTATTTTGGCAGGCATAAAAGCAGCGAGTGTCATTCTGGTTCCTTTTTTGCTTTCGGCTTTTATTGCCATAGCGGTTAGCCCACTTATTAATTGGTCGGCCAAATTCAAAGTGCCGCGATGGCTTTCAATCACATTAGTTATACTGCTGATTGTGGTGATTGGATTTATGCTTGCCGGACTAATTACTCAATCGCTAGCCGAATTTAGACAAAACATGCCGGTATATCGCGAGCAACTGTCGGGTGAATTTGCATGGATATTAGATAAGCTTGCGGTGCTTAATATTAATATCGACCAAAGCCTGATTTTGTCTTACCTCGACCCTGGTATTGCAATGTCGATGGCAACTAACTTTATTGCTGGCTTAGGCACAGTATTATCCAATGTGTTTTTAATCTTACTCACCGTTATATTTATGTTGGCAGAAGCAGGCTCTATGCCCAGAAGAGTGCATATCGCCATGGCTGATCCAGACATGAACCTTACTCACATAGACAGGTTTTTAAGCTCAGTGAATCAGTACCTGGTGATTAAGATGTTAGTGAGCTTAGGCACAGGTTTGTTCATTGGTATTTGGTTATACTTTTTAGGCGTCGATCATTTTATGCTGTGGGCAGTTCTGTCATTTTTACTTAATTTTATACCTAATATTGGGTCTATTATTGCTGCCATACCTGCTGTATTAATGGCATTTGTTGAATTCGGCTTAGTGCAAGCCGGTTTAGCCGGTTTAGGATTTATTATTGCCAATATGCTTATGGGTAATGTAATAGAGCCTCGGTTTATGGGACGTGGCCTAGGGCTATCTACGCTTGTTGTATTTCTATCTTTGATATTTTGGGGTTGGCTGCTTGGTACTGTAGGCATGCTCTTATCAGTGCCGTTAACTATGGTGGTAAAAATAGCCTTAGAGTCGAGGCAAGGCACACAGTGGCTGGCCATTTTGTTATCGGGTGACGAGGGCACAACAGACTTAGGTAAAACAGTACAGACAAGTGAGCCAGCAGTATCGAATGACGTGCAAAAATAGTTTTTCCATAAGTTGTAGCCACTGCCGGAGCATTAAACATTAAGCAATATATAAAGTCGTTCATTAACTCTATCCAAGCGCGTACCTTAAGCGAAAGGGTTACCTTTTATATCGCTATATTACTGGCTATGCCTAATGTGCCTATATTGGCTTTGCGGATAGTACAAGAAGATTGGATTTTTGTTGCCATTGATACCTTTGCTATTGTTTTATCTTTATTTGTTGCTTATTGCGTACTGAAGCGTCGAAATTTGATCATAATGCAGTTTGCGCTAAGTACCTTAATTAGCATCTCACTCATTGCTATTGTCTTTTATGGCAGTGCCAATCATTTGTTTTGGTTTTTTCCGGGTGCGATCGCATTTTTCTTTTTGCTAAAACCCAAAGCCGCATTGCTTTACAGTGTTAGTAATATTTTAATTGTGTACCCGGTCTTGCAGGGCTTTGATACTGCGATGGTACTGACATTTTATACGGCGATTTTACCGACTATTATGTTCTCGTTTTTTTGCGCAAAAGCCTTACAAGTACAACATGCCGACTTAAGCATAATGGCTTCACAAGACTACCTGACACAAACAGGCAACCGGCGAGCGTTTCAACAAGACTCGACGCAAAGCCTAGATGCTTTTGTGCGCCATAAAACGCCTTGCAGTTTGATTTTGCTAGACATGGACCATTTTAAACAGCTCAATGATAATTACGGACATAAAACCGGTGATGAAGTGCTGAAAAACACGACCTTTTTAATCAAGCAGCGCCTGCGTCGTTCTGATCGTTTATATCGTATTGGTGGTGAAGAATTTGCTATTTTACTTAATCATGGCACTTTAAAAGAAGCAGTATCGGTGGCGCAAGATCTTAAGTCTTACCTTGAAAAGTTTAGAAATACTGATTTACCAAAATCTACAGTGTCGATTGGCCTAGCTCAATTAAAAGCGGGTGAAAGTATTGATGATATGATGCAGCGCGCTGATAAAGCCTTGTACGCTTCTAAAGATGGCGGCCGTGATATGATCACAACCGCTCATTAATGTACTCTGCTTATGGAAGAACTTTTTTATAGGGCTTAACAGTCACTTGTTCATAAACACCCGCAGCAACGTATGGGTCGGCGTCAGCCCAAGCCTTTGCGGCTTCTAAACTGTCAAATTCAGCAACAACCAAAGACCCACTAAAACCAGCGTCACCAGGCTCTTCGCTATCTACAGATGGGGTAGGCCCCGCAATTAATAAACGCTCCTCGCTTGCGAGTACTTTTAAGCGAGCAATATGAGCAGGGCGCGCAGCCATCCTTTTATCCAAGCTTTTTTCGATGTCTTGCGCATATATCATGTAATACATTGTGTTTCCTTAAAACCTTGAGTAGCAAAAAAACTTGCTTGCTAGAGCTGAGTGGCGGCTTTCATTTTGGTGACAAAATCATGTAACGACTGATGCATTGCTTTGTTGTCATGTAAATTTTGTTCAATAATATTCACCGTTGCTGAGCCTGAAATAGCGCCAGCAGCGCCAGCACTAATAGCCGACTGCACTTGCTCAGGCGTCGAAATACCAAAACCAATGAGAGGCGGGGCTACTTTATATTTTTGCAGTTTTGCAACAAGGTCTGCGGCGGGTAACTCAACCGCGGTCTCTGCGCCTGTCACGCCGGCTCTGCCAAGTAAATAAGTATAGCCAGCCGACTTATTGCCTATTTGAGAAAGGGTTTCGTCAGATGCATTAGGTGGCGCAATTAAAATTTGCTGTATGCTATTGCTTTGTGCAATTGCAATAAAACGGTCGGCTTCGCGCAGGGGCACATCGGCTATTAATATTGAGTCTACACCGGCGTCTTTTGCCCGCGCATAAAAGTTGTCAATGCCTTTAACGAGTACTAGGTTACTGTATAAAAGCAAACCAATAGGAATGTCTGCAAATTCGTCTCTAATGGCTTTGATGATGGCAAAGCAATCATCAGGTTTAATGTCAGAGTCTAGCGCTCTAATTGCTGCTTTTTGTATAGTGGGGCCATCGGCTATTGGGTCAGAATACGGTATGCCGAGTTCTAGCGCGTCGGCGCCTGCTTTTACCAATGTGCGCACAATCTCGACAGAGGTATCAAAATCAGGATCTCCTAGCATAACAAAAGGCACAAATGCCCCTTGCTTTTTAGCATTAAGGGCATCGAACATAGCCTCATAACGGCCGGTGTTTAACTGCTCAGTAGTGTTGGCCATTATAATTTATCTCCTAAAATACTGGTGACATGAGCAAGGTCTTTATCACCTCTGCCCGAAAGGTTAACCACGATTATGGTTTCTTCCTCTGCCTCGTCAGCCATGTTAAGAGCATGAGCGAGGGCGTGTGATGTTTCAAGCGCAGGAATAATACCTTCTTTTTTTGCAAGCAACTGAAAAGCATTGAGTGCTTCGGTGTCTGTTACCGCATGGTATTCTGCTCTGCCTGTTTGATGTAAATAAGCGTGCTGTGGACCTACAGCAGGATAATCTAACCCTGCACTGACTGAGTATGACTCTTCAATTTGTCCTTCTTGGTCTTGCATGATAAAGGTAAAGGCGCCGTGTAATATGCCTTTGGTTCCCGTACAAATTGTTGCACCGTGCTCTTTGGTATGCACACCTTTACCCGCTGGTTCTACGCCTACAAGCTTAACGCTTGGCTCGTCAATAAAATCAGCAAACATGCCAATAGCATTTGAGCCTCCGCCCACACAAGCCACAACAGCATCGGGTAAACGGCCTTCTTTTTCGAGTATTTGCTGACGGGTTTCTTCGCCAATCATGCGGTGATATTCACGCACAATGGTTGGGAACGGATGCGGGCCTGCAGCTGTGCCTAACAAATAGTGAGAATTTTTATAATTAGCAGACCAGTCGCGCATGGCTTCGTTTACCGCGTCTTTAAGCGTGCCCGAGCCTGAATCTACCGGTATGACTTCTGCACCCATTAGGCGCATTCTAAACACATTGGGTGACTGGCGTTCTACATCTTTAGCACCCATGTAAATGCGAGCTTTTAAGCCAAGCAAGGCACAGGCTAATGCAGTTGCTACCCCGTGCTGTCCGGCACCTGTTTCTGCGATAACTTCCGTTTTACCCATGCGTTTTGTTAATAGGGCTTGCCCTAACACTTGATTGGTTTTGTGTGCACCGCCGTGCAATAGATCCTCGCGCTTGAGGTACAATTTTACCTTAGGGTTACTCACAATATTGCGAGTTAAGGTCATTGCTGTGGGTCTGCCCGCGTAATCTTTTAATAAGTCCATAAACTCTTTTTGAAAACTGGGGTCTTCTTTTGCATCCAAAAAGGCCTGTTCGAGTTGGTCTAATGCAGGAATAAGTAACTCAGGCACATACATGCCCCCAAAGTCACCAAATTTCGATTCTAATTTATTCATGATTTAATCTCTTTTATCGTTCGTTTGCGCTGTGCATGAACCCATTCAGCTTGCTAGTTAGTCTGATTGTTACGACGCCTTTAAGGCTCGGCTCACATACCTGCGAATATTACTTAGCGTACGGTGTAAAATTAAGCACGCAATTGTGTGAATAAGGCGCTTAGCATTTCTGCAGACTTTTGGCCTGGCGCTTCTTCTACTCCAGAATTCACATCAATTATATCGGTTTGTTTGTCACTCGCTGCTTTTGCGTTTTGACTTGAGATACCGCCAGCAAGGATAATGCGGTGTTTATCTTTTATATCGTCTAACCATCGCCAATCAAAGCTTTGCCCTGTGCCGCCTATTTCTTTGCCAATCTTGCAATCTAGTAAAATGTGCGACAAAGTCTCGCTATCTAATAGTGATTGATAACTTGTTATTTCGCTCAGCATGTTTTGTTTTGCTTGGCTTGCATCTATCGCATCACCTTGCACTGATACCACCTTGATTATTTTGCACTTACCGGGTACGACTTGCTTAAGCGCTTCAATGTATTGTTTATCTTCATTGCCGTGAAGTTGCACACCTGCAAGTTCAAGCTTGTGCACATATTCAGCGACCACTTCTGCAGCTTGGTTGACAAACACGCCAATAAAATTGCTTGAAGCCAAGCGGCTTTTTATTGCATCTGCACCAGTATTGGTGCGGGCATGGTTAACTATCTCTAATGCCGACTCTACGCTAACAAAGCGTTTTGATTGTGGGGCGAATATTAGGCCTAAGTAACTTATCGGAAACGGTTTAAGCAGGTCGATTTGTTCAATCGACGTGATTCCGCATACTTTTACTTTGCCGTAAACCAACTGCGAAATGGCGAGATCTAAGTTGTCTTGTGCCATTAGCGCACTACCAACTAAAAAGCCATCAACTAGAGGTGACAAGCGCTGAATATCGCCATGGGTATAAATCCCCGACTCTGAAATAATGACTCCGTTAAAACGTTTATCTTTTCGTATCACAGGCGCGAGCGCTTCGGTTGTGCTCAAGTCGGTCGATAAGTCTCGCAAGTTGCGATTATTGATGCCGATAATCTTTGCGCCCAAGGCAAGAGCACGCTCGGTCTCTTCATGGTTACTTACCTCAGTCAGCACATCCATATTAAGTGAGTGAGTTAAATCGCTGAGCTCAGCATATTCCTCGTCGCTTAGCACCGAAAGCATCAGCAATACAGCGCTCGCGCCTAAGTGTCGAGCTAAATATACCTGATAAGCTTCAACGAAAAAGTCTTTATTGAGGCAGGGCTGGCTGACTTTGTTTACCACATAGGGCAAATAATCAAACTGACCTTGAAAATACTTAATGTCGGTGAGTACCGAAAACCCTGCCGCTTCCTTGCTATAGGCTTGGGTAATTTCGTCTAAGTCAAAGTTGTCTCTAATCAGTCCTTTTGAAGGCGATGCTTTTTTGCACTCAAATATGTAGCTTGTGCCGTCTGCGGCTAGCGCCTCAAAAAACGAATTTGTGTTGGGCTGTAGATCACTTTTAAATGAATCAAGCGGCATGTCTAGCTTCTTTTGAGCAATTTCGATGCGCTTATCAGCCACTATTTTTTCTAGTACGTTTGCCATTATGACTACCCTTGACTAATGCTTGCGGTCAATTGAATTGTTTCGAACGGTTTGGCTTCGCTTATTGCGTCCATGGCCTGTTCAAAACAGGTTTTGAGATTTTGCGGACTAGGCTTATCTAGTTCATGTAACCATATTAAGCTAGCGGCGTTCATTGCAATCGCATGGGTGTGTGCTTGTTCACCCTTGCCACTAAACACCTTTTGTATTGCTTGTACGTTAAACGCTGGCGAATCTCCTTTAATAGCGCTTAATGGTGCTTCGTCTATGCCATAATCACTAGGCTTAACTTGCATGGGCCTGAGTTCGCCTTGATATACATGAATCATTTGTGTTGAACCATGTAAAGCAATCTCATCTAACCCAGAACCGTGCACAACAAGTGCATTTTCGTGGCCTAAAGTGTGCAAGGTGTTGGCATAAGTCTCTAAGAGGTCCGGCGTGTAAACACCGTAAATGCCGTGAGTGGGTTTAGCTGGGTTAGCGAGTGGCCCTAATACATTAAACAGTGTGCGCGTTTTTAGAGCCATACGCACAGGCATCGCATGTTTCACGCCAGTGTGATATTGCGGCGCGGCTAAAAAGCATAAGTTGCTTTTGTCTAGACAAGCTCTTGCCGTGCTAGGAGACATGTCTAAAGCAATACCAAACCCCGCAAATAAGTCTGACGAACCTGATTTACTCGAAACGCTTCGATTACCGTGTTTTGCCACTTTAATGCCACAACTTGCCGCAACTACTGCCGCAGCGCTTGAAATATTAATGGTGTTATGCCCGTCACCGCCGGTGCCTA
>CAZXTD010000095.1:0-304 GCA_964643575.1 uncultured Glaciecola sp. | reverse complement strand
TGTCGCGCATGGCGGCTGCGGCGCCTGCAATTTCTTCACTTGTTTCGCCCTTGAGCTTTAGAGCGATGAGCAGCGCAGATAGCTCAATTTGCCCTAACTCACCTTGCATAACATCGGTAAAAAGATCGTAAGCGCTTTGTTGGGGCAGATCTTGTCCCTCGTAGAGTTTTTCAAAAATGGGAAAATAAGCATCTTGCATGTTAAGTATCCTTCTTATAATTACTAATTATGCTTGCTAAGCACGAGGTATTGCATTGCTTGCGATAGCAGCTGACTGCCTTGGCAGGTAAGCACAGATTCAGGG
>CAZXTD010000094.1:11836-15767 GCA_964643575.1 uncultured Glaciecola sp. | reverse complement strand
GTCGTAACCCTTTTTCTCCATTTCGGGGATCATAAAACTACCGATAGCACTTGTTGAAGCCACCGCTGAGCCAGAAATAGAACCAAATAAGGTACAAGACAAAACGTTTACTAAGGCTAAGCCTCCGGGCAACATACCGATTAGTGCCATTGCACACTCAATTAAACGTTTAGCAATACCGCCGCGCCCCATGATCAAGCCTGACAGTACGAAAAACGGTATCGCTAACAAAGCAAAAGCGTTTATTCCGCCTGCCAAGCGCTGTGCAATAGTGGTAGCAGCCGGGATGGCGTCGATGCTAAATAACATTGTTACAAGGGTCGCTATGCCGATACTAAAAGAAATAGGGACATTGATTAATAACAAAAAAACAAAAACAACTAATAAGATAATACCAGCAAATTCCATCTCTATACTCCTTCTTGTGATTGATCGCGTGCTTGGTTAAATAGTTTGGCTAGTTCACTCAGTTTAATCACAGAAAAAAACACGATGAGTAAGCCAGACACAGGAATCGCTAAATACACATAGGCCATTTTAATCTGCATTGCCGCTGATATTTGCACAGGGTCAAGAGTGAGTCTCACCAAAGATATTCCGCCAACCACCATCACCACAATGGCAAAGCCCATGATCAAGCCGTGAGCAAGCATACTCACTAAAAGCTTTGGTGCCGCTTTTAGTGTATTAGTGACAATATCTAAGCCTAAATGAGCGTTCGTATGGTAGCCATAAGCGCCGCCAAACAAGCCTATCCAAATAAGTAAAAATCGTGCTAACTCTTCGGTAATGGAGCTAGAAGAGCCCAACACAAAGCGTGAAAAAACTTGCATACTCACAACCAAAACAATGCCTGTAAGCAAAACAACGATTAAAAACTTAAGTGCAGCTACCACTTTGTTCTGAATATATGTCATATCATGACTCCTTCTGCACGTTTCTTATTCTTTCAATGTACTCACCTATCTGCGTACCTTCATAAGTCTTATAAAGCGGTGCAAGCGCATCAACAAAGGGCTGTTTGTCAGGGTAAATAACCTCAACACCTGCTGCCTTGACTTCCTTTAAAGACCTTTCTTCTAATTCTTTCCACAGCTTCTTTTGTAGCTCAATAGAGTCATCAACCGCCTGTTGCAACCATGTCTGTTGCTGAGGCGTTAGGTTGTCGTATATATGCTTGCTGGCTATTACCACATCAGGTACTGATGTATGCTCGTCTAGCACGTAATATTTAGAGATCTCATAATGACGCGACAAAAAGAATGAAGGAGGGTTATTTTCGGCTCCATCAACGACACCTTGCTGAAGCGCAGCGTAGAGTTCGCCAAATGAAATAGGCGTCGCAGTGCCGCCCATTGTATTCACCATAGCGACGGCGCTCGGGCTTTGCATTACGCGTATTTTTAATCCCGGTAAATCATCAGGAGATTCAACCTTTTTGTCGTTTGTATAAAAACTCCGGCTGCCAGCATCATAATAACCAAGACCCACTAAGTGCGCTTTTTGCGTATAGCCTAAAATTTCTTTACCAATTTCACTTTCTAGCACCGCCCAACGATGGTCATTGTCGCGAAACAAATAAGGTACACCATATACTTTCATTTCTGGTACAAAACCTTCTATGGCTGCCGCCGACACTTTAGTCATGGCAAGAGAGCCAATTTGCAAAAGCTCAAGCATCTCACGCTCACCGCCAAGTTGTGCACTCGGATACAGTTTAATTTGCATGGTATTATTAGAATAAATTGCCAATTGGTCAGCCATATGTTGCATCGCCACGTGCACACTATGCTGTGTGTCAAGAGAGTGACCAATACGCAAGGTCACTGTGTCTTGTTGTTTTGCGCAAGCAAATATGCTTAAAACAAGCAACAAACTTAAGCATTTATAAATCATCTTTTTAAACTTCATCTAGTTCTCTCTATCAAAACGTTATCGAAGTGCTGCCTAAACTGGCAATGGACAGCAAATGAATATTAGTCTTTTACTTCATGTAACAACAAAATACTGGGGTGCGGAATATAAACGTGAGCTAAGTCACGGTTTCCCGGCTGCCCATACCAAGAAAGATAAAACTGATTGCCTTCTGGGCTTTTGTCACCAAGGCCTGTAAATACATTTAATTCTAACTCCAGTTTTGTTGAGGCGAATACATTGAAATTAGACCCTTTAGCAATATCGGCAATCTGAGGTGGGTAAAGGTTAGCGTCTTCCGTTTTGATAGTTTTTAGGCTGTCGGCATCAAGCACAAACCGAATATAATTATTATCGCGTCTAACCACAACACCAATTGTGCTCTCGTCAATGACTTGTGGCGAAAAGGGTTCTATAGGAAATTTGCCAAGTGAACCTCCACCGCCAAAATCCCATCTAAAACCTTTCCAATTACTAATTTGATAGCTTTTCCAGTTGTCGCCTTCTTTGCGCGCAACATACATTTGCGTGTCGCCGTTATTGTCATACTTGTGATATGAAATAACTGGGCGTTGTTTTTGGTCAAATCCGATTTTTACATTGTTGTTTATCATCCCGCCCTTAGCTGGAACAGGATCTACAATGTCAGTTTGCATCAGTGTTAGAGGAAGGCTTATCGATTTACCGTTAGAATCTTCCCAACTCACTAAATCGGGACTGCGTGCGTAGGATAAACTATGATTGGTTGAGGCATCTGGCGTATTGCGCCACACCCAAATCAGATGAAAATTGCCATCGGGACCAAGTCTTGGCCCTTCAAAATAGGCACTCATTTTACCTTCACCGTCTAAGAATTGATTGGTGTGCAAGCGCGACCATGACTTAGTATTCACGTCATAAATATTATAAATTTCGTTGCCATTACCACTACCACCATCTCTGTATTTAACCAATAAATCTTGATTCTTGTTCAACATGAAAATAGGGTACGTCATGCGTTGTTCGAGCGACTCGTCAACCATCCGTTCCACACGTTTTAGTGACCGTACATTGTAAGGTTCACTCATTCTAAAGTATTCGATAGGGTCAGAGTGCATATTTCCTGTTACATGCAAATATCCCTCTTTATCGAGTTCCATAGTAACGTAATTATGACTATCCCACCCCAAATAGCTGTCTACCTTATAGTAGCGCCATACCTTGCCCAGTGCTCTGTGTGCAACTGTCATTTGTCGATTGCTGTCGTAGTAAGCAACAAATTGATGGTTACCTCTAGTCAACAGAAAAGGTTTGACGCGATGACCCGACCACACATTATCAATGGCGCTTGAGTGAATATTTGAACTATCAATTGCGCTTGTATTTGCATGTGCATGATTGACACTCATTGGACCAACGCTTAGCAAAAAAGGCATTAGCAAAAGACTTATGCTCGCTAGCGCTTTCGAGAACTTGCCTACATTAATTACGACCATCCTATATTGCTCCTTCGTCGGGTTGTTTTGCTTGTTTGCTCACACCCAGTCACAAATACATTATCACAGTTAAAATATGAATAATTGATTAACATTATCGTTACACTAAGTTTGCATTAACGCTCAAAATAATGCAATATCAATCATCACTTTAAATGTAAAAATAAAAACAAGGAACGTCCAATGCGGGCAATTACATCGGCTTTAACCCATACAAAGAATATCGTAATAGCAAAAGTCTCGTCCCTTGTAATAGTTGCTACCTCAGTATTTGTTATTGCAGCCTGCACGCAGACGCACACATCAAAAGACGTTTATGCGGCGACTAGCATTGACCAGCAAGGTGCTTTGACCTTGCAAAGCAGTGAAAAAATATTGAAACAAATGGAAAAAGTTGCAAATTGGCAAGTGCCAAGAATAGATTCGTTGGCATACCTTGACTTTAAAAGAGGCGAATCATTAGAGCAAGGCAGATGGGTGCAAGGGGCTTTTTATATTGGGTTAACCGAAATTGCTGAGCGCTCTGGCAATCCCTTTTACAC
>CAZXTD010000094.1:10343-11826 GCA_964643575.1 uncultured Glaciecola sp. | reverse complement strand
ACCAGCTGGATTGAATATAAGACGAAACAGTTGAACTGGCAATTGGGCAAGGTACCCTACTTTGGCGACGACCAACTAATTGCGCAAACATACCTGTGGTACTACCTAAATCACGAGCAAAATGACGCGTTTTTAGCGCCGACTAAAGCGGAGTTTGAAAAGATACTCGCAGATTATCAAGAAACCTCCCTCGAGTTTACTTCCGAGCGTACACAAGACGAGACATATGTTTGTCAGCGTCGCTGGTGCTGGGCCGACGCGCTGTTTATGGCACCAGCATCATGGCTCGGACTGAGCCAAGTCACAGGCGACCCTCGTTATGCTGAACATGCACATAAAGAAGTCAAAGCAACCGTTGATTATTTGTTCGATCCAGCTTACGACCTATTGTATCGCGACAGCCGATTTAAGACAGAAAAAGACGCCTTTGGCAATCAGCTGTTTTGGGCGCGTGGTGCGGGTTGGGTTTTTGGCGGTTTGGCAAGAATGATGGAGTTTATTCCAAAGGATGATCCCAATAGAGCATTTTATGAAGACTTATTTATTACCATGGCTGCCAAGCTGAAAACGCTTCAAAAGGAAGACGGTACGTGGGCAATGTCTTTGCTGGCAATGGAGGATATGCCGCAACCCGAAACAAGCGGCACTGCATTTTTTACCTACGGGATGTCTTGGGGCATTAATGAAGGCTTGTTGTCAGAAAACGACTACCTACCAACTGTAGTCAAAGGATGGAACGCGCTTAATTCAGCTGTACATCCAAACGGCAAGTTGGGCTGGGTCCAGCAAATTGGTGATGCTCCTGACAACGTCAGTTTTGATGATTCACAAATATATGCGGTGGGCGCATACCTGCTGGCAGGCTCTGAGCTTTACGATTTTCAAAAAGCGAAAGCTAAATAACCTTTTAACGCAATAAAAACATTAATAATCTGATAGGAACTAGACGTGAAACAAAACCTTAGTAATTTAATTAAGACCGCTTTAATGCTAGCTGCTTCGGGTGTTTTTCTTGGCGCTTGCACGAGTGAAACCGCAGAAACATCTAAACCGTCAGTCACGGCATCAGCCTCACAAGAAAAAAAAGTCATGGCCTACGGACGTTTTGTACCCGAGCGACGTGACGATTTTGCATGGGAAAACGATAAAGTGGCATTTAGGGTATATGGCCCAGCGGCTCCCTTAAAAGGGCATTCGAGCGGCGTAGATGCATGGTTTAAAAAAGTAGACTACTCAATTATTGATAGTTGGTATGCAGGTCACCTCAACGGCATTTCGTACCATGAAGATCACGGCGAAGGATATGATCCTTACCACACCGGCATTAGCAGAGGCGTTGGCGCAACAGCAATATGGGTAGATGGTGAGGCGCACACCGCACATAGCTTTAAAACCTACCAAATCAACGAAAGTGGTGGCGATAAAGTATCTTTTACACTGCAATACGAATGGTACACGCCTTTAGGCATTGTCAAAGAAAAGA
>CAZXTD010000094.1:0-10333 GCA_964643575.1 uncultured Glaciecola sp. | reverse complement strand
AATGAAGACTATCTCTATGCCACTCGGCACACAGCTATTTACAGTGGATTCGGTGTTTACGCTAGACGACAAACCTGCCTCACTACCAATAGCTATTGGTGTTGCCACCCACGATGAAAAGGCCAAAGTCTATTTTAATAAGGACGCTGGCCGTATATCAGCATGGGAAACTATTGATGGCTATGGTGTGGGCACTGGTGCCCTGCTAGCCCCCGCACTTGTCGAAGATATTCAGCATATTCCTAGCGACATAAAAGATGAAAGTCATATTTGGATGTTCACCAGCACAAACCCAGAAGGAAAACTCACTTATCAGGCTGGTTTCGCTTGGGAAGGCGCAGGTGAGATTACCAGTAACGAGCAATGGCAAGCGTATTTGGATAAACTTTAAGAACGGCTTTAGAAACTAAAAATTAGTGTCTTAAAAATCTGAGAATTATAGATGGATGAAAATAAATGGAAAAAGTAGCTTTTGTAATGACCCTGTTACCTGGAAATGAAGCTGAATACAAAAAACGTCATGACGAAATTTGGCCAGAACTCGTGCTCGCGTTAAAAGCAGCTGGTGTATCAGATTACTCAATATTTCTTGAAAGTGAATCGAATAAACTGTTTGCCGTGTTAAAACGCGCGAGTAACCATAAAATGGACCAGCTTCCTCTATCACCTATCGTGAAAAAGTGGTGGGCTTTTATGGCCGATATTATGGAAACTCATCCTGATAATGAACCCGTTAGCACACCAATTACCCAAGTATTTCATATGGAATAGGTGGAAATCATAATGAATAATAATTTTGTAATCTTGTTGTTTAGTTTTGCTCTGCTCGCTACAACAATCAATGTGTTTGCAGCCACAAAGAAACAAGCTAACACATCGCTAATAGTTTATGACGCAACCGAAGACTTCGATAAAATAGACAGCGGTGATGTGCCCTACTATATAGACAGACGCAACGATGCCTTGGGAATAGATGCAAGGCGACACGAATATCGTGCTTTGTTCGCCCGCGCGCAAAAAACCTTTGAGGGGGTAAGCGGCAAGTATGATGTAACCATTACTGTGATGACCGAAGAGGACGGTGAGCCCCTTTTCAGATTGCTGATAAACGAGAAAATTAAAGGCACTTACCGAAGTTCTTATATTGGCCCAGACGATGAGCGCGACCTAAAACCTGAAACTCATACGTGGCGCGGTATTTCGATATCACAAGGCGACATTATCAGTTTAGAGTCAAACGCGCATACCAATGGTGAAATTCCTGAGAATGATGGCACAGCCTGGGCGCGCGGTAGATGGCAGTCCTTATCTTTTGCTCCTGCTGATTTGAGCAATATAAAACGCAGTAGTTTTGCCAAACACAAAGATATTCTTGTTTCTCAATTTGACTTAAAGCCAGATGCGGACGATGTTCATGCAATAGCAGCGCTAGGCTCGATGCTTGTCCACCCTGATATGCAAGGTGTTAATCGTATTGCGGTAGCTGGCAGCACTGGTATTCAAGAAGGTAAATATATAGATGCTACTGAACTAATGGAGGTGGCCTTTGGACGAAAGAACTTTGACTGGACTGATGCCCAAGAAAACTGGGATGCCTCTGTTACGCTAGTGCGCGACCGTGTTCGTGCGGTTCTTGCACAAGGTGGAAATGCTTGGATTCAGGAAGCTGGGCAATCCGATTTTACTCAAGATTGGCTGATAGCGCTCATAGAATCAGGGGTGCAAGAATCGCTAATTAAAAATAATATTATTGTGGTGCAGCATAGTAATTGGAATGAAAAGCACACCAGCCCCGAAGCATTAGCTTTCGTAAAAGAAAAAACAACTTATCAGGCAATTACTGACGGCAATAAGCCAATGCAGATTTACAAACGAAAGAACCGACGCGGTCCTTTTACGCCAATGTATGTTGATGAAGATAGCAAGTGGCTCAATAGTGCTACATCATCCAAAAATACAAAAGCGCATTCACGGGCACTGTGGCAAGAGGCAAAAAACATAATAGAAAAAAGTAGCTTTAAAGCCCACTATTCAGCAATACCAGATGGCGGTGTTGATTTTTCTGATAACGTCGAGCTTTGGTGGATATTTGAGTTAGGGCAAAAAGCGGTCTCTGTACATGCATTCTGGGAGCGTTATATAACCGACGTTCAGCTCGATAAAATTCAAGCACCGTCTGGACGTTTAGCGGTTGTTATTGATGGTAATTCGCCAGACCCAGATGATATTGGCGCAACGCCCGTTATATTTGGTTTACTTCAGCAAGCTGGTTTATCCGACCGTTTAGTGCACCTTTCACATTCTTGCGACTTAGATCCCTTTCGCAACAAAGGCCGCCAAATTGATGCGCAAAACGAAGCCCGCCGACAAAAAGTACTACATGAGCTCAGCGGCAAAAGCATTGAGTTGTTTGGGCCATTTAACCATTTAAGAGATTACTATAACTGCCGAGTTAGCCAAGATGCCGCCAGAGATGATTTAGTAGATGCGATTAATGCCTCAAGCAAAGATGATCCACTTTGGATTATTGAAGCTGGAGAGCCTGATTTAATAGGCTATGCGCTTGAAAAAGCAAACCCAGCGGTAATCAAACATGTTCATGTGGTTTCTCATCATCCCGCAAACGATGATAGCGGTGATTATTTTACGTGGCAGCAGATTCTAGATTTTGGCGTTACCGAGCATCAAATTGGCGATCAAAATGTATCTTTGCAAACCCCAATAAGCGCATGGGATTGGGCAAAAGAGCATGAAAACGAAGGCTATCGATTTATGTGGGAGATGCTCGCCTACGCCGAACAAGACGGTGTTGTGCCCTTCCAAGCAAACAAATTTGATTGTTCTGACGCTGGCATGGTGTACTGGTGGATAACCGGTGCCGACAAAGGTGGCAATAATTTTGCTCAGGTGTCTGACGTGAAAGAGATATTATTGGGGGAAACCCGTGGTTCTGCAGACTAGGCGGGGCGAAATAACAAATCTGACCGACTGAGAACGCTTGATTAAATTTGAGCGTTTCTAAGACTTTAATATCTAATCAGAAGTTTAGTAAGTTTTAGATATGAAAAAGCCGGTTGCCACAACACAACCGGCCACTCACACACAACAATAGGCCACACAACAAACTAACCTATCGTCCACACACACTATCGAGAGAGACAATAAAAATAATTGCTTACTCGCTTCGTCGGTCCACACTCGACTACTAAGACCAATTATGACCTATATTGATTGATTATGCAATTAATTTGTTAAATAAACGTTCATTGTTTAACAAACCTTTCAATCCGGTCTCGTTCATTCGCAGGTGTTAATTCATTATTAAAACCGGATTGCTTCAAAAATGTGGACAATAGCATTCTCCTTTGATGCTATTGCCCTTGGCATCTTTATATTATTCTTCGTAAACAATGCTGTAATTTCCAGCAGAATATAAAGTAGCTGCTTTGTTCGGCAAGCTCACCAAAGCGGTAGAATTGTTGGGTACGGTAAAGTGCCACTCAATAATTGTGTTTTTGCGTTGCCACTGGCTTTTAATAACGCCGTACCCAGTAGTATAAGAAACATCCACTTTATCTAAACCTTTCACAAACTTTGGAGCCAGCGCAAAGTCTTGGAAACCAACAGTATCAATTAGTGGCCGAATACCGCCTAGGCCTTCATAAAACCATCCGTCATATCCAGCATGAAAAGGATGATTAAGAGAAAAACCCGGTGCATTTGTGCCGTCGGGATCTTTTTTAGGATCGTAAAAGCCTTTTCGCTCCCAAAGCGTGGTGGCGTTTAACTCTTCAAATAAGTATTTATAACCAGGGTAACCATCGGCGGTAAAGATATTAAAAGCAGTGTCAGCAAAACCATAATCACTCAAAGCTCGATACAAGTATGTTTGCCCCAGCGCCCCCACATTGGCGTGTCCGTTCCAATTTTCGAGCACATCGACATTAATCGCTTTAGCCACCGCTTTGCGTTTATCAGCCGGGGCCAATTCAAACATGATGGCCATAGCGTTTGCAGTTTGACTGCCATAAGTCATCAGCTCTGTATCAAAAAGCTCTGCATTAAACTGAGTTTTAATTTGCTCAAACAGCGATGCATACTTATCCTCTTGTTTGGGTTTATCGAGCACTCCAGCAATTTTTGCCATAAGATTAGCAGAATGCGCAAACAAAGCTGAACTTGTAAAGGTAGGTGTTGTATGCTGCGGACTGCATCTGCCGTTTACTCGGGGGGTTCCAGGAGCTTTCACAACATCACACCAATCGCCATAGCCTTTGCGTAACAATGACTTTTCTAAATTATCCTCTCCTGCCGACATATACTCTTGCATGCTTTCAAACTGCCTTTGTAAAAGCTCTGTATCGCCATGATGTCGATAGTGCTCCCAAGCTATCATAATTTCTGCAGCAGCCCAGTCAAAGTTACCACCGTGGGTACGTTTACCCGGCACAACTGCGGGCGCGACAAACGCGGCCGTTTCAAAATCACCTAAGTACTTTGACCAAAAATTATCCATATTGTAGTTGTAGTTGCCCGTTATCTGAGCCGCATGCGCATCACCCGTCCAGCCTGCACGTTCGCGAATTGGACAGTCCATGGGTACTGCCATTAAATTACTTTCGTAACCCCATAAAGCCATTCTGTGAATGCGGTTCACTAATTCATTTGAGCTTTCAAAGTGCCCTGCCGTCTCAACACTGCTTCTGACGAGATGCGCTTTTATTGCATTTAGTGGCGGTGCCTGGGTCAAGCCACGTATTTCAAGGTATCGAAAACCATGCCAAGTAAAGGTAGGTGTCCAAGTAGCGTCAACTTGTTGCGCCTCATTACCGTTTGCAATATACGTGTCTACTTGTTTCAAAAGAGGGGCACCGCCTCCACTTTTTTGGCTAATATTACCCGCTTTATCGACCCATTCGGCGTAGCGCAAGTGTATGCTTTGGTTTGTCTTTAAGGGCAGCTTCGTAAAATCTATTGTTGGAATACCAGTAAAATTTTGTCCAAAATCTAAAACCCAAACCCCTTGCTCTGGATTAAAAACATCAACTGGTACAAGCGCTTGCATAGCTTTGATAGGCTCTAAAAGCTGCGGTTCTAGACGCTGTGTTGGCCAGGATGACAATACATCAACCGCCTGCCAATTATCTAATTCTGTTTGTGCTTTATTTTTGTGCCAATCTGTTAACGTCTTTCGCGCGTCAAAAAGCTCACCTGAAAATAAGCCCTCTTTCAGTACAGGAGATGGGTGGCTTAACCATGCCTCATTTGAGCTAACGACTTGCTTGGTACCGTCTTCAAACTCGAGTTCGAGCTGCGCAATAAATTTTGGCTGGCCATAACTTAATGACCTTCCTGGTCTGTCTTGTGGCGATGCATCTGGGTTACTCCAACGACTAAAAGCAATATCCTCAGCATACCAGCCGCTGCCTAAGTGCACGCCAATTGTGTTGCTTCCGCTTTTTAGCAATGATGAAACCTCATCAGTGTTATACAAAATACGTTTGTCGTAATCCGTTTGGCCGGGGTCCATCAAGCGGTCATCTACTTTGTTACCATTTAAAAATATTTCGTAGTAGCCCGCTGCAGTGCTGTGAAGGCGTGCTGTTTTTACCCGTTTACCTTGCGGTAGTTTAAAACTGTGGCGGAACATGCTCGCGGTAGGCTGCAATTTTAACTGCTCTAAAACTCGCGCTTGCGTTTTTTGCTTTTGCTCTGTTAACTTCGAATTACTATTTGGATGAATGTTTGCCGCAAACAACATCCAATCTTGTACATGCTTGTCAATATCAGCAATAGTAACTTGTTTGGCTTGTATCCAACTCGCTTGCCAGTCGTGCTTGTTGATTAAACCCATCTGCCACGAGCCTATTTCACTCCAAGGATTAGCTTCATCCGATTCAACTGGCCAAACTCTAACACGCCAATAGGCTTGCTCGTTCGACGACATTGCTTTGCCTTGGTATCGAATATTCAGCGATTGTTTGTTTACGACCCTACCACTGTCCCACAAGTCTGCTTTGCCATCAGCTAGCAAAGCTGGTTTGGTCGCTACCTGTATTTGATAAGCATATTGCCTAGACACATTGGCATGCCACGATAAACGAGGGCTGACACTATGCACATTGCTACTAAGTTTTAATCCTTCGACTAAAAGCATACTTGGCGGCAAACCGCCATTTCCCTCAACACTGCGAGCAATTAAGTTGCTAGATAATAGATAAACAAAACATATGATTAGGAGCTTGCATATTGTATTTTTCATTCGCCTGTAAAACCTAATTAATTAGACTATTTCGTTTACATTACCAGAGTGATTCTTTTTATTGAAGATAAATTGACACATTTTGATTGCATATGATTAAATATGATTTCATATTTGCTTTACAAAAGAGTAACATCTACTAATAAGCGTAAAGTCGACAGTACCGCTGATTGAATACGAAATGTGCGACTTATAAATTGATGTGTTAATGCTATTGATGTAGTGATGTTAAGGAATGAAATGATATTTAGATACGGTGCAATGAATGCAGATGAAACATGTCAAATTGCGCACACAATGCGGTGCTGCTTAGCTTTCTTAAGTTTTGTAGCATTGCTTACAATAAGTTCAGCACTTGTTGCCCAAACGATTAATCATCATCAAAGCGAGGGTATCGTTGTAGTTGAAGCCGAACATTTTGCAAGCCAACACAAAGACAACAAGCGCCGATGGATGATTTTCTCTAAAGACTCTCCCGAACATACCTACGCAGATAGCGATTTACCGCACTACCATGATGCAAGTGGTGGGCAATACATAGAAATCCTTCCGGATACTCGTAGCAACCACTTTGAAGAACTTGTTCGTGGAGAGAATTTTAGCAATATGCCGGGCAAAGTTGCGATATTGTCGTACCCCGTTTATTTCGAGGCGCCCGGTACCTACTTTGTGTGGGCACGCGCCTACAGCTCAGGCAGCGAAGACAACGGTGTACATTTTGGAATCAATGGGACGTGGCCTCAGAGCGGCCAACGACTTCAACTATGCGAGGGTAAGCACAAATGGACTTGGTCGTCGGCTCAGCGCATTAAAACCAATCACTGCGGCACACCAAATACGGTGACCTTAACCGTGCCATCGCCCGGCGTACACAATGTTATGGTGTCGATGCGTGAAGATGGTTTTGAACTAGACAAATTTATATTAACCACCGACAAGCAGTTTGTGCCACAAGATGCTGGTGAATCATCAAGTCTTTCTTATCAACCAGACTTTCCTAAAAAATCAATCTTGCTCGGCATAAAGGAATATAGTCGAATATTTTATGCCTCGTCTGATTTTGGTGCTTCACCATTGGGCAAAATTCCTCTTTCCCCTCTGGAAAAACAAGAAGCATTGGCAATAGACACCTCAGTGAAAGCCAACCAGAAGCGGTTTGCTTACGCGCAAACGCAAATAGATAGAAGAGATGCCGGAAAGCGCAGCCTAACTTTAGTTGCGTTAGCATTAAAGCAACACACGTCAAAATACAAAGTACTACTTAATGACAAAGAAATTGGCAATTTTACGAGTGCCAAAACCGACACCGACTTTCAAGAACAATACTTCGAAATAAACAACATTCAACTTAACAAAGGTGACGTCCTAACAGTCGCTTCAATGGCTGACATCGATGCTAACTTGAATGCAACTGAATCTTCGCCTGTTGGCGGTTTATGGCGAGCCCTTGTGCTTAGCCGAGATTAAAAAAACAAGGTGAATCCAGCAATGAATCAAACCGCTCGAAATACAAACAAAGCTAAGTATAAAAAGCGCTTAAACGTGAGTGTGACTTCTATATTCCTTATGTTGACAACCAGTATAATATTGTCAGCCTGTGCCTCTGAAGAACAGAAAGTAGCAGACCCAACCGCAGTTACTGAGCTAAAAAGTGAAACCGTATCATCCAAGCAAAAGGCCCCTCAAGAAAAAGCGCCGAATATTTTGTTTATCTTGTCTGACGACCATCGCTGGGATTTAATTGGTAAGTATCATCCTGTTGTCAACACGCCCAATTTGGATGAATTAGCAAACAAAGGCACCGTATTTAAAAATGCCTTTGTCACCACCCCTATTTGCGCCACCAGCCGCGTGAGCATATTGAGTGGTTTAACAGAACGTACCCATGACTTCACATTTGGGAGGCCCAAAACGGGCCAAGTCGAATCAGCTAATATGTACCCGAATATATTAAAACAAGGGGGTTATCAAACTGCATTTATCGGCAAATATGAGATTGGTATATCGGGCGACAACAGCGAACGTTTCGACTTTTTTAAGCCAATGTTGCATAACAAAACCGAAATGTATAAAGGTCAAGAGCTTCCTCAAAGCTACTACATTGCTGCTGTTGCCAAAGATTTCATTGAACAAGCTCAACAATCAGATAAACCCTGGAGCATGGCGGTTAACTTTTGGAACCCACATGCTCTTGATAAAGATGAAGTAGACCAATACCACTACCCTGAAGAATTTGAAGATATGTACGCTGATGTCACCATTGCGCCAGCGAAACTTTCGGATGATGCTACCTATGAAGCCTTGCCCGAATTTTTAAAGCGCTCCATTGGCCGTGTGCGCTGGCAATTTCGTTTCTCTACACCCCAAATGTATCAAAAGATGGTGAAGCGATACTACCGCGCCATAAGCGCGGTGGATAAATCAGTGGGCATGATATACGACAAATTGGAAGAAGCCGGCATGGCTGACAATACTATTGTTATTTACATGAGTGACAACGGTTACAGGTTAAATGAACGACAACTAGCCGGAAAGTGGTTTGGTTGGGAAGAAGATTTACGCGTACCGCTTATTATTTACGACCCTCGCAACCAGGTGTCTCATGGTCAAGAAATCCAAAAAATGGTGCTTAACATTGATATACCTTCAACAATCGTTGATTTTGCCGGACTGCAAGCCCCTGTAACTTACCAAGGCCAAAGTTTACTTCCACTGATTAATCAACAAAAAGACATAGATTGGCGGGATGAGTTTTTCTTTGAGCACATGTACCAGCCTAAACGCGTGTTTATCCCTCCGACTGTCGGTATCAGAACAGAGCGCTGGAAATATGTGGATTTTTATAAAAACGACTATCAACAATTGTACGATTTACAAAACGATCCCGAAGAGAAATTGAACTTAATTGATGATGAAAAGCACCAAGATGTAGTGAGTAGACTAAGTAATAAAGTGGATGATTACATCAAAAAATATGAATCACAGCGCAGTGAAGAGGTTAAACAACGTGAATCATTTATTAACGTTCGGCCTTGAGCTATTGCTTGGGCATTATACTACCAATAATTAGATAAGAGGTAACCCAATGGAAAGACGAGACATATTAAAGCTTGCCGCCGCTATGACCGGTTCAGCGATGCTATCGCCGCTAACAAGCTCTATGCTTTATGCTTCTGTCGGGAAAAAAGCTGGGCTGAAAGCCACTAGCTCACCCGCTTTTTTTAACGCTGGCGTATTTAACGCACTATCGCAAATTATGGACGTTATTTTGCCTCGAACCGACAGCCCTTCAGCTACCGATGTTAACGTGCCCGGCATAATGGACAATATGTTCAATAAAGTATTTAAACCGGGTTATCGAAGTGCCTTTTTAAAAAGGTTTGCGGTGCTACGGGAGTATCTTAGCAAGGAGAGTTTTTTTGAGTCTGACCCGAACAAGCAGTTAAGCATCATCAAAGCAATTGAAGCAAAATCAAACAGCGAGCACGACGCAGTCTATCGCGCGTATATCGATTTAAAACAACAGACTATTTCCTACTATCTAGCGACCGAAGAGGTTGCAGAGAAACACTTAAATTATCTTCCAATCCCGGTTCAGTACGTTGCGCAGATAAGCGTTGAACAAGTCGGCGGAAAAAAATGGGCAGAATAATATGAACACAACATTTGACGCAATTGTTATTGGCTCAGGAATTTCAGGCGGTTATAGCGCTATGGAGCTGTGCAAAAAAGGCTATAAAACACTTATGCTTGAGCGAGGCCGAATGGTGAAGCATGGTGATTACCCTACCGCTCACTTAGATAAATGGGACTTACCTAATCAGGGCGAAGTGAGTTTAGAAGAAAAACAAAAACACTACTTCAAGCAAGACAAATTACACTGGTGGGTTAAAGAAGATGTAAAGCACTTTATCAATAAGGATGATGAATATCCTTATGATGAAGATGAGCGCTTCGACTGGATTCGTGGCCATCATGTAGGTGGACGCTCCGTTATGTGGGGCCGCCATTGCCCGCGCTGGAGTGATATCGATTTTGAAGCCAACAAAAAAGAAGGCATTGCTGTCGATT
>CAZXTD010000093.1:11592-15843 GCA_964643575.1 uncultured Glaciecola sp. | reverse complement strand
TTCCAGTGTTTACCCTTTACCTAAAGTATGGCTTTTAGCCGAGTGAAACTTAAGGAACTGGGCAGAAATAGCTCTTTAATTAATCATGTCCTTTTTAAAATTCTTACTGCTAGCAATGCCAAGTCAATTTGTCATCGTGGACATACTATAACACGTTTTTGCAAATGTTAACTAGTACTTACTATCAATATATAGATTATTTTAATTGGGTTTGGCTATTAAATATAGCTAAATGTTATTAGGGGGCTCTTGTTAAAATTAGTTGCCGTATTACACAAAACGTACGAACTTCTTGACATGTAAAAGACGAAAAAACCAATGGGCCGACTTTTAGGTTGAATATAAGTGGGTTTTAAGACAGTCTTGAGTCATTAGAATAATAAAACGAAATTAACAGCGGGCAGTGATGATTAATCAGATAAAAAAGCACCCAATTATTAGTATTGTGTTACTCGCTCTGTATGCGATGGGTGTCTGGATGGCGTATACAATTTTTGGTGGGCTGGGCTTAGCCTATATCCTTATAGTGCCGCTGCCTATCATCATATTCAGTATTATGGTGCAAAAAAATAAAGGAAAAGACACCTCGTCACAGATGCCTTCTATTTGGGCTACGCCAATACCTTATTTGGGGATTGTGTTGATAGGGTCAGTTTTGATTTTTATTGGCTCAAAACTTTTTTAACCACTTGTGCTTTGCCGCGCCCGTTAGATTCTGAGGCCGCTTCTAGCTCGCCATTGCGAGATACAATAACGTGTAAATCACCAAAACGACTCTCTCTCGTTGTGTAGCCCATGTCTTGTAAGCTTTTAACTGTCGATTCTGCTAAGCCTTTGTGATGCCTGATTTCGTTTTCAGGCAAGAGTTGATGATGAAAGCGGGGTAGGTCGACTACTTCTTGTACCGGTAAATCAAACTCTAGTGCATGCAATATACTCAAATAAACCGACGACAGTATGGTAGTGCCACCAGGTGAACCAGTGACCATTTTTAAATTGCCGTCTTCAAGCACAATTGTTGGTGTCATAGAGCTGAGCATGCGCTTATTGGGTTGAATTTCGTTAGCTACACCGCCAATAGCACCAAAAAAATTAGGCACGCCAGCTTTAACGCTAAAGTCGTCCATTTCGTCATTGAGTAAAAAGCCAGCGCCTTCTACTACCACGCCGCTGCCAAAACCTAAGTTTATCGTTGTTGTGTTAGACACCGCATTACCCATGCCATCGACAATTGAAAAGTGTGTCGTTTGTTCACTCTCTGCTAAGCCAGGCTTTATTTGTTCAGTGTTAGAGATAACATCTATTTTAATGTCGCTAGCACGAGACTTAATATAATCTGCATTTAACAAACGCACGCTTGGTACGTCAAAAAAATCAGGGTCGCCCAGGTATTCGGCACGATCGGCAAATACACGCTTGCCAATTTCGGCAAGAATATGGATATAAGTAGGGTCATTGACGTCGAGCTTTGGTGCTCTGGCTTTTAGATGGTCAAACATTTGTAACCATTGGGCAACCGCAATGCCGCCAGAACTCGGCGGTGCTGCACTAATTACTTCGTAGTTGCGCCACTCACTCGTTATAGGCGCCCTAAACTGCGCCTGATAAGCGGCTAAATCGTCTTGATCAATTAAGCCGCCTTCTTGCGCCATGAATTCGGAAATAATTCGCGCTGTTTCGCCTTTATAAAAACCATCTTTACCGTTGTCGCGAATGCGTTTTAAGGTGCCGGCGAGTTCAGTTTGTATAAATACTTCGCCGGTTTTAGCATGGCTAAAGTAGCGCGCAAAGTTAACATCAATATTGCGTTTTTCTAAGCGAGCGATATAACGGGCAATACTATTAGCGAGTTTTTCCGGCATCACAAAGCCTTGCTCGGCGAGTGTAACGGCAGGTTGTACAAGTCGTTCCCATGGCAGTGAACCGTATTTTTGATGCGCTTTGTACATACCCGACACGGTGCCAGGAGTGCCCGAAGCTAAAATGCCAAACAAAGACTCCATTTGCTTTACGTCACCGTTTTCGTCGAGGTACATATCGCGATGCGCTTTTGCAGGGGCTGTTTCGCGGTAATCAATAAAGTCGTTAGTTTGACCAAAATGGATGAGCATAAAACCACCGCCGCCAATATTACCTGCTTCTGGAAAGGTAACTGCCAAACTAAATTGTGCCGCTATGGCCGCGTCTACTGCATTGCCGCCTTGCTCCAATATATCTAAGGCGACTTTTGCTGCAAACTCGTCTGGCATGGCAACAGCATGTTGTCTTATTTGCTTATTACTCAGGCTATCACTTTGGGCTATTTTAACGTTTTGGGGTGTTGGCGCTTCTGTACATGCCCCAAGCAATAGAGTAGTAAAAAGACAGACAATAAAAAATTGAGATTGACGCTGCATACCGGGTCCTTGTATTTATTGAAACACACTATTTTTATTTGTTGCTCGCCATACTCTATCAGGCCTGTTGTTAGATGCAACGAAACAAAGCGCTAGACTATAATGATATTATTACTTGGCATATTCCTTAAGGGTAATGCGTTGGGCAATTAGCAGAAACATGATAACTTGAGAAATCAATCTTCTCGCCTATACTACTTTTAGTACCTCAATATTGCTGACTTTTTGAACTCCTATAATAAATAAAATTATGCAGACTACCCAACAAAAGTGCCATTGCGGCAGTGCAATAGATTTTGCAGCGTGTTGTTTACCTTTTATAAAGAAAGTGGCGAAACCGCCTTCCCCAGAGGCGCTTATGCGCTCTCGATACAGCGCTTACGTAAGTAAGCATTATCAGTATCTATTAAATACTTACGCCCAGTCAAAACAACAAAACTTGAGTATTGACCAACTACAGCAAGGAGCAGACGAAACTCAATGGCTTAAGCTAGATGTGCTTAGCGCGTTTGAAGACTCGGATGTGGGAGAGGTTGAGTTTATTGCGTATTATTCGGTGCAAGACAGTAATGACCCAAAAGGCCGTGCTGGCACTTCTGATTTTTATGCAATGCATGAGCGAAGCCGTTTTGTTAAAGAAGCAGACGGATGGCGTTACCTTGATGGAGAAATGCTCAACAAAAATGGCAAACTTAATTTGGGCCGAAATCAAACCTGCTTGTGCGGCAGTGGCTTAAAATTTAAGAGATGTTGTGGCCGGTAATCGCTTAGCTCCTTGAATGCAAAATCGCTGCTTGTATATTGCTATGGCTCAAGGCTGGTAACAGTTGGCAAAATCAAGGATAATGCACCGGCTAAACTTCGCAAGGGTCAATAGACCCTTGCTACTCTCCCAAACAATTAATAAGAAATATATATATGAAAAAAATAATGATAATTATCTCGCTAGTGGCGATGACGAATTTTGCTCAAGCACAAGACTCTCAAAGTTGGTGGGAATCACTGCTAAGCAGCGTGGGTCTTGGTGACGAAACAAGCGTTGAAGAAGTGAAAGGACCTAACTTGGATGGTTTGCTAGGCAGCCTTACAGAAAACCTAGGCGTAACTAGCGAACAAGCAAAAGGCGGCCTAGCTGCATTGCTCAATTTTGCTAAGCAAAACGTTTCGCAAGAGCAGTTTGAAGCACTTGCAGCGCAAGTACCGGGCTTAGATTCTGTTATGCAGTATTTGCCAGCGGTAGCACAAGCAAGTGAATCAGGCCTAGGTGGCTTGCTCGACAAAGCAGCTAACTACAGCGAAACACTCGCACAAGCTAACGACTTAAAAAAACAGTTTGATACGCTTGGCCTAGATACGTCGATGATTCAAGGCTATGCACAGCAAGCCCAAGCATACTTAGACACGCCAGAAGGCGCAGAAGCTAAAAAATTACTCAGTGATAGTTTGTTGAATTTATCTTTGTAATTGTCATTGCGTAGCTTGTTAAGGTTAACCAAGCTATGCCTATTCGTCGGTTGCTCAAGCTAATACAGTAACAAGCAATCGGCGACTGCCACCGTTATCTCTATGTTCACCCAGATATATCCCCTGCCATGTTCCTAGCCCAAGCCTGTGGTTAACGATTGGGATGCTCACACTGCTGCCATAAATTGAGGCTTTAATATGCGCAGGCATGTCGTCACTGCCTTCATAGGTGTGGGTGTAATAATGCGCATTTTCTGGCGCCAGCACGTTGGTGTGGGCTTCTAAGTCTTCACGTACGCTAGGGTCAGCATTTTCGTTGATGGTGAGTGACGCTGAAGTATGTTGAATAAAAACGTGTAATAGCCCCGTATGCTGAGTTTCTATCAACGCC
>CAZXTD010000093.1:3064-11582 GCA_964643575.1 uncultured Glaciecola sp. | reverse complement strand
TGTAAAACACCTGTTTGCGGAAGATTGCTGGTTGCTTTGAGTATATGGTCGGTGACTAAATGGAATCCGCGCTTGAACGGAGGCAAGGTAAGGGTAAATTGTTGACTCATGTTTTTCTCTTGGCTGATATTTTCACGGCTTGGTATTACTGCTTTGTGTGTCGCTTTTTATGTTTGGTGTAATCCACTTAGACAAGGTGATTTTAGCTTGTTTGAGTTCTTCAATTTTATCATCTATTTGTTGCAGTTGCTCTGTAACGGCTTGCTGCAATACTGGGCAGTCGGGCTTAGGGTTACTTAAGTGGGGTATAGCGAGTTTGATTTTATTTAGGCTAAAGCCCACTGACTTAGCGTATTTAATAAACTTTAACTCCCGCAAGTGTTGCTCGTTATAACGGCGATAGCCATTACTGGTGCGCAGCGGCTGCGAAATGAGACCGATCTTCTCGTAATAACGAAGTGTAACTTATGACACGTCGCCTAAACTGGCAATTTTTTGTGCTTGCATAAGAACGCTTGACTATAGACTCTACTCCATAGTTTATACTTCAAAATGTTAAGCTAAACAAGGAATGATTAAATGATTGATGGTCGAGTGACAACGCTAGACAATACAGAAATTGCAATATCACACTATGAAGTACCGAAAGGGCTTGCCGAGCAAACCGCTAAAGCCGTTATTGTTGTAGCAAGCGCAACAGGCGTGCCAAGGCGTTTTTACCGCCACTTTGCTAAAGCCGCAACAGCCCAGAAATTTACTGTTTATACTCTTGATTATCGCGGCATTGGTGACTCAGCCCCCAACACATTAAAAGGCTACCAGGTAGATTATTTGGACTGGGCAAAGCAAGACTTAGCTGCAGTAGTGCGTGAAGCAAAGAATGCCTATCCTGAGCTGCCAATATTCTTAGTTGGCCACTCGTACGGAGGACATGCTTTGGGTTTGTTACCTAACGTTGAAGATATTGCAGGTGCCTATGTATTTGGCACAGGAGCAGGTTGGAGTGGCTGGATGCCAACAATGGAAAAGGTCAAAGTGGATATTTTATGGAAATTGCTAGCGCCTATATTAGTGCGTGCAAAAGGTTATATGGCGTGGAGTGCTTTAGGTATGGGCGAAGATTTACCTTATGGCGTGTATAAACAGTGGAAGCATTGGTGTGGTTTCCCGCATTATTTTTTTGACGATCCTGACATGGCTGGTATTGAGGACGTATTCGCCCGCTACAAAGGTTTGCTGGTGGCCGTAAATGCAACTGACGACAAATGGGCGCAGCCAGTTTCGCGAGACGCTTTTATTAAAGGGTATACCGGCGCCAACAAACAAACAATAGACCTTAACCCTAAAGATTATAAGCTATCGAATATAGGTCATATGGGCTACTTTTTTAGTTCATCGGCGGCGCTTTGGACGCCAATTTTTGACACCTTTGATAACCTTTTGGAAAAACAATCTGGTAGGCTAGCATCTTAGGTCATCGGTATTCACATAGGGTTTAGAGGAAGAGGTCTCAGCATGAAGCAGTTTGTTGTTATAACAAAACGAGTTTGGTTGTGTGTTTTAATATGCGTTGTTGCTGTAGCTCGAGCAGATTATCCGAGCGTAGAGGCTAACGTACCTTACGCAAAAGTGGCAGAATTAACACATCAAGCTTGGTCTTCAAAATATCAATATGGTGAACATAGCGACCAATTTGTTCTGCATTGGCAGGCTTCCCCTCTTAATGATGAGCAGCAGAACAGCAACAAAGCCGTGCTGGTCTTTATTCATGGCGGTTGTTGGTTAGAACAATTTACCATCGAACACAGCTTCGCGCTTACCAGCGCCTTTGCTCAGACAGGTTTTGAGGTGTTCTCTATAGAATATCGGCGAACGGGTAATGGCGGTGAATGGCCAATTGCGCTTGATGACATCATGCTAGCGGTCGACCTTATTGATTCCAAACTCACCCAAATAAGACCAAACGCAAACCTCGTTCTCGTCGGACACAGCGCTGGCGGACACCTCGCCAGTTTAGCGGCGAATAAAAAGAGCGATAAAAGGCCAAATGTTCATTTTATTGGCCTTGCGCCTATCATGGACATTGTGGAATATGCAAAAGGCGAAAATAGCTGTCAAACGGCTACACCGGCTTTTATGAAAGGGACACCCGATAACGCGAATCAAGCCTATCTGCAGGCCAACCCCGTTAATTATAAGATGGAGCAACTTGTCAGTGCGACCGTGTTTGCTGGTGGAAGAGACAGTATTGTGCCAGTTGAATTTGCGCAGCACGAAACCGCTAAGATAGTACTAGCAGAAGACGCAGGGCACTTTGATTGGATCCATCCTGGCTCACAAGCGTTTAAACGTGTGTTAGCACAGTTAGATGCAATAGAGTCTATGGATTAATTAACAATAGACTCAATTGTTGATGCAACATAGTCGTTTAGTTATCCGTATTTTATAGGCGAGCAATACAATACATGCAAACACTCATCAATAAAGCGATTGAACTTGATCAACAAGATTCTCTGTCACATTTAAAGCAACAGTTTGATTTGCCAAAAGGCATGGTTTATCTCGACGGTAATTCTTTAGGCCCACTCACTCATGGAGCAAAAAAGCGGGCGCTTGATGTGCTTCAACAACAGTGGGGTGAAGACCTTATCGTAAGCTGGAACAAGCACCAATGGATTGAATTACCCACTATTATCGGCAATAAAATTGCTCGACTAATTGGGGCTGAACAAAATAGCGTGGTATGTTGCGATTCGATTTCTGTCAACTTATGCAAATTATTAAGTGCGGCCTTAAACTTGAGCCAAGCACGCGATATTAACTTTGATGCGCCTATTCGTAATAAAGTGCTGTCGCAACAAGATAATTTCCCAACCGATTTGTATATGGTGCAAGGCTTAAGCGAACTGATGGGCAATGAAAGATGCGAATTATTGAGTGTGCCTAGCGACGAAATATTATCGACATTAGAAAATAAGGCATCAGACATCGCCGTTTTACTGCTTACCCACGTAAATTTTAAAAACGGTGATATACACGATATGCAAGCTATCACTCAATTGGCTCATGAAAAGGGTGTATTAGTGATTTGGGATTTAGCGCACAGTGCTGGTGTATTGCCTGTCGAGTTAGCTAAATGCAATGTGGATTTTGCGGTTGGGTGCACTTATAAATATTTAAATGGCGGGCCAGGCTCGCCTGCTTTTGCTTATGTTGCGCCTCGGCATATGCCACATATACAGCAACCTTTAAGCGGTTGGATGGGGCATGCGAAGCCGTTCGATTTTGCGCACGACTACGAAAAAGCAGCCGGTATTGAGCAACTCTTATGTGGCACACCTAGTATTGTGTCGATGAGTATTGTTGACGCGGCACTTGCTGTTTTTGAGGATGTTGAAATGGCGCAAATACGCGAAAAATCAATTTTGCTTAATCGATTTTTTCAAGAATGTGTAGAGCGGCAAATGGCTGACAAAGGCTTGGCAGCTAGCGATCTATCTCTAGCGTGTCACAATGATGCAGCTGAGCGAGGAAGTCAAATATCATTTCAACATGAACACGCCTATGCATTGTGTCAGGCTTTAATAGGGAAAGGTGTGGTAGGTGATTTTAGAGCGCCTAACATTTTGCGTTTAGGCTTTTCTCCTTTATTTTTAAGTTTTAATGATATTTTGACTGCGGCCGCCACACTCGTGATAAGTTTAGAAAGTAAAGCATACTTAGACAAAAAGTATGCAAAGCGAAACGCGGTGACATAATTGCAAAAACCTAATTACTCACGCATTTGGAAGACTGTTAATGCCATTCCAAAAGGAAAGGTGTCTAGCTATGGGCAAATTGCCGACTTTGCGGGTTTACCGGGCAGAGCTCGGTTAGTGGGCAAAGCCTTGGGGCAAATTCCTAAAGGCGAAAAGGTCAATTGGCATCGAGTGCTGCGCTCAAATGGCCAAATAGCGTTTCCAAAGGGGAGTGAACAGGCTCAGTTACAAATTGGCTT
Organism: uncultured Glaciecola sp.; assembly: GCA_964643575.1. Lineage (GTDB taxonomy): Bacteria > Pseudomonadota > Gammaproteobacteria > Enterobacterales > Alteromonadaceae > Glaciecola. Next base: position 7,585 of record CAZXTD010000093.1, on the reverse strand, counting down.
ACTGCAAGAAGAAGATGTGGTGGTGCTTAATCATCGCGTGAAGTTAAAAGAATTTGGCTGGGAGCCAGACTTATTTACGCTTTTACACGAGCTAGAATACTAAATTTATAATGATGTAAGTAACTGAAATAGAATGCTTTTAAATTTCTTTGGTGAGATAGTAGTTAAAATTAAAAAATTAATTTGAAAGTTTAATGCCAAGGGTAGGGTCTTATTTAGCAAGTTAGCATGGCATGTTTGTAGTTCATCAATCGCAAAAATATACGCGAATACAATGACTTAAAAACAAAGCTTAAGAATGACTTGGAATATCCCTAAACTTTTACTCTTGGAGAACCTAATGAAAAACAAACTACTATATGCCGTGTCTATCGTTTTTGCGCTTGCCGTAACTTCTTGTGGCTTAATTCCTTCGCAAGCTAATTCATCTATCGAAGCTGTTAATGTAGATGAAAACACGGTTGCAATTCAAGGCTATGACCCTGTTGCTTACTTTACCGTTAATGCCCCTACTAAAGGTGACAGTCAATATACGGCAAATCATTTAGGTGCCACATATTGGTTTAGCTCAGCAGATAACCAAAAATTATTTAAAAGTAATCCTGACAAATATGCACCACAATACGGCGGCTATTGCGCATTTGGTGTGTCAAAAGAGAAAAAATACCCAATTGAGCCAGATGCATTCGCTGTTGTTGACGGTAAGCTCTACTTAAACTTGAACAAAAAAGTGCAAAGCAGATGGGTACTTAACACTGAAGAATTAATCAATGATGCCGATGGATATTGGAACGAAATTGAGAATACACCTGCATCTGAGCTTTAATTTATACATTTTTACGGCTATGATGAAATTCAAAGGGAATTTCATCGGTCTTATCAGTAACTCGTTACACAAGTCGGTTTAAACGAGTCGCTACTAACAAAACTTTAAAACACGTTTTACAAACAACGTAACGAATTTATCAAACGAGGAAATTATCATGAAAACGAATATTGCTGCCGCTGCTGCGCTTGCTACTGTAATGTCTTTAGGTGTTGTTGATGCTGTTGACGCCGCAAGTAAGAAAAAAGAAAAGTGTTACGGCGTGTCGCTAGCCGGCCAAAATGACTGTGGTAACCTTGCTGGAACGCATAGCTGTGCGGGTCAGTCTACTGTCGACAACGACATCGGCGAGTGGCGCTTAGTGCCAGCCGGCACATGTAAAGACCTAGGCGGTTACGACCGCAAAGAAGCGAAAAAACTGTTCAAAAAAATGCAAGCTGAAAAAAATAGCTAATATTGCGTGCTGCTTTTAATAGAAAGCATAGTTTAAGCATAGTGCAAGCATTTAAAGCTTCATCGCAAACCAACCCTATTATTGGTGTTGGTTTGCGTCACCCCCACTACACCCAATCCCTATCTGATTTAGATATCAATCACAGCATCGATTTTGTTGAAATACACGCCGAAAACTTTTTTGCCAAAGGCGGTATTAGCCGAGCACTCTTAGAAGACGTTTGTGACAAGTACAATGTTAGCGTGCATGGCACCTCACTCGGTTTAGGCTCAGGTTTAGCGGTTCCTGATAATGTGATGAATCAATTTGCCAGCGTCGTTGAAACAAGCCAAGCGTTTTTAGTCTCTGAACATTTGTGTTTTAACCGCGCGAAAGTGAACAAACAAGTTTTGCATTCAGGTGATTTGCTGCCGCTCGCCTATAACGAAGCATCATTAAACGTGCTTGCCCAAAATATTGACCAAGTACAATCGCGATTACAACGGCCCATTTTAATTGAAAACTTATCTGCTTATGTTCAGGTAAGCGAACTAGAACCCATTGCGCAAGATGAATATAGCGAGATGGAATTCTTAATTGCTCTATGTAAACAGGCAGGTTGTGGTCTATTGTTAGACTTGAATAACTTAATTGTGAACGCGCTCAACCAAAAAATAGATGAGCCACACTCACACATATTCGATAATATTCGTCAACTGCCATCAGTGTTGATTGGTGAAATTCATCTGGCAGGGTTTAGCCCTAAACAGGTAAATGGATTTATTGTTGACGACCACGCTTCGGCGGTGTCGGCCGAGTGCTGGGAACTATATAAAGACGCCATTGCTCATTTTGGTAATGTGCCCACACTGGTTGAATGGGACAATGACTTGCCTGAATGGGATATACTAGTGTCGCAAGCACAGCGAGCTCGCGATTATTGTTAAGCGCCTTTGAGTGGTTCATCAACATATCGCCTGGCTAAGTGAATTTATTAAGAGCAGAGCAAAAGGAAATCGTCATTGAATTACCAGCAAGCGCTTATCAATAGTATTTTTAGCCCGCAGAATACCTCAAATACCGAGTCTTCAAAGGAGCCCCACAATGCTGGAAGCATTTCAGATGGTGCTCAAGCTGCACTTGGGGTTTATCACAATAATTATATTGAAAACGGGATTCGAGCCCTAAGCATCAGTTTCGCCACTGTTGCCGGGCTATTAGATGACTCCGATTTTAGACGCCTTGCCCATGATTATTTATTAGCTTATCCAAAACAGTGTTATGACTGGGCTGATTATGGTGAGAGCTTTGCCGAGTTTATGTACGACATCGACGCCCTAGCAGCCATGCCATTTTTACCGGAAGTCGCAGAGCTAGATTGGCGTTTAATGCACATAGAACGTGCGCAAGACCAGAGCTTTGATGCTGCCTCATTTGAAAGTTTGCAAAGTGAAGATAGCGCTAACCTGAGTTTTGTTCCGTCAGCTACTTTGCAAATTATGCCTGCGGTGTTCCCACTATCTGAGCTGTATGCACTTGTGCATAGCGATGCTTATTCTGAAGGCCCTGCCGCTGAGAACGTGGCTCACTCAATTGAAGCACGCAAACGACTCCTCTCAAACATAAATAAATTAGTCGGCCTTGCAATAAAAACGGGTGAGTACAGGTCTATTGTGTTGTACCGAAAAGACTATAAAGGAATTTTTGATTACGTTGATGGCAATGCCCTTGAGGCCTTCAAATGTCTGCTATCGCAAAACACAGTTGAAAGCGTGTTAAGCAAATTTGGAGATGACCAAGCAGCAATGACAGCATGGCTACAGCAGCAAATTGAGAAACAGAATATTATTGCAGTGCACGATTTTAAATGTCCATGATTTAAGATTCATGGTGTTCGCTATCCTGCACAGCTTAACGACTAAATATACCAGGCAAAGTGAGAGTATATAAAGCCCGACTAAACCATGCCGAGATAACACTTCGCTAACAATTACCAAGGAACCCTTATGAAGAAATTGATAGACTTATATAACACCGTTTTCGGCAAAGCTGATTTACTCGCAATGCCTGCACTATTAGGTGCTCGATTATATGTGGCATGGGTGTTTTTCAAATCAGGGTTAACTAAATTAAACGACTGGGAAAGCACCTTATTATTGTTTGAATATGAATACGCGGTACCAGTCTTAAATTTTGAAGTCGCTGCCTACTTAGCAACTTTCGGCGAGCTTGTATTTCCTGTCCTACTAGCATTAGGCTTGTTTGCACGTAAATCTGCCATTGCTTTGTTTATTGTTAACTACGTAGCAGTCATTAGTTTAGAAGACATACCACAAGCCGCATATAACCTGCACGTAATTTGGGGGCTTATGTTACTCGCCGTTGTTATCTGGGGTGCAGAAAAATTATCGGCCGACCATTTCTTTAAAATCAAATAGTCCTGTTAAATCAATATAAACCTATTACACTTAGCCCTATCTTGGTCTAAGTGTAATTTTTTATGGGTTTATTGTCTTCCGTTGCCATCTTCTTAGGGGCAACACTCATTGCGGTTCCGCTTTTTAAACGTCTTAAATTAGGTGCTATTTTAGGTTACTTAATTGCAGGCGTCATTATTGGGCCGTCCGCACTTAATTTTATTGACGATCCATTTACTATTCTGCACTTTGCTGAACTTGGCGTTGTGCTGCTGTTATTTGTAATTGGATTAGAGTTAGAGCCAGCCACACTGTGGCGCATGCGTAATCAGATATTAGTAAGTGGTGGAAGTCAGTTATTTGTAAGTGCTTTGGTGATAGCACTTGTTTGTTATTACTTGCTAGGCTTAAATTTAGCCGCCAGCATTACTGTGGGCCTCGCGCTGGCATTGTCATCTACCGCATTTGCTATTCAATTAATGAACGAGCAGCGTATTTTGAATACGCCGCCCGGGCAGCAGGGGTTTTCGATGCTGCTAATGCAAGATGTGGCTGTTATCCCAATTTTATTAATTGTGGCGTCGTTTTCACCGCAACAAACCGAAGGTGGCGTGCCTTGGTATGTGAGCATTGCTGCGGTTGTGGGAGTGTTAGTGGTTGGTCGCTATTTAGTGAACCCAAGCTTAAGAATAATTGCGCGTTACGGCAGTAGCGAAGTCATGACTGCCGCGGCCTTGTTTTTGGTGCTAGTGACGGCACTTGCAATGTCTGCAGCGGGTTTGTCGATGGGCATGGGCGCATTTATCGCTGGCATATTATTGGCAGACTCAAGCTTTAAGCATCAA
>CAZXTD010000093.1:0-3054 GCA_964643575.1 uncultured Glaciecola sp. | reverse complement strand
TATTGCGATAGGGATGAATCTTGACCTCGGGCTTTTAGTGCAAGAACCGGTATTTATTATTGCCATGAGCGTGTTGTTAGTTGCCTTTAAATGCGCGGTAATTGCGGTTATTTTGCGTTCAGCAAAACAATCTGGCAAAGACGCCACAAGGATTGGGCTAATGTTGTCACAAGGCGGTGAATTTGCATTTGTGGTGATGACACTGGCTGTTTCCAGCGCCGTGTTAAGCGATGATATTGCAGGTCGCGTTAACCTCGTCGTTGGCTTGTCGATGGCCTTAACATCGCCATTAGTTATCTTATATTCAAAGCGGTTTAATACGGTTAACTGCCCACCGGTGTACGAGAGCGAGTCGGTTAGCCACGAGCCTAAAGTGATAATTGCTGGGTTTGGCCGATTTGGGCAAATTACAGCGCGCGTGCTGGCGGCAAACGGCATTGCTTTTACTGCACTCGATAAAGACGCTGAGCATATTGAATTTGTAAAACAATTTGGCAACAAAGTGTTTTTTGGCGATGCCACGCGCATTGATTTGTTGAAAAAATCGGGAATAGAAGAGGCCAGAGTATTGCTAGTGGCTATCGACTCTGCCGAGCAAATCAATCAAATGGTGACATTAGTCAAAAAAGAGTTTCCGCATATTAAGATTATTGCCAGAGCGCGAGATAGAATGCACGCAACCGACCTTGCAAAGCAAGGTGTAGAGTTATATGTCAGAGAAGTATTTAACGGTGGCTTAAAAGCCTGTGAGTCGGTATTAACGGCTTATGGATATACTGAAGGGCAGTCTAAGCGTATGACAGAAATATTCGCTGAGCATGATGATAAGATGCTTAAGAAAGTGATACATGATGACCTCGCTTTTGATGGGCTAGTCACAGCTGCTAATAAAGGGCGAGCTGAGTTGCAAGAAATTTTTGAACGAGACAAGCAGAGTGATTAGCTTGTTCTGAAGATGCTTAGAGCAAACTTGTTGCTACCCTACTATTCAGTCTCTTTAGGGTAGTTTAGTTGCAAAATTTGTGGATGGTGTTTAGCGCGGTCATTACGGTCGACACCCACGACATATAGATTGCCTTCGTCATCTCTGGTGACACTGCCGTAAAGTAAAAAATTATTATTGAGCTCTTTTACATCATAAAAAACAGTGGTGTCGGTCGAGACTTGATGAATAAACCAAGAGTAATGCTTGCTTCCATCAAGTTTGCCCATACCCACCAAAAAGTCACGACCATCGATAGAAAACAAACTTGGGAAATACCCCCCAGTACCGTCAATTTCTTGCAATAATGTGACTAGCGTCACCTCATGTTTTCTGTTTTTTCCTTCACTAATTTTGTATAGACCGCCCTTGCCAGTGGTAAAATATATATCACCATTTTTCATGTTTGTATAAGCGACAATACCATGATCAGTGTACGTATTATCAGTCAGATAATCTTCAAGAGGATGTGCGTCTAACAGATTCAAATCACTATCGTATTCCATTAAGTTTACGAGTTTACTTCCATCAGGAATTGATTCGACTTTAGGCACAAACACACGTCCATTTGCGCTTACTACAAAATTACGGCTTATATGCCCTGCAATCGAACCCACAGTAACGCGATTAAAGCGTCGACTCAAAGTATCATACTGATACAAAACATGATTCCAATAGCCTAAGGCATATACGTAACGTCCGTCAGTATTCAGCGCAATCAATGCTTCTCTTGTTGCAAGTAAGTGTTCCCAATCTTTGTCATCTGGTCTTTTACGCCAAAAGTGGCTGCCATGAGTGGGAAGTATTCCCCTGCTAGCACTTTCGCCTTTTTCATCAAAACTTGTGAAGTAAATATAGCCATCATCAGCCTGATAAAATTTACTATGTAACTTATTTTGAGAAATGCCATCTTTGTAATATCCCGCTTTTTTCAGCTGAGAAATCACATCGCTTTGAGGTGTTATGTCGCCGCTTACTTTGTGTCGTTGATATAAAAAGGCGGTATTATTGTAGTTTGAATACGTGGACGTCCCAAAATATAGATTCCCTTTATCATCGCGTCCTGAAGCGCCCCAAATTACGGCTCCATCATTGCCAGGAGGTAATGTTAAAGGTTTGATGGTTGGCGGCTTGAAATGACTTGAGGTCACTGGTGTAAAGACTGTCGCTAGCTTGTCTTGTTGTGTTCTGAGGTTCTTAACTTGTTCGTTATTTGATGTTTGCGGAGCGTTTGAATCAGAGCAAGCGGCAATAACGCCAATAAGCGCAGCTAAACAGAAAACTTTTAATCGTATTAATTTCATATGATGTATTTTTATTCTTTTTATATTCAAAGCTATTAGCGTTGGTAGTTGTAAGCTACCCGTATTTTCCTTATTGTTCAACCATTATAGGGTTAGTAAATAATGAGTAATGATGCAGTTCGGCCTGAATGCTCCTGCCTAACAACCTAATTGCACGAGTGCCTGTGGGCAAAGAAAGCTGTAAGTCTATGCGTATCGTTTTACCTGACTTGTTGGCCTTGCTTAATAAATCGATACTTTGTACTTTTTCATTGCCCACAATAATCAAATTGAGCTTGTCGAGTTCAGTGGAAAAGCCTTGCCAATCTTGCTCAGCTAGCACGATGTCAACATTGAGGCTTGCATTCTCTAGTGCAAATGCCGGTATCGATTGTCCTGCAAAATAAGCATTTCCTCTCGATAGAATCATAAAGTTTAAACGTTCAACAAACCTGCCGTGTTGAGCCCATGTACGGCCATTTATTAAACCTTGTAATATGTCATTATGCCGGTTTGATGCCGAGAACACATGCGTACTCGAAAATTCGCATGGCCAGTAGTCCATGCCAGTATTATGAAAGTCTGAGGGCGCTCGAGCGCCTAACACCCGATACCCTTTTTGCAAGAGCATGTCCCACTCGCTTCCTTTATTTGTGACAGGGTCTAATCCATGCATTGTTCTTAAGAGTGTTTCGTAAGAGCCGTTATCTAAGCCTCGTTTCTTTTGGTGACCTGGCGATCCAGACATCCCAATCACACTTGCACTCAGCCTTTGCCATTGGCTCATGT
>CAZXTD010000092.1:0-16009 GCA_964643575.1 uncultured Glaciecola sp. | reverse complement strand
CTATAGCCATACATTACCGTCTATTAACTTGAAGTTAGAACTAACCGACGACATTATTTTGCGATTAGCGAATTATGAAGGAATTGTTAGACCTAACCTTCGTAGTCAAAACCCAACAACTATTATCACAGCAAACGAGAATGATGGGGGTGAGGTTACAAGCGTAAGGGTTGATTTGCCTGCTTCTGATGTCGAACCGTATACTGCTGATAACTACGATATATCGCTAGAATGGTATAACCGGGAAGGTAGTGCTATGTCAATTGGTTATTTCGAAAAAGAAATCACTGGTTTGTTTGGTCGCGACCAAGTTTGTGGAGATGATATCCCGGCTGACGTAGGTGAAGGTTTATTTGGTCCAACTGGCTTAGTACCAGGTACAGGTGCCGGTGGCTTAGAATGTCGCGAATTAGAGCCATTTGGCGATGCCGATCCAGAGGGCGATGGCCGCCGTATCACGGTTAACCAAGCAATTAACACTGCCGGCTCTATCAAAGTATCGGGTTATGAACTAGCTATTCAACAAAAGCTTGATTTCTTGCCTTATCCTTGGAACGGATTTGGTGGTGTGTTCAACTATACCAAAATTAACACTGATGAATCAGATGACGGCACTACTTTGTTAAGAGTCTCTCCAGAGTCATACAATATTGTAGGTTATTGGGAGAATGACGGTATTAGCATCCGTTTGACATACAACTGGCGTGACGCGCAACAATTGTCTCAAAACATCATCCTTGACGGCACCAACAGTGCATTCTTAGGAACCGATGCTCGATTTGAAACAGACCGTGGTCGACTAGATATGGCGGCGAATTATCGTCTTAATAAGAACTGGCAGTTTAGTTTCCGTGCGTTTAACTTAACAGAGGACCAAGGTTATGAATATATCGGCGGAAACGAAGACGCGGTTAACCGTATTCGTTTCGCGGGTCGTACTTATAACTTTGGTGTCAGCTATACATTTTAAAGACACTGACTAGAAACTAGTTTTTAAGCAAAGTCGTAAGCCCAATAATATCTGCATATTATTGGGCTTTTTTATGTCATTTTTTTCATTTTAAAAAAGCTACAGCATAACAACGAAGGAAAATCCTATGTCAAAAATTACGTTACTTCTTTTAATAACGTGCTTTTTATTAACCAATAGCCTATGCAGCATGGCAACCATAAAGCACGGGTTAAGAGATTCTCAAGATAGGCATATGATTCCAAGAGGCTTTGTTGCAAACACTAATGACCATGCTGGACCTGTCGATTTTTCACCACAAGACTATTTACGAATGGTGCGCATGGGAGCCAATGTGCAGGTTGTCCGTTTAGAAATGGGAAGATTAAGTACTTTTGGCAATGGGAATTTTGAACCTGCATATTTAGCACGCTTGAAAAGAGCGACACGCTTAGCCAGAGAGGCAGGGATTAAAACGGTCTTTAAACTTACGGTTTATGGTACTGGTGGTTTTACTTGGCAAGCGCTTTGGGAAAACAAAAACAATGAGCAAGATATCTATATTGATGCTTGGCGACATGTTTGGGAAGCCTACAAAGATGATGATTTTGTGATTGGCTACGATCTCGTTAATGAGCCACGAAAATTAACAATGGATATTAGTTACGACGATTTAACCAATGAATACCTGTTGCCGTTTTATGAACGAATAATCGATGCAGCTATACCCTACAGTACAGATAAGCAGTTTCTTATTCAAAGTGTATTTATGAATAAAGGAGACGCTATCAACCGTAACCAGTATCATGAAATAACACAAAAAATAAATCAGAAAAACTTAATATTTGCGCCACATATATATCAAGAAAACCTCGATTATATTGAACCCACTATGCAGCGCTTTGAAAAAGAGGCAGAAGTGTTAGATGCGCCTATTTTAGTAGGTGAGTGGGGTTTTCCAACATTTGTTACCACCGACAATTCTGTAAAAGAGCAGCTAAACTATATTGAGTTTTATATCCGAACAGCTGAAGTGTTTGACCGTATGGGCATTGGTGCAATTAAAGCTTGGTTTTTAGGCAATCGTAGCTATCAAAATTTCTTACCGGGAGGTGAGTCTACTTGGGCAATATTCTCTGACAAACAAGCGGTAGGAACGGTAGAACGAAAATACATTACCGATATTATCGCTCGTCCATATCCACAGTTAATTGCAGGCGATATACAAGACTTTATGTTCTACTTTGCCACTCGTACTCTTGCGCTCAATATCAACACCGATAACAGTCGTGGCGCTTCAAAGATATTTGTTGGTGCCGACCGCCACTACCCAGATGGCTTCTCGGTACATATTGGTGAACACTTAATTTTAAGCAAAAGCCCATTTCTTAACGGTTTTACAGTGCATCGTTCAGCTGACAACATTGACCTAGGAAACTTTATTTGGGATGACAGTAGGCAGCAATTAATTGTGCTAGCTTGGCCTGAAGATAAGTCAGAGCTGAGCATTAATATTGAGCCTGGTATTTATCAAGACCCAGACCCTTTAGCTAAGAACAATTAAATGCGGTAGAAGTATTTGAGTTGGTTAAGTAAAAATATCATTAACCAGCTCGCTTTCTATATCACCTTGCTTTTCGTTAACTCGATGTTAAATATTTATTATTATTTACTTGGGTGTTAGGTCTTTTTCAGTCATAATAAATCATGTTTGGTCATTTTATTATAGGGTAGATAGTGAAATTAACACTTAAAATGGCAGTTTTGGCCTTAAGTATTCTTGGTATTAATGCGTGTATTACGACCGCGAGTAACTCAGTTAACACACCTCAAAACTTGCTAGACGCTGATTTATCTCAATTTGAAAACATCTACAGTTATGGCAGTGCAAATTATATAAACGGTGAGTTGGTGCTTAAGTCACCGAAAAACTGGTTTTATACAACAAAGAAATCCTATTCAGATTTTATACTCACCGCCGAAGTGCTTTTGCCAAATGTGAATGAGTATAGCAATTCGGGTATTCTTTTTAGAGGCCAGACTAAACAGTTAGATACGGGTACTGTTGCAATCGGTTATCAAGCAGAAGTCGACCCCAGTCCTAGGAAATGGAGTGGTGGTTTTTTTGATCAAGGCCGCCGGCTTTGGTTACATCCTACGCATCCTAAACGTTCAAAGCCAGATAGTAATTTTGTCAAATCATTTATCCCTGTTTGGACTGAAAAACACGCTAATGCCTATAAACACTTAGAGTGGAATCGTTACAAAATAGTATGTATTGGCAATGAGATTAAAATATACGTGAACGATATTCTTACCACTCATGTGCTTGATAATACGGACAGCGAAGGCTTTATTGCGCTTCAGCATCACGGTAGCAAAAAACTTATAGAAACAGGCAAAACCGATAATCTCGTTAAATTTAGAAACGTGTATATCACTGAATTGAATTAGTACGAAGCACATCGGACATTCAATGTGGTAAAAATATTACAAAATTTTTAGTAGAGGTAAACATGTCGAGAAGAGCAAATGGCCTTAACAAAACAATAAAATGCGCTGCGGTATGTGTCTCGCTTTTTATCCTTAGTGCTTGTGGGCAACAACAATCAGAGCATCCTCCTGTTTTAAAAGCGCCTACTGATCTCCATGTGGGTGAGGGCTTTGAGAACCCTATAGGGTTTTACGAAAAAACACCTCGCTTTTCATGGAAAATAGATGCTGAAGCATCCTTTTCAGCGCAAAGTGCATACCAAATACAAGTTGCTACCAGCATCGATGCTTTGACAAAACAACCTGATTTGTGGGATAGCCAAAAAATCACATCACCCGCAAGTGCTTGGATTCGCTATCAAGGTGAGCCTCTAATATCTCGCCAAGCGCTCGTTTGGCGCGCTCGTTTGTGGGATGAAAATGACAATGTATCTCAATGGAGTGAAGTTCAATCTATTGAGTTTGGCTTGTTGGATAATTCAGATTGGCAAGCTAAATGGATAGGACACCCTGATACAGTATTAGCTAAGCAGCCAAGCCAAGCTCTTTTAGCCACACCGCAGTACTTGAGAAAGTCTTTTGAGGTTAAAGGCCAAGTAGAAAAAGCGCGTTTATACATTAGTGCAAAAGGACTGTTTTCTCCTTACATTAACGGTGAGCAAGTGGCCAGCAACGACGTAATGACCCCAGGTTGGACTCCTTATGCTACGCGGATTGAGTCGCTAAGCTATGACCTTACTGACCGCTTAGAACAAGGTAAAAATACGTTAGCGGCAAGTATTGCAGGCGGTTGGTATGCAATGCGAATGTATAATTTTGTTGAACAAGATAATACTTTACCAGCACGCTTGTTAGCTCAATTAGAAATTACGTATAGCGATGGCAAAGTAGACATAATTACGACCGATGAAACTTGGCTCTCGACTTTGCAAGGGCCTATACGCTTTGCCAGTATTTATGACGGTGAACGATACGAGCAGGCCAAAGAAATGCCTGGTTGGGCAAGTGCACTATTTGATACCACAGGTTGGTTACCCGCAACTACAGAAGACTTAAAGGCAGAAATAGCAATAAGGCCTAAACGTCATGCGCCTATCCGCATTACCGAACGCATGCCGGTAAAAGAAATAGTCAGTGTTGAAGACGGTGTCGTGATATTCGATTTTGGTCAAAATATGGTTGGTGTGCCTAAATTAACGTTGCCGGCTATTGAAGGGCAAGAAATTAAAGTTCGCTATGCAGAAGCTTTGCACTTAGGTGAGTTTTACACAGATAACTATCGAAGTGCTAAGTCGACCAATTATTACTTGCCTAATATAACAGGCGACATAGAGTATCAACCTACTTTTACCTATCATGGTTATCGTTATATCGAAGTCTCTGGCTATGACGCAAGCCAAATGCCGAGTAAAGATTGGGTAACGGCACTTATTCAGCACTCTGATGTAGATATTCACGCTAGTTTTGAAAGCTCTCACCCCAAGTTAAATCAACTTACACAAAACATTATTTGGGGTATGCGAAGCAACTTTTATGACATTCCACTAGACTGCCCCCAACGTGACGAGCGCTTGGGTTGGACTGGTGATGCGCAAGTATTTGTGACACCTTCTATGTACATGGCCGACGTTTACGGATTTTGGTCGGCATGGCTGCAGAGCGTTAGAGAAGAGCAGGGCGAGGACGGCAAAATACCAGTTTATATTCCCTTTGTAGAATGGATCAATTTTGCCTCGTCGGGTTGGGGTGACGCGGTAACCATTATTCCCTGGGAGCTTTATACACTTACGGGCGACAAAACAATTCTGGCTGATAATTATGAAATGATGAAGTCTTGGCTAGATTTTCATGAGAGTAAGAGTAAGGGATACATTTCTAATATGAGCACCTTTGGCGATTGGCTGCAGCCGTATCCAGTTATCGTTAAAGAGGGCGACAATGGTAATCGAGGTAACACTGATTTCAGCTTAATTGGCACCGCTTATTTCGCGCGTTCGGTAGAGCTCACATTAAATGCTGCAAAAGTTCTTAATCAATCACAAGACATTGAGTCTCTCTCTGAATTGCACAGTAAAATAAAGCAAGCATTTATGCAGCAGTTTTTTGATGAAGACTTAAATCTACTAGGTGCCATGCCGACACAAACCACCTATTTGTTAGGCTTAGCTTATGACTTGTTTCCAAAAGGGAAGCGGGCGATGGCCTTAGAAAAACTGATTGCTTTAATTGAAGACGCCGATACGCACTTGCGTACTGGGTTTTTAGGGACTCCGTTGTTAACGCAAGTTTTGCAGGCCGAAGGGCGCAGTGACATTGTGTATGAGTTATTGTTTAAAGAAACTTATCCGTCGTGGTTCTACTCCATCAACAACGGTGCCACCACAACTTGGGAACGCTGGAACAGTTATTCAATTGAAGAAGGCTTTAACCCACAAGGTATGAATTCGCTTAACCACTATGCCTATGGCACCGTCTCAAGATGGTTTTATGAGGGGATTTTAGGAATAACGCCTGCTCAACCCGGCTTTAAACGAATTCAGATTGAACCTCAGTTTGGTGCCCAACTTCAACATGCCAAGGGTAAGTACGACACCCCTCATGGCGAGGTTAATGTTGCATGGGAAATCCAAGGGGGTTTATTAATGATGAGTGTAACAATTCCTAAAAATACTCGTGCCGACATAAAACTCCCCGACGTTATTCAAGGCAGCTTGTTGTTAAACGGTGTTGTTTCAGCTGCGCAATCTATGAAGAATTTGCCGCCAGGTGACTACACAATTGAAGCAAACGTTTCTTTTTAGTTACCATTGGGATTGCTCATTAGCACAAAGCGGTTAGCGTAAACAAAAACTCCGTCATTCCGCAGAATGGCGGAATCTCCTTGGAACAAAGTAATTTTAATTTGAATCAAGCAATAAAATAGAATCGCTGGGTTCCAGGAGGTTCCTGAAGTCTCAGGAATGACGGCAATTACCCCCTCTAATACCAGCTAGTTTTCGGAGTCGGTAACAAAGACATTGCCCGTGGTTATTCTGTTTAATAAGTCTTGCCAGTCGGACACGTCCCAATTTTTCATTTGTCCTCTTAATATCGCTCTTTCTAAATTTTCAACGGCAAGCTTAATATCGCGGTGCTCACCGCTTTTATATTTAAGCGAATTTAAATAATGATATCGAGGGTCGTTTACAGCGAGCTCTTCAAGTGGTGCTAAGTATTCAACGGCCAAGTCATAATCGAGTATAGATTCATCATTACTGGTAAATAATATCTCAACTGCATTAATGCGAGCGGCAACATCGCCTTTATTCATAGCAGAAACAAACCAATATAAGGCTTTTTGTTGGTCGTTTATAACCCAAGGGCTCGAATGTAGAATTTTAGCCAAACGATATTCCGCTTTTATTAATCCATATTTACTGGCTTCTGCAATCCAGTAGATTGCCCGTTCAATATCTCTTTGCTCTCTGTACAGTTTAAAACCATATTCAAACATAGCAGGCGAATGGCCCTGTTTTGATAGGGCTAATAGAATCTCCTCTGCTTCATTTTCGCCTTGCTCAATCCACGGAAAATTTAGCATTAACATAGCATGGCTAAAGCGGTCGCTTATGGATTTACCATTTTTAAACTTGCGAGTTTGCTTAACAATTTGCCCGTACATTTGTTCATTTTCTTCAAGTAAGCTGAATTTATCAAATGCGGCAGCGCCAAGGTAGGTGCGACTAGCAAAGTCAGCAGGCGTGCCTTCAAATTCAACAGCAGCGACAGGAAATAACTTAAACTGCTCTGCAAGCGGCTTATAAAAGCCAAATTTTTGCACTTCATTTGTATAACGAACAGAACCATCGTGATGAATATCGTGGTCAAGTATCAAAAAGGGCGTTCTTGGCGTTGAGCTTAACAACTCAACTGAATCACTATTAAACTCCTCAAATCCCTCACTGTCTAAAGATAGCGTATCGTCAAATCCAGACGCATAATCTTCAAGATTAATCTCTTCTCGGTAATAAACTGTTTTGAGTGTTTCCTTGCCATCAAAAGTAAATTTTGTACTTAGTTTGTCCTCTTTGATTGTAGGAAAGTATTTATATATTTTTTGCTGTTTGCCATGAGTGCTTTTGTGTTGCTCTAACAAATTGAGAATAGGCGCTCTGTTTTCGTCAGGAATAGCCGCTAACATCTTCGCTATTATTTCTTCTGAATTATGGAATTTTTGCTCTGCCGCTAAATAAAAATAAAGCATGGCGTTGATAGGATCTTTTTCAGTACCTAAACCATTGTGATAAATGTTGGCTAATTGATAATACGCGTGCGGGTTTCCTAATTCTGCTGCAGCTAGGTATGTTTGTGTTGCTTGTGCATAATTTTGTTCTGTAAATTGGCGGTCGGCTAAAAATATATCTGCCGGCGCGCTGAGCGAATAAAACAGAAATGATAAAGAGATAGCTGCTTGTTTATACATAAATTTGTACCATGTAAACTTTCTTTGTTACATGTTAAGTCAATATCGCTCATTATGTAATGGTGAGTGAACTACATTCGTGTAAATTTTGTGTAAATTGCATGATTATCATAAAAATATCTCTGATGCATACTTCTTTTTGATAGCGATTACACAAGATACTATGATTATAATCTTGTTAAATGTTTGCTTTTGATTGGATTTGATGTTTTTCTATGTCGTATCTGTGTTTTTGCGCATTTTTACTGAAACACCAATTTAATATAAAGGGACAGTCATAAAATGAAATCATCTTGGTGTACCGTGTGCTGCGTTTTAGTGAGTTATTTGTTTACTGCTTTTACTTTTGCGCACGCCAGCACTAATCTGCAATTAAATGCTAAGACAAAACTTACTGAAGTTGCACCGTCAAAACCCAATATTTTATGGCTAGTCGTTGAAGACATGAGCCCAATTTTGGCTGCATATGGCGACCAAACGATATCCACACACGCTATTAGCAGTTTGGCTGAGCAAGGTGTCACCTATACTAACGTTTATTCGGTATCAGGCGTGTGCGCGCCAAGCAGAGCGGCACTTGCAATGGGCATGTACCCATCAAGTATTGGCGCTAACCATATGCGTACCAACTCTTATACTGAAACCACGGGTTTACCTAAATACGAGGCGGTACCGCCGGCCGAAGCAAAAATGCTTAGCCAATACATGCGCGAAGCTGGCTACTATACAACAAACAATTTAAAAACTGATTATCAGTTTACAGCGCCTAAATCAGCTTGGCATGAGAGTGGACCTTATGCCCATTGGCGCAAGCGTGATAAAGGCCAGCCCTTTTTCTCAGTTGTTAACTTTACGACTACTCACGAGTCGGGTTTGTTTGAACCATATGGTGTAAGACTCATTGAATCTAGGCACTATTTTGCAGACGACGAGCAAAAAATACGAGCGTTGCCGGGGCATCACTCTGTTAAAACACAAGGCAATGATACACCCACTCATATCAGTCAGGACTTAGATTTTCCTATCCCACCTTATCTACCTGATACTCCGATCGTAAGGCGTGATATGTGGAAAATGTACAACAACCTCGCAGAGACCGACAAGCAAATAGCAGCGGTCTTACAACAACTAAAAGATGACGGATTGTATGACAGTACAATCATCGTATTTTATGCTGACCATGGTGGTCCATTACCTCGGCAAAAACGACTGATTTACGATAGCGGCTTGAAGGTGCCTATGATTATCCGTTTTCCGAATGGGCTAAATGCAGGCACCCGTGACGATCAGTTAATTAGTTTTGTGGATTTTTTGCCAAGTACTCTAGCGCTTGCAAGGCAGACAATACCTTCGCACATTCAAGGCAAAAACTTCTTTGATGAGACTACCGATATCAAAGACGGCAAGCGCAAATATATTCACGCAGCAGCAGACCGCTTTGACGGTTTTACCGATAGTATTCGAGCGGTTAAGAATAAACGATATAAATACGTTCGCAATTATCGACCTGAGCAGGCCTATTATTTACCTGTGGTTTATCGCGAAAAAATACCTACGATGCAGGAGTTATTGCGTTTGCGCGATGCAGGCCAACTCAATGAGGCGCAGGCACAATGGTTTAGATCCTCAAAACCAGAAGAGGAGCTTTTTGACACACTATTGGACCCTCACGAACTGAATAATCTGGCTGACGATCCGCGATATGCTGATGTTCTTAATGAACTGCGTGCCGAAAATGTACGTTGGCTTAGCGCGATAGGTGACAAACCTAATTATCCTGAACGAAAACTCATCGATCACCTATGGCAAGGTGCAAATATTAAGCCTAAAACTGAAGCACCCACCGTCAAATTGAAAGAAGGAATGGTGGTTGTTAGCAGCGAAACCAAGGGCGCCACCATTTCATATCAAGTTATTCGCAAAGATGTTGAACAAAACACATGGGAGCTTTATCAGCGTCCAGTTGAGATGTTTAAGGACAGTTGTTACAAGGTGATCGCCCATCGCTTAGGTTACCAAGAAAGTAATGTCGTTAGTTTTCAGTGCGACCAAAATTCAAAGGAATAGATCTTTTATGAACAAAATAAATAAGGTTATCGCATTTGTTTTTATTTTCGGCTTTATTAGCGCAACAGTTAATGCATCGATGAGCGAAGAAATCTATCTTAAAAAACGCGCGGCCCTGATTGTGAAGCATTCTCATAACGATAAAACGTTTGATACTTTACGCAAAGCGATGAAAAGCGAAGACACGCTAAGCGCCGAGTTTTGGCGCTGGAAAATAGACCAATATTTGTATGGGCAATATACTGAGTTTCAGCCAATTTACGATGAATACACTACTGGGAAGTCATTTTTGGATATGTATAACATTCCAAACGATCCCTTTATTGCAAAAGAAGACCCGGCTAAGTCTAAGTTGCAAGTGTTGCCTGAAGGCTATTTTTCTGGAAACTTGCCTGGCGATAGGGCGCCCGGTTGGAGTATTTATGCCGATGGTAAAATTGTTATCGCTTACGAAGGTGATTTAACTGACCCTTACATCGCTAGCTATGATATCGCCAAGGATACCTGGTACGGCTCTTATAAGGCAGGCCACAGCACGCTTTCTAAAAATGGTCGTAAACGAGATAGCCATGGTAAGCCGGCACTTGTACAAGACGATGATGGATATTTTCACATTATATTTGGCGGGCATGGCGGCGAGCGCGATGACGGTTTAAATCCGCTTTCAATTGATACCGCTCATGCAGGTGGGCGCTTTACTCATGTTGTTTCAGACAAACCAAACGACATCAGTAGTTTTTCTGTCAAAGATGATGTGTCTCCATTTGGGTCCTACGCTGAAGTGGTCAAAATGGACAATGGCGATATTTATTTTTTTACCCGAACCGGCACGCATAAATCGCCCTATGTTTATTATAAACTAGCAAAAGGCAGTCAAACCCTTGAGCCACCGGTAATGATGACTTGGCCTACGCCCCATAAAGCTAACCCGATGCTAGTTGACATGTTTTATGTCAAAACATTTAAAGCGTCGCCAACCGACATACTAGTTACTTCAATGTGGCACCTTTGTAACTTCAAAGAAGCCCACACGTCAAAGCATGACGACCGCTTTAATGCCTATTACATGAGATTAGATACCCGAGACGATACTTTTTACAATGTGAAAGGAGAAAAGCTGACACTGCCTATAACCAGAGCAATTGGCGATCAAAAAACGCTTGTATACGATTCTGTGGCTGATGGCACGATAGTAAATGATACCAAGGGTTTAAAGCTTGAAGATGGTACGCCAGCGATGAGTTATGAGCTGCGCTTTCCTGAACCTCGCGAGTGGAAGATGGCGACCTTTACAGACGGCAAGTGGACCAGTGGCTTACCAATGCCCAACACCGCAAGCCGCACGCTCATGAGCGCTGAAGGAAAGCCAATCGACAATATAATTAAATTAGAGCAGCTTACCAACGATGGAATAACCGCTAGCGCTGCCGCTATTTATCGAGATAGTAAAAAGGGAACTGTGTTTGCTATTGCTAAGAGTGACAACGAAACCGGCGTTATTGGCCAAGACTGGATAGTCGAAACTGACCATATTACGCTGTCTGGCAGAGGCGGCATGCAAATGAAGCTTGTTAAGGATGAATTAGACAAGGCTGTAGGCGTCGTTGTTAATGTCAGCAAAGGTAATTCTCGGCGGCTTTATTTGTGGCACGACGGAAAGCTAAGGCCTAACTAGCATTAAGACTGGATGTAACACACATAAACAAAAGCGTGATAATTAGCATCATATTGGCTAAACGTTGCAAAAATGAAGAGTAAAAGTTGTGAAAAAATATATTGCCTTAACCGTAATGCTGAGTCTAAGCATTTGCGCTTGGGCTAAACAAAATGCAAACAAAGCGACAAAAAACGATGAAAGCGCACCGCTAAACGTGCTTGTGTTCATGATAGATGACTTGCGTGCTGATCTTGGTATATATGGACACGAACATGTGTTAAGTCCCAATATCGATCAATTAGCTAGCGAAGGCGTTAGATTTACAAAAGCATTCTCTCAGCAAGCGATTTGCGGTCCTTCACGTGTCAGTATCATGACTGGCCTGCGCCCCGAAACAACGGGTTTATATACTATTCGTCGAGATGGTCGTTTACGCCCAAATCAACCCAATGTCGTTTCTTTGCCGCAGCTATTCAAAGAGAATGGCTATAAAACCGTCAGTATTGGCAAGGTTTACCATAGCGTAAGCGACGACGAAGAAAATTGGACAACGCACATCAAAAAACTCGATAACTTGTACTCGATACCAGGGAATGCTGAGAAAAAATTTGCATATGAATCTGGTGACGTTAATGACGAATTTTATAAGGATGGCAAAGTCGCAAGCGATGCCATCAAAACACTGAAACAACTACAAGACGACAAGTTTTTGATGTTTGTCGGCTTTAGTAAACCGCATTTGCCCTTTAACGCCCCTAAAAAGTATTGGGACCTTTATAATCCAGACCAATTCACCGTACCGAGCAGAAACAAGCCAAATAATATGTTTCGTTTGGCATTAACAAAATGGGGAGAGCTGCGAATGTATGGAGGGATACCCAAAGAAGGTGATGTCAACGACGAGTTAACAAAAACGCTCATTCATGGGTACTACGCTACAGTAAGCTACATGGACGCCCAAGTTGGAAGAGTAATGCAATCTTTAAATGAACTGGGTTTACGTGAAAACACCATGGTAATTTTTATGAGTGATCACGGTTATAAGCTAGGCGAATATGGAGCTTGGAATAAGCACACTAATATGGAGTTAGATACTCGCGTACCGCTTATTATTAGCCGTGAATTATCACATAAAGGCCGGCAAACTGGCGTGACATCAAGCGCATTAGTGGAAAACGTGGATATTTTCCCGTCCGTAGCTGAGGCGGCTGATTTACCTGTGCCAAAAATAGACGGAACTAGCTTATTGCCATTGTTAGACAAGCCTCATATGCAATGGAAAGAAGCTGCATATAGCTTGTTTAATCGCGGAAAAACAATGGGTGTTACCGTAACCGACGGTGCATGGCGCTATACCCAGTGGCGCGACGCAGCCACACAAGAAGTTAAATATACAGAGCTTTATGACCACCGCGACAGTGACGTAGCAAGCGCCAACGTGTCAGGTTTTCAGCAGCATCAAAAAATTGAACAAAAACTAAGAACTTTATTAAACACGAAATTTCCGCTTGAGAGCCCTTCTTTTTATGAAAAACGCTATATAAACAACCTTTCAAGTAACGCTGCAAATTTGCAGAGTAAAACAACAGATGATCTACAGCCTAATAATTCAATAATAGCTGAGTCTTTTGAAAATGGTGGATGGAACGCGGTAAGTCCCAGAGGCTTTACACCCGGGTTGAATAAAGATTTAGATAAAAACTTTTTGTTTAATCAGCTTCAAGGCAACCACGCTTTCGTGCTTGAAGATAAGATTGTTCGTTCGGGAAAACAGTCAGCTAAATTGGTTTGGAAGCATACCAATCCTGCTGCATTTAATGGCGATGTAAATAAAGTCGACAATGTCGATCGTAAGGCCATGTTCCACGGTTATAAATCTCGTAAAGTGATGGGAGCCGAAACTTGGTACGGCTTTAGTGTGTATTTTCCACGTGAGGGTACAAAAGATGAGTTAAACAACTGGTTGTTTTTTCAAATTCATGCCAGCGCAGACAAACGCTTAAAAGAGGCCTCGCGCAATCCACCATTTAGTTTAACCCTCACAAAAGACGGTTTACGCGGTGCTTGGAAATGGGACCCAGACGAAAAGAGTTTAACGACATCAGGCAAAGGCACCGAACATTATACTATTCACGGCGATAAAGCTGATTACTTAGACAGATGGGTCGACTTTGTTGTGCACGTTAAAGTGGATTATTCAGAGGCAAAAACCGGTTTGATTGAACTTTGGGTAGATGGCAAAAAGGTCTTAGACGAGCACAATATTCAATTTGGATATAATGATGATAAGGGCATTTACCCTTCTTGGGGCATGTATTTTAATGGTGACTTGAGCGTTATGGAAAATGACCATTATTTGTACCTAGACGACATTAAAATGACAGACTCCCCTCATGCAAGCTATGAAGATGTGGCGCCAAATCTTTAAAAGTCGCTCTTCAACCAAGCATAAATAGTTATTATCGCTCATAACTGGTCTAATTAGGTCAAAATGTTGTTAAATATTTGTTATTGCGTGCTACTATAGACAAATAGCTGTTGCTTGGAGCAAATAAAACCAAGCTTCTATTCGAATGTTTGCGAATGGCGGGAGTAACTTTAAATGCGAATAAATAATGTCATAGTCGGTATCTTATTGTTTTTACTATTAAGTGCTTGCAGCAAGGAGCAAGCATCACTGCCAATAGAGCAATTGTTCTTTGCAGAAAACGGGTATGGGGAGGGTGTTGCCGTTGTACAGCACCCCGCAGGGGAACACGTTGATGGCGTAACTTATGTGTCATATCAAGGGGCATTGGAAGACCCATATGTTGCTGCCTATAATCATAAAACAGGCGAGTGGTCGGGTCCTTACAAGGCAGGCAATAGCATATTGGGTAAAGATCCTAGTAAGAAAATAGACAGTCACGGTAAGCCCACTATGCTAATAGACAATGAAGGGTATATTCATATTTTTTATGGTGGCCACGGCGGAGTAAAAGAGTTACACGGCGATAATCCATTAGGAGACACTCACTCGGGTGAAAATAAGCATTCTGTATCGAGCAAGCCTTACGATATTTCAAGCTGGGAGTACCTAGACAACGTTTCCCCATTCGGAAATTATAACCAAGCAATTAAAATGGATAATGGCGATATTTATTTATTTTCTCGCCATGGTGCTCACCGCAGTGACTGGGTTTATGAAAAATCGACAGATAATGGCCGTACCTTCGATGCGCCAGTTTCCTTCTTAAAGCATCAAAGACGAGATGATGATATTGGCAGTGACAGTTGGTATCCATATGTATCAAAAGGACTAGACGACGAAATAGTCGTTGGTTTTGACTATCATTTTTGTTGGGATCGGGATGCACCGCGTAATAATCGAGGAGGGCACTCAACCGAGCGTAAAAACCTCTATTTTGCGAAATTTAATACTGCTGACAATACTTGGGCAAATGTACAAGGCGAACCTTTAACTATTCCTATCACTAAGTCCGAAGCCGACGAGAAAGCTCTGGCGGTTAACACTGGTGACCTTTGGACTTTTAACGGCTCTACAAAAATAGGTGCTGACGGTAACCCGCATATTGCAGCATATATTGGCCAAGACATTGGTTGGCAAATTGGGGGGCCTAAAAAAGCATCTTATTTCGCGTGGAACGGCGAAGAATGGACAGGCGATTTTGAAAGTGGTTTGCCCATTGGGCGTGGGGATTTCTTGGCAAACGGTAAAGATGTGCGATTTTTACTTAGTGGTATTAATCCTGAAACAGACAAAACAAGCGTGAGTTGGTGGCAAAGTAAGGACGGTGGCATGAGTTTTGTAAAAGACGAGGAGCTATTGAACTTTGGCGAATATAAAGTCGAAGCAAGCGAACAACCCGCTGGCCGACCAAAGTCTTTAAGCAATTTAGATAGCCCAGGCTCGGCTGCGAGTTCTTTTATATTAAACGCGCATCCAGATGCTCGAATTATTATTGCAGAAAAACCCGATGGTACAGACTGGCGCAGGATGTATTTAGTGGGTGACAGCGGGCCAATTGCCAGAATAAAACAATAAAAACGATTGTATGAAGCTATTGTTTTCGAGGCTTTTGAGAAAAAACATGCACAAACAATTGCAATCATATTCAAAGTGCTGATTTAACAACTATAAAAAGTATATTTCTGAAAGGAAACAGTGATGTCGAATCAACGTCGAGAATTTTTAAAGACTGCTATGGCAGGAGTAGCTGCATTAAG
The DNA here is from genome assembly GCA_964643575.1 of uncultured Glaciecola sp. Taxonomy (GTDB): domain Bacteria; phylum Pseudomonadota; class Gammaproteobacteria; order Enterobacterales; family Alteromonadaceae; genus Glaciecola. The sequence continues at coordinate 154 of CAZXTD010000092.1, read as the reverse complement.
TGCGCTAAGTGCATTGCGTGCTGGCTCAGGGTATGCGAATACCGGTAGCAAGCCCAACATACTTTTTATTACCATCGACGATTTAAATTCGTGGATAATGGGCGAGCAGCGCCACCCTCTCGTGCAATGTAACAACATCGATAAACTGATGAGC
>CAZXTD010000091.1:0-16055 GCA_964643575.1 uncultured Glaciecola sp. | reverse complement strand
GGAACGCAGATCGAAAAAATGTGTCTGGTAATACTCGTGGCCAAGCATTTTTCTATTTTGGAAGTAAACGGCGGGGTTTTCAAAAGAAATTCGAAAAACATGGATTTGTGATGATACCAGCCAAATAGCCTTATTTCTGTTGGAAGGCATTGATAAAATAGGTGGCGATAAGGAATTAAGAGCAGAACTTTACCAGGGAGCATTATCAATGATTAATGTTTTGCCTGATAAACCAAAAACAATGAAACAAAATTGCCTGAAAGACTTAGTCCAACTTGCGGGTGTCAAACGAGCATGTATTGCACTGGCTAACAAAACGGTACGAACCGCATTGACTTTGCTGAAAACGGATGAACCATATCAACCTCACATGCTACTTAACTAAGAGAGTTAAAAATATAAATTAAGCAAGTTTTAACACGTCTCACATCCATAAACAGCCAATGATATTGATTGAACAATCTGCTGGAAACCTGCAATTTCCGCAAGCTTACGAAGCAGCAATTCCGAAAAAAGCAACTGATGCGTGTAAATCGACAAAAATGTCTCATACTGTTGAAACACACTTTTAAGCTTTGAAGACTGTTTCCTTTGTCGTTTAAGGATTAAAAGAATCATACTATTGGGTTATTAACCTAGTTCGCACAATAAAATTGACCGATTCTCAGACACAAAAAAGAATCATACTATTTTTGGAGATTGATGTACTGCGAACGGGTCTAATTGCTTCGATTACTTCTAGTTTTGCCTGATATCTGACCTAAGCTTCACGTCGCTATTAAGCTCCGTTTCAACATAATCCCCCTCTTCAATTTAAAGGCTTACTAATCATAGGCAAATGTATTTTGGGTATCAACGTACAGTATCAAGATCTATATGCAATTGAGTCTGACGAAGCTTCAGAATCCCGATCGGAGATTATCACATGTCTGAAGTCGCCATACTTAAGGTTGCTAAGCGCATAGAAGAAATAAAGACGTTAATTGCAAACTAAACAAACACTAAAAGGTCACAATTATATTCACTGATGCATTCCTACCCACAGATGTTAAAGACAACAAATTAGCAGTTTCAGATTGTCCACGTACTTCCGAGGCCAACCAATATTCTTTGTCCGTTAAATTGAAGATGCCGCCATTGATTTTAATCTTGTCATTGATTTTGTAGTGACCCAACAAGTCCCATGTTAAATGGCTAGGGGCCACAAAAAATGCATTGTCTGGGTCAGAGTTAATCGCATTGGCTTTACTTGTGTGGGTAGCGGCTAATTCTAAACGCCATGGGTCATCTATTTCATTGTATTGGATACCTACAACGGTTTGACTCGGTAGTATCGATTCGAGTTCTTCGCCGGTGGCATCATTTTTCGAGTCTTGTACACTAAAACTTGCCCGTATTTGCCAGTTATTCATACTATTGAAACTCTCGCTTAAGTGCCAATTGACTTGCCCTTCAACCCCTGAAATTTCAACACTGTCTATATTAGTGGCCTGAAATTGTGTGAAGCCATTTTCAGCAATCCCCACAAATGACAAAGATTCAATAAAGTCATCATAGTCGTTTTTATAAGCGCTAAGTGACCAGCTAAATGCGGAGGTAACACCTCTAATACCGGCTTCAATACTCACTACGCTTTCGGGTTTCAAGTCAGGATTTGATAGCGAAGTGTAGCCCCCTAAAAAATTGGTAAAGCCGATGTTTACATCATCCATAGGCGGAATACGAAAACCTTCTGCATACTGCAGCCACACATTATAGTCGTCACTTAATTGGTAAACCAAGCCCAGTTTTTTCGACAGTTGACTGTCTTCAAAGTCAGATACGCTAACACCTGGGTTAGCGGCACTAAACAAATCATCTATGAGTGCACTGAGTTTGAATTTGTCGTATCGCACGCCCGGGCTCAATATCAACTTGCCTGCTAGCAATTGTATTTCATCTTGAATAAACACTGAGCTTTCTTTCAAAGTAGATATAGGGAAGTCACGAGCAGGAAATATGCTGAATTCAGGTATATCCATGCCACTGGCAATGTTTTGAGTTTGTCCTTCGCGTAGGGCAATGGAGTCGGTTTGTTCGTAACTAACGCCGTATATCAAATAGTGCTGTGCGCCCCAATCAAACTGTTGATCAACTTGGCCAGCAAAGCCTTTTGTTGTTTGTTCAAAATTACTATCACGGGTGCGGGAGAATGCAGATGAGCCGGGCACAAGCGATATTCTGCTTAACTGCGAATGCTGAGTAGTGAAGGAGTTTTGATAAAAAGCCAGAAGGTTAATGCGCTGTAAATGCGCGCCATTATTGGCCTGATACAAATACTGAATAGAAGCTCTTTTCCTTTCTTGTTCGTCGTCTCCAACGCTTTCTAAGGTGGTGGTGCCTCTTACCACGGTAGAAACTTCAGACAGCAACTCGGTTTGACTGCTTTGCTTAAATTGTTCGGCGATTAACTCGAATCGATGCGCGGGGCTTGCTTGGTAAATCAGTTTGCCAAGTACACTGTTTGCATCGTTTGGTTGCGGATTTGTACTGTTGCGTGCGTCACCAATATTGTTGTCGTCGTAAAATGAGCGAGTTTCGTTACCACTGCGCTTAGTTATGTTGATTAACCATTGCCAATTGTTTGCCACGCCGGCCAACATCAAGTTGATGTATTTTTCATTTGATTGGCTCACGTAGCCTAGCTTTGCTCTGCCCGCAAATGACCCATCGCCATCAATTAAGTCCACGGGATCTTTGGTTTGAAAGGACACTACACCGCCAATGGCGTCGCTTCCATAAAGGGTTGACGCTGGGCCGCGCACAATGTCTACGGTTTTGACTAAATCAATGTCTACTACGTCGCGTCTCGACGATAAGTTAGGGCCAAAACTGAACTCATCGGCAATGGGAATACCGTCTATTAGGATCAGTACGCGGTCACCATTAATTCCTCGAATGTTGAAGCTAGACAAACCATAGCGGCCGTTCCCCTCAACCGAGACACCGGGCTCGTAACGCAGCAGATCACGTATATTGTTAGCCGTTAGGGCATCAATTTGTTGGCTATCAATAGAGGTAACACTGGCGGCTATTTCGTTTATTTCACGGGCGGTTTTAGTGCCGCTAACGGTAATTGTTTCTATGTTCGTATTGGCATTAGCTGAATGGTTTGCGGCCGCGACTTCATTTGCAAATGCAAGTGAAGGGCATACAAGTAGACCGATCGAACTGGCAACTAACAAACTAAGTGAAGCAATGGGGTAACGCATTTGTATTCCTTGATTATCAAAATAATTATTTGTTGCAAATGCTAATGCGAACTATTATCATTTGCAACAAATAAAATGAAATAATTTAAGGACTGCTTTATGAAAGTCACCATGAGATCTGTTTTTCATGTGAGTTTGTTATGTGTTTTAGGTGCAAGCTTTATGACCGATTTTGCACACGCCAATATACAGCCTTCAAGCAAACCAACAGAAACCAGTTATTTGTTGTCTGCAAGCCCTCAGTCATTGAATAAAAATGCGCCGACGGAAAGAATTGTTAGTGCAGGAGGCAGTGTGACCGAAATCTTGTTTGCCTTAAGTTACAACCAAGCAGTAAAACCTCATATTGTGGCCATTGATACCAGCAGTAGTTTCCCAGCCGCAACACAAGCTTTACCCAAAGTGGGATATTACCGCCAACTCAGTGTAGAAGGGGTGTTGTCGGCAAGGCCTACACGCGTGTTTGCGGCAAAAGGTGCAGGACCAGTGAATGTGTTGGAGCAATTAGAACAAGCTGGCGTAGAAGTATTGCTATTTGAGCAAGCTAAAACGGTACAAGGCTTAATGGCCTTGATTGAACAAATTGGTGCGCAAGCTGGGCTGATAGATAGCGCAAAACAACTTTTGAATAACTTGCAAAGCCAGTTGAATAAATTGCAGCAGCATCGTTTAAGTACTAAAACCCCAGTGGTATTTTTAATGTCGGCAAGCGAGAGAGGCTTAATGGCAGCAGGCAACAATACAGTGCCGCATTTGGTGATGGAACTGGCAGGGCTAGACAATCCTTTTGGCAAGCTAGAAGGCTTTAAAACCATATCGGTAGAATCGTTTCTAGCTATTGGGCCAAAAAAAGTACTTATTGCCGCCCATACAACCGGTGGTTTATCTGCACAAGAAATGTGTCGCCAACCTGCATTGAAATTGTGGGCAGCGGTTCACGGTTGCAATGTGCACTTAGTTGACCCGCTCTTGTTTTTAGGCTTAACGCCGCGACTGCCCAAAGCGGTTGAAACCTTCATTGAAATTGTATCACCAAGCGAGCAAGCGGGAGCACGATAGCAATGGAACTTGCTCAAAAGACCATTTCAATAACCAGTGCTAAGCATATATATAGTGCCTTGCAAGCTCGTAAAAAATCTCTACAACCCAAGATACTTGGCTTATATGTTTCCCTCGTAATTATGTGTGTAGTGGCTTTAAATGCAGGTGCTGTCAACGTAAATGTATGGCAATGGTTGTTTGCCGACACAAGTCACTTGGGCCATCAAGCGCTAGCGCAAACGGTTTTATGGGAAATACGCACGCCTCGCTTACTCATGACCATGATCACCGGTGCCGGTTTGGCATTATGTGGCACGGTATTACAGGCTATATGCAGAAATCCCTTGGCCGACCCGGGTTTAATTGGCGTGTCTTCAGGTGCGGCTTTGCTTGCTGGTGTAGCAATAGCCTGCACAGGTGCATTGCATCTACCTGCGCGAGTAGCGCTATATTTGGTGCCCATTAGCGCCTTTGTTGGCGCCAGTCTTTCGCTAATTTTGGTACTTAAAATTGCCAATGCAACAAGCGGCATGAATACCTTGTTACTAATTTTGGCTGGCGTGGCGGTGAATGCAGGTGCTATGTCACTGTTAGGTGTTATTCAATACATAGTGGATGACGCAACCTTACGTCAAATCACCTTTTGGAGCATGGGCAGCTATGCGGGTGTGGGCTACATGGTGTTTTTCATCACCTTGCTACCGATTACATTGGGCACATTATATTTTTGGAAAATTAAACAGCAACTCATGCTCATGAGTTGTTCCGAGCAACAAGCCAAGTATCAAGGCGTAAACACACATAAAATCAAGCTTCATAGCTTATGGGCTGTTGCCGCTATTGTAGCTGTTTGCGTGAGTTTTACAGGCATAGTGGGATTTGTTGGTTTGGTTGTCCCTCATGTTTGCCGCATGTTCATTGGTGCCCATTTAAAAATACTCATTCCTTGTAGCGTAGTGTGCGGAGGCTTATTAGTAGGTACGGCTGATATCGTGGCCAGAACAATCATAATTCCTGCTGAATTGCCCATTGGGATAATCACTTCTATTGTTGGGGTTCCCTTTTTTTTATACCTGATTGTGAAAGAGAAACGGAGGTTCAGCTATGTTTAGTCTTCAAGGGGTAAGCGTATCCATTGGGCAGCGAGAGTTGTTATCTAATATTGACCTATACATTGAGCCGCAAACGATCACTGCGATTATGGGCGCAAACGGAGCGGGCAAATCAACATTATTTAAGTGTTTGTTAGGCGAATTCCCCGTCACATCTGGCCAAGTCACATTCAAGCAGCAAAACATAAGTGAATATTCTCAAAGTGAGTTAAGCCGTTACCGTGCATATATTGCGCAGGCAAAACCGAAGATGTTCAATATGTTGGTATTGGAGTATTTGCTACTGGCGCGTATCCAATATATTGAATCAACAAAGTACTCAGAAAATCTAGTGCTAGAAATTGCGAAACAATTCAACATTATGGGCTTTTTGATGCGTGATATCACAACACTATCAGGCGGCGAGTCACAAATTATTGAGTTTGTCAGGGCCTATTTACAACTCTATGAAACTAACAACATGCAGGGTAAATGTTTATTGCTCGACGAGCCTGCCAGTGCGCTTGATATAAAGCAAACGCGATTGCTTTATCAGCATTTACAGGCCTTTGCACAGCAAGGCGGCACGGTGATCATTATTGATCATGACATCAACCAGGCGGCAAGCTTAGCGAACAACCTTGTGCTGATACAAGCAGGAAAAGTACTGGCCAATGGTGGCACACATACTGTATTTACTCAGCACAACCTAGATGCGTGTTTTGCTACAAATGGCCAAATGATTCAAATCGCGTCTCATAAAGCTAACTTTTATCATTTGAGCTTTCAGGGCCAGCCAAATAATAACCAAGCAATAGCTTAACCCTTTTAATTATGCAGTACTTATAATAGGAAATAACATGGACAAAAAAACACAGCATATGCACAACGCCGCCAGACTTCTAAGACAACAACACTCTGGTGTGCTCTCTACTATTAGCTTATCTTTAAAAGGCTTTCCTTTTGGCTCTGTCACGCCATTTTTAATGACCGAGGCTGGCGATATTGTTATTTATGCTTCTGATATTGCGCAACACTCCAGAAATATGAAAACCAATGCGCAAGTCAGCTTGTGTGTGCATGACGGTGTGCAACAAGATAGCCAAGCAAGCGCTAGGGTGACCATTGTGGGTAGTGCAAAAGCCGATACCGTGAGTAAGGATCTGCAAGGGCAATATATGCGCGTATTTCCGCAAGCAAAAGCCTACGTTCAAGCCCATGACTTCAGGTTTTACCTTATCAGTACCTATAAGGTTCGCTATATCGGTGGCTTTGGAGAAATATATTGGTTTTCGAGCGACGAATGGCAGTCTGTCATGCATGTTCTAGAAACCAGCGCTCAATTTGCTATTGACCATATGCACGAAGATCACGCAGATGCCTTGGCAGACATTGTTACTCATCAAAGCGGCAAGCAAACTAAAATTGGTAGTGTGAAAATGCTTACCTGTGTTTCTCATGGTTTTCATTATTGCATTAATGATAGTGCTAAGGGGCAGACCAATACGCAGGACAGCGACATCGGCTTTGTGCCTTTTGTCAAAGTCATTGGTGATGAATATGACTTGCGCCTAGCCATGGTAGATTTAACGAAAGCGGCTAGAGCTTTAATGAAGGCTGATAAACAAGCCATAATGAAGCCCACAAACATGGTTGAAAACGTATTATAGAAATTGTCAGCACATGTATTGAAGCACTAGGCTACGCAGCTAAAGTTTTTCGCCTAGTGCGATACGCTTATATAATTTGATTATTCACTATGCGCCTTCTCTTAATAAACACGAAGGTTGCATGTTTATTTTTTTACACAAATATAAAGCCCCTAAACCAAACACCAATCCAATAGATATCTGTAGTCATTATTTTTTAGCAGACTTTAGCGTCAGAATGAATTTGGCCACCTGATAAAAAATAGATATCGCATTTATTGAAAGAATATCAATATCGCTAACGTCAGCTGTGTCGCAACCTTTGTCTTACTGGATTGGAGAAAAATTGCCTGTTAGCTGACATAAGGTGTTCTCTATTTTCACATTAGTTACTTATTGAGGAAATGTGGGTATGGTTTTTTAGGAATAAAAGGAAGTGATTTGAGAAATAACAGGTTTTCCGACGCTTGGATGATATTGCAATTTGGTTAATATAGTAGTCTTGAAAATGAAGGCGTTAACTTGTATAAAATTATTAAAAAGAATAAGAAAGTCGATGTTTTCTTAACTCTTTATCAAGATGGCCGTTACAAAGATAGAGAGTGGAAATTCGTCAATAAGAGTCTACACTTTTTACTCATTGAAATTCATTTGACGCCTCAGGCAAAGCCGAGAACAATAAACATGCACAGACTCGAACAAGAACTCTACGATTTAGTTGAGCAAGACCATAAAATATTCAGTTTTGTTGAAGAAGCTTGTTTAGATGGCATGTGGTATTGGGATTTAGAAAGCCCTGAACATGAATGGATGAGCCCAAATTTTTGGTTAACCTTAGGTTACGACCCAAGTGGAAAAGAACATTTAGCGTCCGAATGGCAAGATATAATTAATCAAGAAGACTTGACGGTTGCCGTTGACAATTTTCAAAAGCACTGCGCTGACGCCAATCATCCATACGACCAAATAGTTCGTTATAAGCACAAGCTTGGGCACACTGTATGGGTACGCTGCGTTGGTTTGGCTATTCGAGATTCGAATGGCAAAGCTACTAGAATGTTGGGAGCACATACTGACTTGACTGAGTTGAAACAATCAGAAGACAAGCTCAAAACTACCATTGAACTGCGCGAAAAGTTCTTTGCACGCATGTCACACGAAATACGAACCCCTCTGCATGGTATTATTGGAGTAGCTGATGTGCTCAAAGCACAAAAAAATCAATTAAAGAGTATTCCACATGCAGAATTTAATTCAAAAATTGATATTATTGCTTCGTGCGGTGAACAGTTGCTCACGCTATTGGATGATTTACTCACGCTTGGCACCATGAATGAAGATAAGCTGCGTGTAATCATGGGACAGGTGAACTTAGCGCCAATAGTTGAATATGTCGTCAACTTGTATCGCGCGAAGGCAGAGGCAAAGGGACTCGAATTTACACCGGTTTTTCCCGACTTCATGAAAGACGCCATTGTTGAAACAGACAAAACTCGGCTTACGCAAATTATTAGTAATTTAGTCAGTAACGCAATCAAATTCACCAACTCTGGTAAGGTTACTATCGAATTTATCGACTCAAGCGAAAATATCCTCATTGCTATCCGCGACACTGGTTGTGGTATTAATGACGTCAGTTCTGTATTTAACGCATATTATCGTGAGCAGCATGGCGCTGGAGAAACGGGTTCTGGGCTTGGTCTCGAAATTGTTCAACGTTTGTGTTCTCAACTCGATCACAAAATTACACTTAGCTCCACGCACGGAGAGGGCTCTGAGTTTACGATAGAACTTAAAAAGTCGAAACTTACACAAAGTGCACTGGTAGTTGCCAATAATGATCACGCTGACGTGTTCTACTCAAGTTTTGGAAAAGTACTTATTGTAGACGACAATGAGATTAATCAATCAATACTGGTATCAATGCTTGAATCAAATTGTCAGCAACTTGTCTTGGCCAAGAATGGTCAAGAAGCAATAGACATAGTCTATAAAGACGGTGAGTTTGACTTAATACTAATGGACTTGCATATGCCGATTAAAGATGGGTACACAGCAGCTCAAGAAATTTTAAATCTACCATTTTCGAAGCCTCCACGTATTATCGCTGTCTCAGCTGATGCTTATCCCGAAACAATTGAACGCTGCAAGCGCAGCGGTATGAAGCAGCATTTGAAAAAACCCTTTACTAAAGCCAAATTGCTAGAGCGCTTACAATCGAAAAAACCGCGCAAATAATCTTTTACGTTCAAGACTACTTCGAATCGTATATATTTAGTGCCACGCACCTGTCAGCTAACAATTCTGCTTTCGGTTTTTGGTAGCATCCTTTTAACCGAGAATTCAGACTTCAAAACTCTATTTTCCAATAGCAATATCAATCGGCTCTGGCTTATGCAGTAGGAAGCCTTGTGCAAAATCAATTCCCAGCGCTTTCACTCGCTCAAACACCTCTGGCGTACTGACAAATTCGGCAACTGTCTTTAACTCAATAATTTTAGCGACTTCAACAAAGCAGCGCACGGCAGCTTCATCAAGCGGGTCTTCAATTAAGTCTTGAATAAATTGTCCGTCAATTTTGAGGATATCCACAGGTAATTTTTTTAAGTAATCGAAAGAGGAAGCCCCAGCGCCAAAATCATCTAACGCCACTAACACGCCTAAATTGCTGACTTGCTCAATAAATAAAGAAGCGTCGGTTAGATTTGTGATGGCGGCAGTTTCCGTTATTTCTAGGCAGATTTTTGAGCATGTTTGTTTATCGAGCTTATTCAATATTTCATTTGCAAAAGAATGAAACGCTCTATCTCCAACAGACTGCCCCGACAAATTGATACACAACATATCAATATCTTGAAATAAAGCACGAGGCTTTGACACAAGCCAATCAATAGCATTGCGCAATACCCATTTATCTATTCTACTTGCTAAATGGAATCGCTCTGCGGCAGGGAAAAAGGCGCCTGGTAATATTATCGCGCCATCAGTGTCTCGTAATCTTACTAGCACCTCAGCATGTATACCTGTTGACTCAGAGCCCAAATCACTTAAACGTTGAGCGTAGAGTTCAAAACGTTTTTCATCAAGTGCACTCTCGATACGGGTAGTCCATTGCATTTCGCCGTGGCGTGTTCGCATTGCTAAGTCTGTTTCTGACCATATATGGACTCGGTTTCTTCCTGCGTCTTTAGCAGCGTAACATGATTTATCAGCGGCTTGCATTAACGCAGAAGTAGTGTTCCATCGCTTATCTATTGATACTAAACCCACACTTGCCCCAATGCGGAAACGGTGTGTTTCATGAGCGAACCTAAATTCGTCCATTTGTTGGCAAATAGTTTCACTCACTCTAATTGCTTGTTCAGTGGTGCAGTGCTCTAGAATTACACCAAATTCGTCTCCGCCTAATCGTGCCAAGGTGTCGCGGTTACGGATTATTTGGTCTAACAGCTTGCTTACCTGTTGAAGCGCTTTATCCCCGACCGAATGTCCACATGTATCGTTAACGATTTTGAACTGATCTAAGTCAACGTATAACAATGCGTGAGGCTTTTTCTCATTAATCGGCTGGCGTAATAAGCGACGTAATCTTGTTTCGAACTCTAATCGATTGACCAATCCTGTTAAAGAATCATGTGTTGCTTGATAAGTAATCTCATTACTAAGTCGTCTCTGCTCAGTAACATCGTGAAAAACTAACACCGCACCCAATATGTCATTATTCGCATTGCGTATGGGCGCAGCCGAGTCTTCAATACCGTACTCTTCACCATCACGTGAATTCAAGATGGTATGATTGGCAAGGCCTACAGTACGACCTTGCTCTACGCACGTTGCCCCCGGATTTTCGGTGCGTAATCGAGTGTCTTCATTTACAATATGAAAAACATGCCCTAGTTGACGTCCTATTGCGTCTTTGTTTGACCACCCCGTTAGTTGCTGCGCTATCGGGTTTAACCACGTTGTGACACCGTTAGCATCAGTGGTAATAACTGCATCGCCAATAGACTCTAGAGTGACTTCGAGCAATTCGCGTTGCATAGCCAAGTTATTTGTGGTTTCTCGAAGATCAGTAACATCCCAGTTAGCACCAATCATTTTTAGTGCTTTGCCATGCTCATCGCAAGTAACTCTTGCCGTAGCTCTTATATAGTGAATACTGTTATCGTTCCACACTATCCTAAACTCGGTATCAAGCTGAGTCATGTTCGTAATTGCTGTCGCGACTAGATTTTCAGTATTTTCTTTGTCTTCACTATGTAAAAAAGAAGCCCAAAACTCATAAGTTTCGATTTGCGTTCGTGTATCAATACCATAGAGGCGATACATCCAAGGGTCCCATTTGAGCGCATTTGTCTCAATATCAAGCTCCCAAACACCTATCTTACCGCTGTCCGTTGCCAGTTCGAGCCTAGCTCTAGCAGCATCAACCTCTTTACTTTGCTCAATGCGTTGCGTAATATTTTGAAATGCACCTATTAATTTGGTAGGTACACCATCTTCGTATTCAATAGAGCCAGCCGCGCGTACCCAAATATTTGTACCATCATGTTGTATGAAAGGTAGCTCCAAATCCCAACTGGCACCTGTTTCAAATGAGTCGTCTATCGCTTTAGCAATTATTGTTCTAGCGTCAGGTGCATAAAAATTGATGGCTTCTTGCAGGCTTGGTATGTAGTCATTATCAACACCATGGATTTTTCTTGTTTCGTCAGACCAATAAACGGATTTATCTTCTAAGTTTACTTCCCACCCGCCAACGCCGGCTAGTCTCCCCGTCCTATCTAGCAGCGACTGACTTTTGCGTAGCGCTTGCTCTTGTTTTTTCTTTAAAGAGATATCGCTCCTAATAGATACGTATCTATCTACTTTGCCCTTGCTGTTCACCAAAGGCGTGATAATACTATCAACCCAATATAAGGAGCCGTCTTTAGCTCGATTGCAAATTTCCCCATGCCAAGCGTCGTTTCTTCTTAGGGATTCCCATAATCCATTAAAAAATTCTTTTGTATGTATGCCTGAGCTAATAATTCGGTGATTTTGCCCTAATAATTCTTGTCTTGAGTATTGACTGATAACGCAAAACGCATCGTTAACTTCAATAATCTTCCCAGAAGTATCGGTAATAGAAACAATAAATTCACTGCGTAGAGTGTCAAGAAGCACGTTATCGTCATGGTGAAGTTCTTTCTGGGCGGTAATATCTTGTACGGTCCCCATATAACCGATAATTTCACCTACGTCATTTGCGACTGGCTTTGCATGAGCGTAAACGGTTCGCACCTCTCCATTTTTATGTCGCGTTCTGAATTCATAACCAAACTGTTCCTTTGAATTTGTTTGACGTTGCCACGTACCAAATATTTGGGGCTTGTCGGCAGGGTGTAATCCATTTTGCCAACCGTCTCCCAAACTCTCTTCCAAAGATAAGCCATATATTTCACGCCACTTGGGATTCGTATAGGTGCACTTTCCATCACTATCTGTTGAAAAAATGCCAAGCGGCAGCATTTCACACAACACGCGAAAATTACTCTCATTTTTAGTTGCTAACTCAGCAGATAATAGTAGTTGCTGGGCTTGGAAAGTATTGTCTACTCGCAAGCCTTTCTCCGCATTTTTTGCGAAATATGCCAACAAGGCACGCTCGGTTTCCGTTAGCGTTTTTGGTTGACTATCGCAAATGCATAATAGTCCTAAGAGCTCACCGTCATCAGCACGAAGGCCGATGCCAGCAAAAAACCGAGCTTGCAAACATTCAAAAACAAAAGGGGTAGAAGAGAATAAAGGATCATTATCGACATCTTCGATAACAAATAGACCTGGATTATTATCTAGGAAATCTTCAAAAAACGCGTAAGCTGCTAAATCACTCTTTGGTTCAACACTAATGCCCAAGCCCACACTACTTGAAATATGGAAACGTTCTTTTTTAGTTAAATAGACCACCGACGTACCAACATTGCATGCTGCGGCCGCATTTTGAACAATAGAGTCTAACTCTTCTTTTACGGATGCGATAAATTTAATAAATCTCTCCAATGCGTTACAAGGTCCTGACTATATAGTATACATGTATTGAATAAATTTTTTTATAGTCGCACCACAGAAGTTTACTTATTGGCTTCAGTAAGTTGTGAGTATTTTCTTTCCCATCCCACTCATGCGCTACTATCAATCAGCTTAGATAACTTTCAATTAGAAATAATCGGCAGTCCTTCTATCGATAAGTTCGCTAACAGTTTCTCTAATTTGATCGAGCAATGATGTTTTACTAAATGGCTTACTGACATGTGCGTTAAAGCCATTTTCCATATAGTTGTCTATGTCACTTGCCATCACATTGGCCGTAACAGCAATAATAGGAAGCTTTTCCAAGGTATGTGCTTTCCTGATTTCTATGGTCGCGTCCAATCCGTCCATGTTTGGCATTTGAATATCCATAAGGACAAGGTCGAATTTATCATTGCTTACAGCGTGTACAGCCTGCACACCATCTGCGGCGACAGATACTTCAAAGTTATCATCTCCAAGCATACTCAAGGCTATTTCTTGGTTGATTGCATTGTCTTCAACGAGTAATAGTTTCAACTTCTTATGCCGCTTATCTGCCGCCATGTTGTCTATAGCGCGCTTACTGATGACTAATGGCAGATTCACTGAAAACTGACTGCCTACGTTTACTTCACTCTTTACACTGATATCGCCGTTCATTTTGTCTATCAGGCGTTTTACAAGCGCCAAGCCAAGCCCAGCACCGCCGTACTTTCGGGTGCGACTGCTATCTGCCTGAGTAAAAGTATCAAACAGTGTAGCAATGTAATCACTATCAATGCCAAGACCAGTATCTGCAATGCAAATCCGCAATAACGCTGCACCTAATCTTAATTCAATCTGGATTTTAATACTTATAACACCGCTTTGGGTGAATTTGACGGCATTGGATAATAAGTTTGCTACAATTTGATAAATCCGAGCTGGATCACTTATAAACGTGGGATAGTCTTGCTTAGCGAAGTCAATAACAAATTCTAGCCCTTTCTCGTTACATTGTGCACGGTATACCGCTGTCAGTTTGTTCATCAATTCAACAGCATTAAAGGGGATTCTCTCTATCTTTAGTTCATTGGCTTCTATTTGCGAAAGATCTAGCAAATCACTTAAAACTTGGTTAAGCACAGATACTGATTGTTCAGTATTTCCAACGTAAGCTCGTTGTTTCGTTGACAGATCACTTTGTGACAATAAACCAAGATTTCCTTGTACACCATTAAGCGGTGTTTTAATTTCGTGTGATAGGTTGGCCAGAAACTGCGATTTTGCAATTTGCAGTTTTTCGTTTTCAGTTTGTCCCAATCCGCTGTCAGCATTGGTCTTAATTTTTGTTGGAATATCTAATGAAGCGACCAATACTCCAATGAAAGCGCCTGTACTCGTGCGCATGGCAATGTGTCGAATTTCTCTTTTTACTGAATATTCATTTGCGGTAATAAAGCATTTCTCGTAACGATACTTATCTCGTAACCCCGTGCGCAGAGAGTCCTCTATTTCTTGCTGTGTTTCCGCTTCGTCAGGCTTTAGAATATCTTGGCTAGTTTTATGTAATACGTCGCTTTGAGACTTAAAGCCGTGTTCTTTCAAATATAGATTATTCGCACCTTGTATTTGCAAGCGGTGATCTTTCCATGCAACCGAAACGGGAAAGTTATGTATTAGCTCGTTTAATATCTCTTTAAAGAAATCAGTAGCTGATTGACCATGAGTTTTTTTTCTATTTTGAGCCTCCGATTGCTTAGAAACAATGGATGTTAATCTGCCAATTAAGACACAAAGCATGAAACTCAAATAGAGATATGTCGCAATCATTGTTAGCCAAAGAAGCATCGAATGATTCGTACTATTAGTTAATAAAAACGTGTGTTCAAAGACATTCACTAGTGTGAAATAGGTCACAGTGACCATAGTGCCAAGGATACAAAGAAATAAACCAGTAACCGGATTAATAAAAACGCACGCAATTGCTGTACTACAGAGGAATAAAAACAAACCTGGTGAAGCAAGGCCTTGTAGGTGAATAGTACATATACCTACACCAAATACGGTAGTACAAACCAACATTGCTTTTTCTTTAGTTGATACATATTTACGAAAAACAAATAGGAAAAGAAGTATCGACGTTAAGCCACCCTCAACTAGCATTACTGGTGACAAACCAACATCAAAGATGTGCATAAAAGACAGCCCAACCAAAATACTCAGAAATGTGAAGCTCTGCAAAACGATAGCATTGATCATGTTGTTTTGTATTCGCCCAAATAAAGTCAATTTAGGCGCTACTTCCACATGCTTACCATAGTAGTTGAAACATATACCACTCGCATATGTGTTCGTCTCCAAGCCATGGAATTAAATTGGGTCTTCGGCTCTCCATTCTGAGGAGAACCCTTAATACGTTTTAGTAGCATCTACAACCTTTAATTTTGTATCGAATACGCTTGTACATTGAACAAATCGACTGATGACACGTCGTTTATAGTATGAAATTTCATACCATAATCTTACGAAAAATAATAACATAGATTGACAGCATTCTCTTTCGACAGGGTTTCTAAATTAGTACTTGGTTATAAAAAACAATACACAAGGTTACGTAAGTGTATATTGTGTGAAGGTTTCACCGAACGAGTTTCAAATCAAAATCCGTTAGGTCAGCTATACCGCAACTGCTGAAGTAAATGAAGGCTCTTCAACGGCGGCTTTTGGCGAAGTTGGTGTCAACCAGAAAGAAACTACGGCGCTCATTGCGCATGGTATTTATGCAAGGTCTCGAAATCCGATTTATTTCGGCATTTTTATATTTTGGCTGGGGTTATGTCTCACATTTCCACAGCTACAGCTATGTACTTGCGCCTTAATATGCTGGATTTGTATTTAACTTATTGTTCGTAAAATCGAAGAGCCGTATTTGATAAAAGTGCATGGTGATACTTTTAAGAATTATGCATCTGAAACTAACAGATATA
>CAZXTD010000090.1:3771-16252 GCA_964643575.1 uncultured Glaciecola sp. | reverse complement strand
GACCTAAAGAGCGTAAAAATGTCATTGGATGGAATGTGCCTGCGCCCACTTCCATATCGAGTGGCTGTATTACAACACAGCCTTGCTGTGCCCAGTAATCTTGGAGCGCCAATATAAGGCCCTGAAAGGTGTTTAGGTCGTATTTTTGCATGTTACCGACGTCTTTGGTTATATAAAATTTTAAAGGGCGTAAGTATACATGTAAGTGCGATGATTTGGTATGGCTCAAAGGCACAGTTTACGTGCATTGTCGCCTTGTTATTTTTAGTCGGCTTTTGCCGTAAACTGACGTAAACCTTCTGTTTCTTTTAAAATGGCTGATTCCCATTCACTTTCAAACTGTTCTCTCTCTTTGTCTTGAGCGCGGCGTTCTTTTTTGGGTAGTGCATTGCGGGCTTCATGCGTAGGGTAGCTTTTTACTTTGTCAAACAAAGCATGTGTCGCAGGGTAGCGCGCAGGGTAGTCGGGCAGGGGAGAAAGCGGCAAGGATTCTAATAGGCGGCAAATTCTAATAACACCTTCCGATAAGTCACACTGCTGCTGTTGCATGGCAAAAGCAATGGTTTGAATAGATGATTGCATTGAAGCAAGTCGTTTATCACGCACCGCTTGCTGCTGTTCGTTTTGGCGTTTTACCATAAAAATTAATCTGCCAGCATAAACACCTAAAGCCACAATAATGATTGCTGCCACTGCTACTACAATAATCAAAGTAATACTCATACCCACCGCTAGTCTTTAAAATCGTCGGTCTTTATTGCATCTAAATGCGCATAGGGATCATCATTTAATGCAGACTCATCAAATTCTTCGTCTTCAATTTGTTCATCGTCCTCTACACTAATGCCTAATAACTCGCATAAGTCTGCATAGCGAGTAGTGAGTTGGTCAACGTAGGCTTGTTCGGCTGGCGTCAAACGCGTACTACTTTGTTTGTCGAGTAAGTCATCTAAGGTCTGGTTGCTTTCTATTGCATCCAGTTCTTCTTGAGGTGTTTTATATTTCAAGATAGGCGGAAATTGATTTTCGTCCTCAACTTGAGCATCGTTCTTTTCATTGCTTGTTTTGTATTTATTTAAATCGATAGGTTTTTTGCTACCGTGTTTTTCATCTTTTTTCACACTTTTTTTATGATGGCTTTGCTCGGTATGCAATTGTTGCCTTGTACCCGATTTATTGCCGCTTGTTTTTTTGCTTTTACCTTCGCTTTTGTCGGGACGCGTTTTAACAGGTCGTGAAGATTTGATTTTAGGTACGCCTATTTGACCGACCTTTCTTGATTTCTTTGAGTGTGCCATTTTGTTCTCTGTAGACATGCATAGTGTGTAAAAGCATCAGCCAAATATTGGTTAGTGCTTGTTTATACGGTTGTTTGAATTATACCTGAAGCAAACACTTTCACCAATGTGAAGTAGTTGAAGGTTTTAATTGGAGTAAGCTTGGTTTGATAAAGCTCAAAAAAGAAAAAAGGTGATAGCCTAAACTATCACCTTCATTTAATGAGTGTCTATTGACACCTCTCCCGTTTAGGTACGTCGTGTACCATGTCTACTTATATGTTTCGCTTTTTATTATTTTTAACAAAACAAGTAAACTTATTTTCGGTCGTCCATTACACTTTCTTATTATATTTTTCTTATTATTATTTTTGTAGTTTAAACGCTAGTTTCACTTTTAGCAAGCTGGGCTTGAGATAAGCTGGTCTAGCGCGATGACTAGATAATACTTAATAAAATAAGTTTTACAACTAATTTAACAAGAAATTTACAATTAATTTAGTGTAAACCTTCTAAGTACTGAGAAAGTATCGAAATATCTTCATCAGTTAATTTTACTGCGATACCTCTCATCATGCCATTTAGGTCGTTATTGCGCTGACCAGATCGGAATGCTTCAAGCTGCGCTTGAGTATATGTCGCGTGTTGACCGCCAATTGCAGGGAAACCAGCCAAGTTCATACCTTTACCATCTGGGCTATGACAAGCAGCACAAGCAGTTATTCCTCGCTCAGCATCGCCACCGCGGTATAAAGCTTCACCGCGTGCAATTGAGTCCTCAGGCGCTTCACCTATTTTGAGGTCTTGGCTTGCGTAGTAAGCAGCAATATCTGCACGGTCTTGGTCGCTTAAGGCCATTGCCATACCGTTCATCACTGCGTTGTTTCTGCCTTCTTTGCCGCCACTTTGCGCTGCAAGCTTAAATTCTTCCAGTTGTTTTACCAAATAACCAGCATGCTGACCCGCTAACTTCGGATTCATTGGTATTGCACTGTTACCGTCGGTTCCGTGACAGGCTGCGCAAGTCACAGCTTTTGTTTTACCGGCTTCAGGGTCGCCCACTAATTTAGCAACTGCACTTGTGCTACCTAAAACTAAAGCCAAAAGTAAACAATATTTATTCATACTAACTCTCTCTATGGTGAGGTTTAACTGGTCACCTGTTACAGTGGGACGATATTTTACACAAATAACGGCCGAAAAAAACATTTCCTTGATAATACTGTGGATTTACCACAAACAAAATAGTCTTTTAGGTGTAAACTTAGCCCTAATTTGAATCATATATCGTGTTTATGTCTTATTTTTCTCAAGCAAAATTTTTAACAAGTGCGCCAGACATTTCCCATTTAAGCCCTTTTGACGGTGGGGAAGTCGCTTTTGCTGGCCGTTCAAACGCAGGTAAATCGAGCGCTTTAAACAAACTCACTCGTCAAAAAACCTTAGCCAGAACCAGTAAAACGCCTGGTCGAACTCAGCTTATCAATTTGTTTGAGTTAGATGAAAGTCGTCGTTTAGTCGATTTACCCGGTTACGGTTATGCAAAAGTACCCCTTGCAATGAAACAAAAATGGCAGAAGTCTTTAGGAGAGTATCTGCAAAAACGAGAATGTCTGAAGGGTTTAGTGGTATTGATGGATATTAGGCATCCGCTTAAAGATCTCGATCAAGACCTCATTTTTTGGGCAGTCAGTGCTAATTTACCGGTATTAGTGCTACTTACCAAAGCCGATAAACTCAAAGCAGGTAAACGTAAAAGCCAGTTGTTAATGGTGCGAGAAGCGTGTATCGCTTTTAACGGTGATGTGACGGTTCACGTATTTTCCTCTCTAAACGGACTTGGCGTACCCGAAACAGAAAAGCATCTTTCGGCTTGGTTGAATATTGAAGCAGGTGGAATGGGTGAGGCGTAAATAAAAACGACGTTAGCTAGTGAAGAACATGTATAAACCTCTTGCGCTGAAAAAAAGAAAGCCCCGTTAACACACAAAACGGGGCCCAATATTCTCAGGGAGAACAACACATTCATAGATAAGAACCGTGAAGTGACAAAAAAGTTCCCGCTGAATAAAATAAATTTTAAAAAAAGTTTTATTTTCTAATTTGTAGTAGTTCATATCAGAGTTGAACTGACTGAAAGCTATGAGGCCGTTAGCCGAAGGATAACGAGGACTGAATTAGATATACAGAACATAATTTCAAACTTCCACAGCGCTGTAGATGATTCAAACAACGTGAGAGATTTATCGGCTATGAGCGCAATTGGATGTTTAGCCTTGGAATATGGCAAAGCTTTTCAAAAATCGACTTAAAATTCATTTAAGGTCTATTGTTTCCAACGACGGCTTGTGGATGGTAGGGTCAATTGAGTGTTTAAATTGAACCACTTAACCAATGCATAATATTTAATAAGAACTGTTCATTATCTTCTGCGCCTTTTGACACTAGTCCCATTTTCTCACCTGTCGGAACGTACAATTGAGAAGTAAACATCATCGCTTCGGAAAATACAGCAATCCGACCATCACCGAATTCTAAAACAGCTCCTTGCGACCAGCCGTCCATCGGTATCTTAGGGGTTTCTGGCTTTATTTGAAACGGTATTTCTGGAGTTCGAGAATAAGCCCAACTGCCTAACTTTAAAATAGATTGAGCACTTTGGGGTGGAGTAAAAGCTGAGCCTCCAAATGTCTTTATTTGCTTAAGATACTGAGAGTCAGAACTACTTAAGTCGTTCATATTACTAAACTGTATGTTGTTCTTCGACGACTTGGTAACATCATGCTTGGTGAGACTTCCATCACCGATTTTAAATACTGCTCTATCAACATGCCCATTAGTGAATTCAAAACCGAACGATTTTGCTAATGATTCAGCAGCCTTTGGGAATGGAATGTGGTCTACAATTAGTAGTAATGAACCTCCCTTTGTCACCCATTGCTTAACCGCCTGAACCTCTGCCTCTTTAAAAGCATCTCCAAATGGTGGCATCCAATCCTTTCTATTTGCATCTAGCGCGTTAGCTACAACTAAAATGTCGGTGTCTTTTAACCTATCTAATGTAAAAGTTTTTTTGCTAGCCGTAACTGTGTAGCCATCGCTTACTAATACCTGTCGAAATGCACTATAACGTCCATTAGCAGTGTGAAAGTTGTTGTGTGCCTCATCTATCAGCACTTTTGGAGCGTTAACACTCGAAAAAGTTTGCGTATTATTCTTAGGGGTGAAGGTATGGTCGGGCTGCTGAGGCGACTTATCAATATCAGAGCAAGAAAACAAAAAAAGAACCGTGAACAACAAAGTTGTTATTTGTAATATTGATTGCATTTGAGCCCCCCTTTTAATGCGAAGCAGCAGAATAACAATCACTGCGGTAACAGATTGCTTAGTGATGCTGCAAAATTTTGAGTTTACTCATAAATAAATTAGTTTTCCTGCGTTTTAAGAAAATAAAGCTTAGCAGAATAGGTACTTCGGTCGCGATCGCTGTCTGCTAAATCAAGTGCTTTTTTGAGCGCAGTCATACTGTGCTCAGGCCCTTTAAGACGGAGCAAGGCCTGTGCTCTAATAAAATGAGACTCATGAAGGTAAGGAGCCATCTTTTTGGCTTTTGTCGCATACCTAAGGGCTAACTCGTTATCCCCTTGTGTAAGATAGTCTTGTGCCAATGTGATCCACCGATATGGATTCTGATCTTCGATTTTATCGGCCATCAACATCAATGCTTCAGCTTCTTCATATTGCTGAGAACGTTTAAGTAGTTGAGCGTAATTTTCAATTGTATTTAGAGATGGCAAGTGATGTTTCATCATCATAGCGTAGACCTGTTCAGCTTTCGCCTCTAGACCTACATTTTTATACAACACACCCCTAATAAATTTAGTGTTTCAGGATTGGAAGGGCTTTTAAGCAATCCTTTTTTAACAAAGGCGTATGCCTCATCATAGTCTTTTTCTACCAAAGCCTTTGTCGCTTTATTTTGATAGTACATTGCTACAAAATCATGCTCTTCTACTTTACTCCCTTTAACTGCACCTCGTGTTGGGAAATAATCAATCACAACATGAGGGCGGTTAAGCGTTATCGTATTAGGCTTTTTGGCGATATCTTCGTCTGGCTCATAAACCTTTGTAACAACATGGGATGAAAGTAAAAGAATGTTGCCGTGTTTAGCGTAAATTGGCCTTGAATCAACATGTTGATAGCTGATTTCTAAACCTGCAAGCTTCGCTAAGGCGGTTGTCATTATAGCCAATGACAAGCAATTGCCCGACGCTTCTAACAATGTTTCTTGGGCAGTATAAGTTTCTCCGCGATAAGAAAAACCAGACACGACGCTTTCTAAATAGTGACCAAATCGTATGTGTTTGCGAATATCTGCGTGTTTAGGGTCAAAATAATAATTTTTGAAAGCTTCTATTTGCTCATTATTCAATGAGAATAAGTCTTTCGACGGTTGTTCGAGCTTTTTAAATTCTTCGTCATACAAAAGTGAATCTAGGGTTTCGTGAGAAAACACTAACTTATGATCACCACCTTTGTGTTGCTCTAATGACAGAATTGCATTTTCATTAAATTTATTGCTCGCACAACCTAGCAACAAAGTACTTGTAAGAATAAGCACTGCAAATTTCATCAAATATCCCTAATTTATGTGCGTATAATCTCGTAAATTAGCGGAATTTGTAGCTTAGGGCAAGCTCATACGAAACCGAGCTGCCCAAATTAACTTTCCATCCAACAAGCCTTGTATTCAAAGCAATACAAAAATGAATCTGTCGATTTGAAATAAACTTATTTAATTACTTGATGAATATGAGCAATGTGAGCGGGGCCTATTTCACAGCAACCGCCAACGATGGTGGCGCCATTTTCTATCCACTTTAAAGCGTGCTTAGCGTAAGCTTCGGGGCCTAAGTCTTGTCTGCTCTCTAAGTCCTTTACGGTATCGCCAGGATACAAATTTTCGACCGAGGTAAAGCCATTCGCATAGGCGCCAACTTTACAAGATAAAGACTCAAGCTCCGACCATGCGCTGTTGATAGCCTCTGGTTTGCTGCAGTTGAGCAAAAAAGCGTCTGGGTTGAATAAGCGTAGCGTATTAATTGCTGTAATTAATGACTCGCCGCTGCGCAAACAATCAGGTTGGTTATCTTTCACTGATAAAGCAAGCCACACTTCTTTTTGGCTTTCTTTCGCAGCTACGCAAGCTGCTTTTGCTTCTGAGATAGACGACATCGTTTCACATATAAACAAGTCGCTTGAAGGCGCT
This sequence comes from uncultured Glaciecola sp., assembly GCA_964643575.1. GTDB lineage: Bacteria > Pseudomonadota > Gammaproteobacteria > Enterobacterales > Alteromonadaceae > Glaciecola. The sequence goes on along the minus strand of CAZXTD010000090.1, from coordinate 9,703 downwards.
TGAAGTTCCACTAATTGTCGGTATTCGGCGAGTGAAGCCTCATAAGGTAAAACGGCTTCTGTTTTATAGCTCGCTACTAAAGGCGGTAAACAACCCGCTATTTTAACAGTCTCATTCTTTGCGATATCTTTTGCCCGTTGAGCTGCTTGCATCGCACTTTTATGCAAATTCTTTAAATCACTTAAGTGACCCTCTCTATTTAGGCGAGAGGGCGTAGCGGTGTAAGTATTTAGGGTAATAACATCAGCCCCTGCTATAATAAAATCTGCATGCAGTTGTGCCACAAGCTGAGGTTCGTTTAGCATCACATCTGCAGACCACATCGGCGTCACTTTGCGCGAGCTTCGATGCAGTAGCTCTTGCCCCATTCCACCGTCTAAGATGGTTACCTTATTCATGCAAACTGCTCGTTAGTTTCAATTGTCACCGACACCCTTAAATATGTTTGCGAAGCATAGCCATATACAAAAATTATTTCTAGGCTTTGCGCGCTTAATTGTTTTTACTTTCAATCTAACTATACTTAATTCAACGATTCTCTACTTAAATAAGAATAAAATGAGCATACGTAAAATAATTTCCTTCGTTTTCCTAGCGGTAATAAGCACTTTGTTAAGAGCATCACCCGCGCCCTTAGTGTCAATAGAGACCCACGATAACTTCTTTAGTCTAATTGCAGCGCACTGCGGTAAAGCTTTTGCGGGCAAAGTGGTTGTTGATACCGAACCCAGTGATGCTTTTAAACAGCCTCTAGTAATGCATGTCAGAAAATGCACTGACTCACAGCTGCAAATTCCGTTTCATGTGGGGGCTGATGCCTCCCGCACTTGGATACTCACCAAAACAGGAAGCGGGATTAATCTTAAGCATGACCATCGTAAACCTGATGGCAGTAACGACCCGCTAACCATGTATGGCGGCCATACCCTAGATGCAGGTTATGATCATATGCAGTCTTTTCCGGCAGACCAATATTCTAAGACGCTCTTTGTTGATTTAGGCATTCCTCAGTCGGTTGGGAATACTTGGGAAGTGTTTGTGTATAAAGAAAAATTTAGCTATCAGCTAATTCGTCAAGGAAGAGTGTTTAGGGTTGAGTTTGACTTGACTGAACCTGTGGAACTTCCCTCTACTCCATGGGGCTATGAATAAAACAGCTCAAGGAATTCGAATTTTTCGTGTTGTATTTTGAAAGTGCTTGAGTTTAAATCTGACTAACTTTTAGACGCAAACCAAGGCAAAAAGCTTTTGAAAACAGCTCGAAATACTTATACAGCCGTGCTAATAGGCGCGATTACATTGAGTACATTGGCGGCTTGTGCAAGAACCTCCTCTAGTATTGATACGGATCCAAAAGCCGTTCCATTGATAAAGCTGAATCAAATAGGCTTTTTACCCAATAACAGTAAAGTGGCAGTTGTACCTGCAGATGGTAAAAAGACATTTGAAATAATTGACGCTAACACTAAAAAAGTCATGTATTCGGGTCAATTATCGTCACCAAAAAATTGGGAGTATTCACAAGAAAACGTTCGTTTAGCTGATTTTTCTGCTGTAACTCGCCCTGGCAATTATCGGTTGCGTGTTGCCGGTATTGATAGCGATGTCGAATTGAATATATCGCAAGATGCTTTCGTTGAAATTCACGATGCGGCTTTAAAGGCTTACTATTACAATAGAGCAAGCACCGCATTAGAAGAAAAATATGCTTCACCTTGGCATAGAAAGGCAGGACATTTAGATACTCAAGTAAAAGTGCATACGTCAGCTGCAGATAAAATGCGTCCTGCTGGTACGGTGATCAGTTCGCCAAAAGGATGGTATGACGCAGGAGACTATAACAAGTACATTGTTAATAGCGGTATCTCAACTTACACATTGCTAGAAGCATATTCACATTTTTCAAACTTTTACCAAAAACGCGATATTAATATACCCGAATCTGGCAACGACTTACCCGATATATTAGATGAAATCCAATGGAACATAGATTGGATGATGACAATGCAAGACCCAAATGATGGAGGCGTTTATCATAAATTAACGACTCTTAATTTTTCTGCTGCGTCTATGCCGATAGATGCGGATAAGCAAAGGTATGTCGTTCAAAAAAGCACTACAGCAGCACTCAATTTTGCGGCAGTACTGGCAAACGCTAGTCGCGTGTACAGCGCTTTTGACTCGCACAAGGCGCTATCTAGAGAGTACGCAGACGCAGCGCTCGATGCTTGGAAATGGGCTCAAAAAAATCCCGAGGTCGAATACACACAACCTGATGATGTTCACACTGGAGAGTATGGTGATAAAATGTTCGATGATGAGCGCTTATGGGCAGCTGCTGAGTTATTTGTATTGACGCAAGACCCCGAGTATTTAGCAAGTTTTAAAAACATTAAAAGCCAACCGGGTGCTGCACTTGTTGTCCCTTCATGGCAGAACGTTTCAGCGCTGGCTTATTTGACTTTGCTTAACCATGAGGCGATTGTGTCGAAAGCCGACGCGAATTTGTATACCCAAATAAAACAAGACTTTTTAGTTTTCACAGATAATATTGTGCAGCAACATAAAGATTCTGCATATGCGGTGGCAATGCAAGCTAATGATTTTGTTTGGGGTAGTAACGCGGTTGCATTGAATAAGGCAATGCTGTTGTTAAACGCATACAACCACGTGCCTAAGGCAGAGTATAAAGTGGCCGCTAACGCCTTGGTAGATTATGTACTAGGCCGCAACCCAACTGACTTTTCATTTGTGACTGGCTTTGGTACTAAAACAGTGATGGACCCTCATCATCTCCAATCCTATAGCGATGGGATCCTTGCGCCAGTTCCAGGTTTTGTAGCAGGAGGGCCTCAACCTAAACAGCAAGATGGTTGTGACTACCCGTCGGATTTGCCAGCAAAAAGCTTTTTAGATGATTGGTGTAGCTATTCAACCAACGAAGTTACGATAAACTGGAATGCGCCACTAGTCTATTCACTAGCTGCGTTGCATGTTAAGCAATAGACTTTGATTGTGCTTAAGTAGCCTTGATAGCTGTTTTTAACCATGAAGTTGGCGATACGCCAAGCTTCTTTTTAAACACTCTTGCCAAGGCTGAACCATTTTCATAACCCACTGTGTTCGCAGCTCTATGCACCGAATCTCCGCTTAAGAGCGCCTTCTGTGCTAATTGTATTCGCCAACTCGTTAAATAGTCTAGTGGGCTTTGCCCTACACACTCTTTAAACGATAATGCGAAGGCCGACCGCGACATAAGTGCAAGCTGCGCAAGGCTTTCGACTTGCCATGAATAAGCGGGCTCCTTGTGCATGGCCAGCACTGCTTTTGCTAAGCGTTTATCTGCAAGCGCAGCTAACGTTCCTTGTTGTATCTCTGTGCTGTTAATCACATAACGCAGCACATGCAATATAAAAATATCACAAAGTTTATTGATCATAAGCTGCTTTCCATTGTTGTCTTGAGATGCTTCGCTTAGCAGCATTTGTGCAACCATAGTTAGGTCAGGGTTTTTACTTATCGGAATTTGAATCAAAGTCGGTAATGAAGAAATAATAGGGTGAACAAAATGCATTGTGTGTGCGCCATACTCAATATTTGCGCAGACCAAATCTGCCCCTTTGTTTGGGTCTGGCAATAAGCGGTGCTGCGAACCTAAGGGAAAGTATAAAAGACTGGGTTCTTTTATTTTGATAGCTGGCAGTTGGTTTCCTGATACGCTTAATTCACCCTCATAAAATATATGCAAGTGCCCGCGGTTACCTGCGGGTTCGTTAAACTCACTCAAAGCACACAAGTTGCCGCTATAAAACACCTTTGCTTGAATGTGAGCGTTAACTAAAATTTCAGAAAGCTTGTCCATATTTCAATATTATACTCGTTCTGGACGATTGGTATTCAATTGTAGACGATTAGCTGCAATTAATCTTGTTAAAAGCCTGTCTTATTCACCGTGATACAAACAAATACATTATTTATTTTGAGGATAAGATTTATGAAACTTTCTACATTATTGCGCGCTTCTGCCGTAGCCACTGCACTTGCTTTTAGTTCTTTTACATTTGCTGCCGACATTGACGTAAATGCAAACACCAACGACCTTGCGATAAAAGGTTATGACACCGTTTCGTATTTCACTGCAGGTGCAGCGCAGAAGGGTTCTGCAGAATTCACGGCCACTTATAAAAACGCTATTTATCAGTTCACAAGCGCCGAAAATCGCGACATGTTCAGGCAGAACCCCGAAAAATATGCGCCTCAGTATGGTGGTTTTTGTGCCTTTGGTGTCACCATGGAAAGAAAGTTTGATACCGACCCTACGGCATATAAAATTGTGGACAATAAGTTGTATCTCAACTTAAACAGCGATGTACAAAAGCGTTGGTTAAGCAATACCGACGGATTTATCGAAACCGCAGAAACTAATTGGATTGATATTAAATCTAAAACAGATGCGGAGTTAGCAGAAGGCTAATGTTTTGACCTTACTTTTGAGAGAGTTTCGCTTTTATTAAAGCGGCAAGCATCCCTCAGGAGGGCGACCCAACAGCAGTATCGTTGGGTCGTTTTTTCTTTTTACGAATATATGCTCGTTAGTGCGCCTCATCCCAGTTAATACCCACGCCCGCTTCAACAATAAGCGGCACATCTAAAGACACACAAGTTTCCATAATTTTATTGATTTTGGGTACATACTCGTCGACTTTTTCAGACTTAATTTCAAACACCAATTCATCGTGTACTTGCATGATCATGGCAACATCCGATTTATCTTGCAATGACGCCATCCACTTATCGACTTCAATCATCGCCATTTTGATAATATCTGCAGCGGTACCTTGCATTGGCGCGTTAATCGCAGCGCGCTCGGCACCTGCACGGCGAGCCCCGTTAGTGGCTTTAATATCAGGTAAATACAAACGGCGATTAAACACAGTGCTCACATAGCCCGTTTCTTTCGCGCTGGCTCGGGTGTCTTCCATATACGTGAGTACGCCAGGGTAGCGTTCAAAATAGGTATCCATATAACGCTGGGCATCGTGTCGAGATATGTTCAGTTGTTTGGCCAAGCCGAAGGCTGACATACCGTAGATTAATCCAAAGTTTATGGCCTTTGCGCTGCGTCTTTGATTGTCGGTGACATCTTCTAAGGCTTCGCCAAAAACCTCAGCCGCCGTTGCTTTATGCACATCAATATTATTAGCAAAAGCATTTAACAAACCTTTGTCTTTGCTCAAATGTGCCATAATACGCAACTCAATTTGAGAATAATCTGCTGCTACAACCCTGTATCCGTCTCGTGCGATAAAGGCTTTCCGTACATTACGCCCAGCGGCATTTCTGATTGGAATATTTTGTAAATTAGGATCGGTAGATGACAATCTGCCCGTTGCTGTTACCGCTTGATGATAAGAGGTATGCACGCGGTTAGTCCGATGATTAATCATCTTCGGCAGTTTGTCGGTGTAGGTGTTTTTAAGTTTAGTTAAGCCTCGGTATTCCATAATAAGCGCCGGTAACTCATATTCTAGGGCGAGTTCTTGAAGTACTTCTTCAGAGGTTGACGGTGCTCCTTTTGGTGTTTTCTTTTTAACAGGCAGCTCTAATTTTTCAAACAATATATGTTGTAGCTGCTTAGTCGAACCTAAGTTAAATTCTTCACCGGCCAGTGAATGTACTTCGTTTTCGAGCTCTACAATTCGTTTGGCAAGGTCTTGGCTTTGCTGAGCTAATTTTTGCGAATCAATTAATACACCCGTTTGCTCAACACGAGATAGGACTGCCGACAGTGGAATTTCTACGTCATTTAAAAGTTCGCTCAATCCTTCCTGCTTTTCAAGTAGGCCTTTAAGGGCAAGGTATAAACGAAGCGTTATATCGGCATCTTCGGCAGCGTATTTGGCTGCTACTTCCAATTCTATTTGGTTGAAGG
>CAZXTD010000090.1:0-3761 GCA_964643575.1 uncultured Glaciecola sp. | reverse complement strand
TGGCAGTGCTGTTAAGCACGTACGAGGCAAGCATGGTGTCGCATAAAATGCCTTGTAAGTTAATGTTGTAATTAGCCAGTACGTTTTTGTCGTATTTTATATGCTGCCCAACCTTTTTAGGCGCAACATCTTCAAGAATCGTTTTTAATTCGCTGAGTACCCAGTCGCGATCGAGTTGTTCAGGTGCGCCCGAATAATCGTGAGCTAGCGGTAGGTAATACGCGCTTTCGTCTACAAAAGCGAACGAAAATCCCACCAGCTCTGCTTGCATATAGTCGATACTGGTGGTTTCGGTGTCAATGGCATAAAACTCAGCAGTTTGTAGTTTTTGTTTGAGTGACTCGAAGCTTTCTTTATTAAACACAGTGATATATTTACTGGTATCGATGGGTGCGCCAAGCGTTTCTTCCTCAGTCGCTTCGCCAGTTTTTCCTTCAGCCTCTTTCGCAGTTTTCGTGGCTTGGGCCAAGGTGTCGCTGTCGCTTACTTCGCTTAACCAGCGTTTAAACTCAAGCTCTGCAAACATGTCGCGTAAAAGTGGTTTATCCATTTCTTTTAAGGCGAGGGCGTCAAGTTCTACATTTAGCTCAAGTTCGGTAGCGATTGTGGCAAGTTCGTATGATAGTAGCGCTTGTTCTTTAAACTCTGCCATTTTCTTCGCCATAGTTTTAGCGCCTCTAAAATCCAGTGTTTCGATTTTATCGAGGTTTTCGTAAATGGCATGCACACCACCAATACCATTAAGCATTGCCACTGCGCTTTTATCACCAACGCCCGGTACGCCCGGAATATTATCTACCTTGTCGCCTTTGAGCGCTAAAAAGTCGATAATAAGCTCAGCTGGCACGCCAAATTTTTCAACCACGCCTTCTATATCCATTTTGGTACGTGTCATGGTATTGATGAGTGTGACATGTTCATTAACGAGTTGTGCCATGTCTTTATCGCCTGTACTAATAACACACGGTATTTCTTGTTCGCTTGCACGTTTCGCTAACGTGCCAATAACGTCATCAGCTTCCACACCAGGCTCGACAATCATAGGAAAACCCATTGCTTCAACAATTTTATGTAGGGGCGCTATTTGGCTTCTTAGCTCGTCAGGCATTGGCGGGCGGTTGGCTTTGTACTGGTCGTAAATTTCATCTCTGAAGGTTTTTCCTTTGGCGTCAAAAATCACCACCATGTGACTGGGTTCATAGTCTTTAACTAGAGACCGGAGCATATTTACCACACCATAAATTGCACCGGTATCCATGCCTTTTGAGTTAGTTAATGGCGGCAAACCATGAAACGCTCTAAATAAATAAGAGGAGCCATCGACTAAAACTAAAGGTGAACCGTTTTGTGTGTGCATAAATAACCTTTTTAGATGAGACTTTAAAAATAAGTGTTTGATTTTGTTACAGTATACGACATTTCTATGCTTGGTTGTCTGTGGATAACTTTGTTAATAAGCCAAGCCGCAGGCATAAAAAGCCTACCTTTATCATAAGGATAAAAGTATATGTGCTTAAGATGTGGAATAAAACAGGCTGGTGTCCAACATTTCCATATTCTTTATTATTTTTATTTGCTTAACTTGCTAACTGGATACCTGAACAAGTTAAAAACGCTTTGCTTTGCGCTTGCGCTATCCTACAAATTTAACACAAATTTTACGTCTGCCAAGCAAAAAATAAATTAATATTTTTGTCTTTTTTGTTCAATGAGTTATAACTAAATAAGTTGAGTTGGCATTGAATTTGAGACTAAAGTTCAGTTTTTGCAAAAGGACTTGGCTTTGCCTGGGTTAATTGTAAAGCAAGCTGGCACTTAAAATAAAAGTTGAGTAAAACAAAAGCATGTAATTACTATCACTTGTGATTACAATGTTCGGTAGGGTGAAGACGTGAACATTACAATTGGCTTTTTTTAAAAGGCTACGGTAAAGGCATCGCATATCACTAAACAATCTAATAATAAAAAGAGGTGCACATTTAGTGCAGTATCGCGCAATAATTCGGATTTTAGGCCTGCTGGTGGCGCTATTTAGTGTGACCATGTTGCCGCCCGCTGTGATATCTCTAATATATGGAGATGGTGGCGGCTTAGCGTTTATCGTTGCGTTTGTTTTTAGTTTAGTGACAGGTATCGCGTTTTGGTATCCAAACCGCCGCAATAGAGCCGATTTACGGGCGAAAGAAGGCTTTTTGATTGTGGTACTTTTTTGGACCGTACTGGCAACATTTGGTGCTTTGCCTTTCGCTTTACTCGACCAACCTGAAATGAGTATTACCGACTCTGTGTTTGAGTCGTTTTCTGGCTTAACCACCACTGGTGCGACTGTAATTGAAGGTATCGAATTTCTACCCAAAGCTGTGCAGTTTTATCGTCAGCAATTGCAGTGGTTAGGCGGCATGGGTATTATCGTTTTAGCCGTCGCTATACTGCCTATATTAGGCGTAGGCGGCATGCAGTTGTACCGAGCCGAAACTCCTGGCCCGGTCAAAGATTCAAAAATGACCCCTCGTATTGCCGATACGGCAAAACATCTTTGGTACATCTACTTATCGCTTACCATTGCATGCAGCGTTGCTTATTGGGTGGCGGGTATGAGTGTGTTTGATGCTGTTTGTCATGCGTTTTCAACCATCGCAATAGGCGGGTTTTCAACTTATGACGCCAGTCTTGGTTATTTTGATAGTGCGGCAGTTAACATTATATGCGTTGTGTTTTTATGGATAGCGGCGCTTAACTTTTCATTACACTACGCTGCAGTAAGCGGGCGGAATATCCGCAATTACTTTAAAGATCCTGAGTGCAAGGCCTTTTTCTCTATTCAATTTGTATTGGTTACTATCTGTTTTATCGTGTTGGTCAATTATTCGGTTTATGATTCTGCTGAAGTAGCGCTCGACCAGGCGCTTATTCAAGCTGTGTCAATTAGCACAACCGCTGGTTTTGCCACTACAGACTTTTCTTCATGGCCTGCGTTTTTGCCTATTCTATTAATATTCTCTAGCTTCATTGGCGGCTGTGCAGGCTCTACTGGCGGTGGTTTAAAAGTTATCCGCGTGCTGCTGCTATTTATTCAAGGCAAACGTGAGGTCGACCGTTTAATTCATCCAAAAGCGGTGTATTCAGTAAAACTGGGCGACCGCGCAATGCCGGGTCGAGTCGTTGAAGCCGTTTGGGGCTTTTTTGCCGCTTATGCCATTGTGTTTGTATTTATTATGATTGGTTTGATTGGTACAGGCCTTGATGATATCACTGCGTTCTCGGCTACTGCTGCATCTTTAAATAACTTAGGCCCCGGATTGGGGCAGGTTGCGGGCACATATGCTGCAGTTAGCGATGGCGCAAAGTGGTTATTGATGGTGGCAATGCTGTTTGGTCGTCTTGAGATATTTTCTTTGTTAGTGCTATTTTCGCCCACATTTTGGCGCAGTTAATTACCTATTTCTGCGCTGGTCGTTTGTTCCACCAAATCTATTAATTTATCTGCAATTTTCGAAACATTACCATTTTTTTGATTTGTTAAAATTACGATATACAGTTCTTTATCTTTGTAATATCTCACAGTGGCTTCAAAGTTACCGGATGACCCATGGTGGTGATGCTCAATAATGCTCCCATTTTTCCAGTTCACATTCCCTAGATAAGCCTGACTACCCGCAGACTCAGATAAAGTGTTTAGTCCATCAGTAGACACAATAGCGCCAGAGTGTATGGCTTTTAACCATTTGTATAAATCTTTAGCAGTGACATTCAATAGCAAT
>CAZXTD010000089.1:6030-16395 GCA_964643575.1 uncultured Glaciecola sp. | reverse complement strand
ACAAACAGTTGCATTAAATTTACCCGCAGTTGTGACCACAGATTTACGTTTAAACGAACCGCGCTACGCATCGTTGCCAAATATTATGAAAGCAAAACGTAAGCCTATTGACGTGCAGCAGGCAAGTGACCTAGGCGTTGAGTTAAGCTCTAAGGTTAAATTATTGAAAGTAACACCACCCGAGCAGCGCCAAGGCGGTGTTAAAGTAGCGAGCGTAGATGAACTAGTCGAAAAATTGAAAAACGAAGCAAAGGTGATCTCATGAGTATCTTAGTATATGCAGAGCACGATAATGTGCACCTAAAGCCTGAAACGAACAAACTAGTCCATGCCGCTAAAGTGGCGGGTGATGACATTGTGGTATTAGTTGCTGGTTCAAATTGTGCCGATGTTGCTGCGCAAGCTGCAAAAGTATCGGGTGTGAGTAAAGTACTAGTTGCTGATAACGCTGTTTATGAGCATCAACTACCTGAAAATATTGGCGATTTAGTGACTGAGCTTGCAGCCGACTACAGCCATGTTTTTGCAGCGGCTACTACAACGGGCAAAAACTTTATGCCGCGTGTTGCTGCACTTCTCGATGTTGCGCAAATATCAGATATTATTAAAGTAGAATCTGCCGACACCTTTGTTAGGCCAATTTATGCGGGAAATGCCATTGCTACCGTGCAATCGTCGGATGACAAAAAAGTGGTGACGGTGCGTGCAGCCGCTTTTGATGCAGCCGCTAACGACGGTGACGCTGCGGTCGAGTCAATTGATGAGCTTAAAACGACAGATAAGTCAGCGTATGTATCAGCAGAGCTAACCGAATCAGAACGTCCTGAATTAACCGCTGCCGAAGTGATTATTTCAGGTGGCCGTGGTATGCAAAACGGTGAAAATTTTGCCTTGCTTAATGGCATAGCCGACAAACTTGGTGCAGCTATTGGCGCATCGCGTGCTGCAGTCGACGCTGGTTTTGTGCCGAACGACATGCAAGTAGGGCAAACAGGTAAAATTGTTGCCCCGCAGCTTTACATTGCAGTAGGCATATCAGGCGCAATTCAGCATTTAGCTGGCATGAAAGACTCTAAAGTTATTGTTGCGATTAACAAAGACGAAGAAGCGCCTATATTTCAGGTAGCTGATTATGGTCTTGTGGGTGATTTGTTTGACGAGTTACCTAAGCTAGAGTCAGCGCTTTAATAGCTAGATTTATGTGAAATATTAAGAAGCGCTAAGTAGAAATACTTAGCGCTTTTTTGTTTGAGCGTGGATTTGCTTGATGCTGCTTGACTTCTTTTATTTACACATTATATAAACGTGAAAATAAGTATAATTAACACAGGAATTCCTATCCAGATTAACGGTGACTTATAAATAGACAATGGGCCTGATTTTCTATATTTAAATTTGTATTTGAATTTAGTGTCTAAAAGATAGCCGAGTACAGGAACAACTACGATAAAAATGAAAAGTTTAACAAGCGTCTCTGTCGTATTTTCATCGTGTTGTATGATTGAAAGCACGCTATAGCCAAAGCAAATCATCAATAATGCCCATCTGTCCCTAATAAATTTGTTCATAACTTCCTTTTGTAGCATCAATTTTTTATGGCGTGCATCGTACCTTATCTTGCGTAAAAGTCGAATGGAATATCAAAGGATGTCACCAAATAAATTGCAAGCTTATTTGGTTGCTTTAATGTATAGCAAACATTAAAGGTTGCTATACATTAAAGCACGAAGCGATAATCTCCGCGTCTTCTAGCGTATTCGTTAAATGCAAAGAAATCCTGAAAATTGTATTGCGCTCGTCAAATCGTACCTGATTTTCTGCTAGCATTTTATGTGTTCGCTCTGCGTTTTGAGCTTCAAGGCACAAGCTTCCGCCGAGTTGATCGAGTTTGTCTATCAATTGACGGTTTTGATTATTTGCAGACAGCGAATTCAGTAAATGCTGGCGCAATGAATGGTTATGCGTAACCACGGTGCTAGTGCCTAAGCCGCGCATGCACTTAATCGACGCAGCCGCCATCACGTATGGCGCCACGCTAGGCGTACCACCCCAAAAGCGGCGCGCAGAATCATCAAATTCGAAGTGTTCAATATCGAATTCAAAGGGGTTTTTATGGGAAAACCAAGCAATAGGGTCGGGCGCTAATTCGCTATTTAATGGTGCATTTACTTGCATAAAACCAGCACCAGGGCCACCGCATAACCATTTAACGCAAGACCCAAATACTGCGTCTGCGTCCAACGCCTTAACATCAATTTCGACGATGCCTGCGGATTGCGCAATATCGATTAATGCAAAACTGTTGTGGGCGTGTGCCAATTCACATAGTCGTTTTAGGTCTGATTTTACTGATGTATTAGAGTGAACATGTGTAAACAAACAAGCTAATACTTGGTTTTTTTCAAGTGCCTGTGTCCAAGCATCGAGGTCGTTAGGGTCACTTTCAATCAGGACAAGGTTAAGGCCATACGTTTTACTCAGGCCCTGCACAACAAACCCCATAGAGGCAAAAGCGTCTTTGTGCATTAAAACTACATTTCTTTCTAGCGAATGAGCATCAGCCTTTTCTCTTTTACTCAATGCGCCTAAAAACGCTGAAAACCCTGAACCTAAATTAGGCTGAGGGCAAACCGTCGAAGGCTCACAATTTATTAAAAGGGCAACTTGTTCACAAAAATCGTCTATTTGAGAGAGCCAGTGAGGCCAAGCGTCACCACCTAGGTCTTGCCAGGGTAGTAAGTAATGTTCGTCCAATGCTTTTTTAGCCGCAAGCGTCAGCGGCCCAACAGAGTGTGAAAGCGCGTAGATACCTTGTTGTGGAACAAACAAATTGGCATAGCTTGAACTGGTCTTGTTGTAATTTGCGTTCATTTGGCAACTCGTCACACTATTAATTGCTTACTAATTTCTTATTTATTGGCCTTAGCCGCTTTATTACCACTTATGGAAGGCCTAACTTTTCCGTACTCGCCACCCCATTTGTCGGTCATGGTGTTTCGAATATCCCAAAGTTCTGGAAAAAACCGTTTGTTTGCCCCTTTTTGAAGAAGCTCAACAGGTCTGCCTTTAAGTGACTTAGAGCCAAGCCCAATAGAACGATGAATTAAAAATAGATGACGCCACCTAAACAATTGTAATTGTTCATCAAACTCTATTAATGCTTCAGCTACTGCATACTTGTGGTCGTGCTCATATTCATCGTCATAGATTTGCTCAATTGTAAAACGCCCGTTATCTAAATAGTACGCATTAAAACTATTCCAAATTTCTTCGGGCATCTTTAAGAGTGTTCTAAAGCCAGGTGATTCTTGCCCGCTGCCATTGCCTAATTGAAGACGAATGTATTGGTACTCTTTAGGTGACATGGTCTCGAGCACATCGAGTTGGTCAACCATCATTCGTTGAAGTTTATGCACGCGACCAAACAAGGTTACTACTCGGTGATGCTTTTGTTTTTCCATGTATTCGAGGATATCGACTAGGGTAAAACAAATCAGCTTCATCCACAGTTCTTCAACTTGATGCACAATTTGAAACTGCATTTCGTCGGGAGTGGCAAGATCACTAATAGGCTTTTGGCAGTCTAATAGCTTGTCGCATTGCAAATAGACACCATAGTCGAGCATTTCTGGTGACTCTATCATTTTATAAAAGTCGTCTTTTTTCATCACGTTTACTCAACACCTATTGTGCTTGCTTGTTAATGAAGAGATTAATTAACTCTCGTTAACCAGCCGTGTGTATCTTTAGCTTTGCCCCATTGGATATCGTTGAGCGCTTGTCGAAGTCGCAACGTTGTAGCGCCTGCTTCGCCATTGCCCACTGCGTATTCTTTGCCATTATGTATTAAGGTGCCAACAGGTGTTAGCACTGCTGCCGTGCCAGACAAAGCGGCTTCAACGCCAGGTTTTGCTGCACGCTCTAAGAGCTCGCTTACACTTAATTCTCGTTCGCTTATGGTCATGCCTAAGTCAGCTGCCAAGGTGAGTATTGAACTACGCGTTACCCCATGTAAAAACGAGCTATCAAGGGCTTTGGTAATAATTTCGTTACCGTCGATTAAAATGAAGTTAGCCGCACCGGTCTCCTGTACGTCGCCGTTAGGGCAAAACAATATTTGGTCGGCATTTACGTCTTTACGTGCCTTAAGTATTGGTCCAAGTGCACTGGCATAGTTGCCGCCACTTTTAATCATGCCCATGTGCGCTGCACAGCGCATACCGTCTTCATCGAGTAGCAAACGTAAGGGCTTAGCGCCGCCGGTAAAGTAATCGCCAACAGGTGACAACAATACATAAAGCATGGAGTCTAAAGAGGGGGCAGCAGCCTTTCCAATTGAAGCTTCGGTGCCAATATGAGTAGGACGAATATACATAGAACCTGGAGGTTCAGGAACATCTCCTGCGTACTGCTTAACAATATCTAATATCATCTGTTCGACTTGTTTAGCGTCGATACCTGGCAAAGATAGTAACTCACTGCTTTGTGTAAACCGTTTAATATTTTGGTCCATCCTAAACACATAAATACCGCCATCTTTATGTTTAAAAGCTTTTAAACCTTCAAAACAAGTACTCGAATAATGTAAAACATGCGCACCAGGGTGCAAGGCTATACTATTAGAGTCAACAATCGAAGTTTCGCTCCATTGATTGTTTTGAAAAGTGGTGAGTGCCATTTGAGGCATAAACACGGTACCAAATACAGCCATTACGCATTCCTAATAAAGAGATGTTAGATTTTGCGTGAATCATACATCAAAAGCAGATTCGCTTACATACACCAACTAAGAAATGTTAACGAAAAACAAGAGTTTTTTAACAAGTAAAGATATATGTCAGTGTCGCGGAATCCTTTTAAAACTTAACTATTTATCTGCTATTAACATTTAGACACACTTAAAGGCGTCTTTCTGACATTTGTTTAATCTTTAACGCTAGTCTCATTAGGCTATTAGTGAGTATAATCCTTACAAATCGTGTGTCATTGTTTTAACTGAACGACGCTAGCTTGTCGTTATCCAATATTACAGGTTGTTAAATGAGCAGCAGTGCAAAAAGATTACTCATTCCTTTGGTCATAATCGTAGGTGCGATTGTTTTGTCTATCGTTATCGTTAAGTCAAAGCCAGAGCCAGAAAAGAAAGAAGTTCAAACAAAAGCTTTTTTAGTTGATGCACGTCCTATCTTTTCTGAAGATCTAGAATTTTTAGTGTATTCACAAGGGTCTGTGCAGCCTAAAAATCAAACAACCTTAAGTTCGCAAGTAAGCGGCAGAGTGGTTGCCATTGCCGAAAATTTTAATGAGGGTGGTTTTTTCAGCAAAGGTGATGTTTTAATTACGCTCGAAAGTGATGATTATGAAACTGAGTTGCTATTAGCTGAGGCTGAGCTTGCCAGAGCACAAGCAAGTTTGGACGAAGAGATCGCTAGAGGACGGGTGGCTGAACGTGAATGGAGCTCAATAAATTCAGGTACTGCGCCAGAGTTGGGCTTACGTAAACCACAGCTTGCGCGTGAACAAGCCAATTTAAAAGCAGCTAAAGCTAATTTAGCGCGCGCACAACGAAACTTCGAACGCACTCAAATTACAGCACCTTACGACGGTCTGGTGAAAAGTAGAAACGTAGACTTAGGTCAGTTTATTTCTACAGGGAGCTCAGTAGGTGAAGTATTTTCAACTGACGTTGCTGAAATAAGACTGCCGCTGACCGACAACGATGTTTCTTATTTGGGTGATTTAAGCACGACTCAACCTAAGGTAACAATAAGTGCAGATGTTGCTGGTAAACGTCACTATTGGCAGGGCAATTTGGTCCGCGATGAAGGTGTGTTAGACGAAGCACGCCGCGTTATTTATGGTGTAGTGGAAGTAGAAGACCCTTATAATCTGAAAGGCCAACAGCATCAGAGCGAATTGAAATTTGGGCGTTTTGTTAGTGCCGAGGTAAGTGGCAGAAAGGCTGAAAATATAATTAAACTGCCGCGCTTTGTTATGCGCCTAGACGGCAGCGTATTGTCAGTAGACAACGACCGAAAACTCCAAATTAACAGCGTTAACGTTGTGCGAACAGACGAAGACTTTGTGTATATAAGCGGAGGTTTGCCGCTTGATCATCAAGTAGTATTGAGCGCAGTTTCGACGCCATATGACGGTATGCAAGTGAGATTTGTTGGTGACGATGAAGCACAAAATGATAGTTCGTCACCAGGTACAGATAGCACCAGCGCACAGTCAGGTGAGGTTAAATTATGATTGATCATCTCGACACTAAAAGCGGAATTATTGCTTGGTTTGCCCGAAACAGCGTAGCGGCAAACTTGCTTATGTTTATGATTATACTTGGCGGGATATTCGGCATTGTGTCAGTTCAAAAGCAAGTATTTCCGCAATTTACGATTAACGTAATAAGTATTCAAGTGCCATATTTGGGAGCTGCGCCACAAGAAGTTGAAGAAGGGGTTATTCTTAAGGTTGAAGAAGCAATAAAAGACCTTGAAGGTATCAAAAAGATTACCTCGACTGCCCGAGAAGGTGTTGGCTCAGTGAGCGTTGAAGCTGAGGACGGCTACGACGTACAAAATTTGCTTGACGAAATAAAAGTTCAAGTTGACGCGATTGCGACTTTTCCGGCCAATACTGAAAAGCCAGTAGTTTATCGTATTAAAGCACAACAAGATGTACTTTGGGTATCGGTATATGGCGATGTATCGGAGCGCGAACTAAAAGCGCTTAGCAACACTATGCGTAACGAAATTGCCAACCTAGCCGGTATTTCGGACGTAACTGTTTTTGGCGACCGAAACTACGAAGTATCTGTCGAGATTTCTGAAATAGAGCTTCAAGCTTACGACCTCACGTTTGAAGATGTTGTTGCTGCAATCAGACGGTCCTCTGTCGATATTCCTGGTGGGTCGATTCGTTCAGAAAATGGCGACATATTACTGCGAGCTAAGGGACAAGCTTATACTGCTTGGGATTTTGCGAGTATTCCTTTGATAAATCGTGCCGACGGCACTCGATTATTAGTGGGCGATATCGCATCAATCAACGATGGCTTTGTTGAAGACAACAACTTTGCACGTTTTGATGGTAAAAATGCCATGAACATTAGGGTGCGAGCGGTGGGCGATCAAAACGCCCTGCAAATATCCGAGTCGGTGAACAAGTACCTTGTTGAAAAGAACAAAGAATTACCCAGTACTGTACAGGCAGATTCGTGGGGCGACAGCTCGTTTTATTTATCTGACCGTTTGAACATGATGATCACCAACATGTTACAAGGTGCAATATTAGTCTTCTTAGTATTATCACTGTTTTTAAAAATCAAACTCGCATTCTGGGTAATGGTGGGTTTGCCGGTATGTTTTTTAGGTGCATTGATGCTAATGCCAATGGATAACATAGCGGTTTCGATAAATCTTTTATCGTTATTTGGCTTTATTTTGGTACTCGGGATAGTGGTCGACGATGCCATCATTATGGGGGAATCCGCATACTCCGAAATGGATAAGCACGGCCACAGTATGGATAACATAATCCGCGGTGTTAAAAAAGTTGCGATGCCAGCTACCTTTGGCGTGTTAACAACGATAGCTGCGTTTTCACCGATGCTAATGGTGAGCGGTACCTTTGGCGTGATTTGGAAAACCATCGGAATGGTAGTCATCTTGTGCCTTATTTTTTCATTAGTTGAATCTAAACTGATTCTGCCAGCGCACTTGGCGCACATGAAAGTCACGCCATATGACCCGAACAAAGCAAATATTTTCCAGCGTGCCCGTGAGCGAATGAACGAAGGAATTCAATACTTTATTAACGAAAAATATGGGCCATTCTTACAAAAAGCAGTGCGAAATCGATACACAACGCTCTCCGCGTTTTTAGCGATGTTTGCCATTACGATTGCACTGTTTATGGGTGGGCAAGTGCGATTTGTATTTTTCCCTAATATCCCGTCAGATTTTATGATTGCGAGTATTGAAATGGAAGCAGGGTCTTCGCTTAGGCAACGCGACTTGGCTATAGAAGAATTACTCGTATCGTCACAGCAGATGAATGATAAGGTGGTCAAGGAATATGGATTTCCTGTAATTAAGCACACATTAGCCTACGATACCGGTGCTTTATCTGGGCAGCTTTTTATTGAACTGACAAAGGGTGAAACGCGCGACTTAAGCGACAAACAAATTCAAGAAATTTGGCGTGAGTTTATTCCTGAAGTGCCTGGCGTGCGTTCACTTGATATTGGTGCTCCGGGTGGTCCGGGAGGTGGAACTGACTTATCTTTTGAGTTTAGCTCGCCTGATATTCAGTCGCTTAAAAATATTACGCTAGAGCTACGCAATTATTTAGAAGCTTATAACGGTGTTACTGAAGTTAATGATTCGTTTAGCGGTGGCAGCGATGAAATTCAACTTGAAGTTAAACCAGAGGCTGAAGCGCTAGGGATTAGTCTATCGCAGCTAGCGCAGCAAGTGCGATACGGCTTTTTTGGTGCAGAAGCGCAGCGTTTACAGCGTGATGACGAAGAAGTAAAAGTGATGGTGCGTTACCCTAAAGAGGAACGTAATTCGGTAGGCAATCTTGAGAATATGCGAGTACGTGCGCCAAACGGTGACGACGTTCCGTTTAGCCAAGTCGCAGATGTGCGTCTTGCAGAGGGCTATTCAAGTATTACTCGTGTAGATGGGGCGAGGTCGATTACGGTTAACGGAAAAGTAAATAAAGATATTGTTGACCCAGGTGATGTCGCCAAAGACGTTGTTGATACAGTGATACCTGAGCTTTTGTCACGCTATCCTAACGTCGATTTCAAACTGCAGGGAAATGCAAGAGAACAAGGTGAAGCGCAAGTATCATTAGCACAGGGCTTTATTTTTGCGCTAGTGATGATTTTTGCGCTGATGGCAGTTCCGCTCAAAAGTTATTCTCAGCCTTTAATCATCATGTCGGTGATTCCCTTTGGTTTAGTCGGAGCGGTTATTGGGCATTTGATAATGGGCAAAGCGGTAAGCGTTTTGTCCATATGCGGCATCATTGCTTTGGCCGGCGTTGTGGTAAATGACTCGCTTATAATGGTTGATTTTGTGAACCGAGCGCGCAAAGAAGGGCGGTCGCTGATGGACTCGGTCATAAGTGCGGGTACGCAGAGATTTAGGGCGATTATATTAACCTCGCTTACCACATTTATGGGTTTGCTACCCATTATGTTTGAAAAAAGCCTGCAGGCGCAAATTGTTATTCCAATGGCGATATCGCTTGCCTTCGGCATTTTGTTTGCCACTATTATTACCTTGCTGCTCGTGCCGTCTTTGTACTTTATTTTAGATGACTTAAAACGCTATTTACGCTCAGTTAAAAGCGACATTAAGATGGTTTTTGGTCGCAAATCGAGTAATGAGTCCTAATGTAAGGAGTATTAATAATTTGTATCGAGCAAGGGTGCTATTTACGCAAAAATTTGTCTTGATACTCTTTGGGCGAAAGTTCAGTGGATCGTTTGAAAAGTTTCGAAAAAGAGGATAGGTCATCGTAACCTACTTGACCAGCAAGTGACTTGACGTTGACCTCTCCAGATTCTAGCAAGCGTTTTGCGTGCTCCACTCTCACGGCCTGCACGTATTCGATGGGACGCATTGCAATGCACGCTTGAAACCTTCTGTTTAATGTACGCGGCGTAATATTCACTAAACGAGCTAGTTCGGTTATTTGAAGCGGGTCGCAATAATATTCGTCTATATATTCTTGTACTTTTTTAACCAAGGCATCGCCATGTGATTGATGTAACTTAAAATTGGTATAACTACTTTGTTTACCTCGTTTTATATCGATAATTTGTGTTTTTGCCACCTGATTGGCAATATCGCGGCCGCAATAACGTTCAATTAATAACAAACCTAAATCATAAAAGGCACTGCCTCCGGCTGCACAAAACAAATTGTTTGATTGCGTGACAAACTGATTTTCTTGTAAATCGACCAAAGGGTAGTCTGCCTTAAATTTACTGGCGTAGCCCCAATGTGTTGTTGCCAGCTTACCATTGAGTAAGTCTGCCTTAGCAAGAAAAAACGCGCCGCTACAGTTACTTGCAATATCGACTTTAGACTTTGCTAGTCTTTTTATATGAGGAACAAGCGCTTCGTTGAGTTCAAGCGTTTTATCGACAGAATCACCAATGGTAGGGATAAGCAGTAAATCACAAGTATGGATATCTTTTATATCGCAATGGGCCTTCATGATGAGTCGATTACTACAACGAATATCTAGACCATGAAGGCTAGCAATTTGCACATCAAAACGAGGTTCAACCGCTTGCTCTAAAAACCGCTGCCAACTCACTCCTGTAAAGGAAAATAAATCAAG
>CAZXTD010000089.1:0-6020 GCA_964643575.1 uncultured Glaciecola sp. | reverse complement strand
CGCTGCCCAGCACACCGTCAAATCCCAAAATAACGACTTTCAACGTTTTGTAATATGGCATTTAAATTGACTCCTTTTTCTTACTGTGATTTTCGAGCTCGCCGGTTATTCTCGCGCTCACCTCCTCCGTCATTCTCGCATAGGCGAGAACCTCCCCAAATATCCTTTTGCTTTTTAAACGCAGAAGTGTTCCCAGGAGACTACCGCCTTCGCGGCAATGACGGGGTGCGTTTTAATAGCAATGACGGTATATCTGCGCGACTACTCAGTCGTTAAATCAATTATTACCCAAGCTTAAGGACTAAAATAACTCAAATAAATGAGAGTCACTTATCACCATAAATATGTCATAAATGACAATGGGGTAATGTAGCAAACTAGTCTAGTATTGAGCAATAACAATTTTGTTACATTTATGATGAATAAGGGTGTAATGCCTTTCATCAATCAAAAATGAGGATATTATGGCTGCCGATACGCTAATTAATGACTTTGAACTTCCTTTTCAACTCTACGACCTGCTCGACACAGAAAGTTTATGCCACCACGAAAAATTTGCTGAACACAACCGTGAAACCTTTGACGCTGTGCTCGACACAGCAAACAAAATGGCAAGCAATTTGTTTTTACCACATAACCACATTGCCGATAAAAATGAGCCTCAGTTTGACGGTAAAAAAGTCAGTATGATTGATGACGTAAAAGTCGCTTTTGATGCATTTAGAGAAGCAGGCTTTATTGCAGGTCGCTACGACTTTGAAGATGGCGGTATGCAATTGCCAGAAACTGTTATGACCGCATTGTCGGGCTATTTTATGGCTGCAAATCCGTCTACAACAGCCTATCCATTTTTAACTTCTGCAGCCATCAATGTGATTTCACATTTTGCTAGCGAAGAAGTTAAACAAGCTTTTATGCCGCGAATGCTAAGCGGCGACTTTACAGGCACAATGGCGCTAACCGAACCACATGCAGGATCTTCCTTAGCAGATATTAAAACCACGGCAGTCAAGCAAGGCGACGGTACTTACCGAGTAAAGGGCAGTAAAATTTACATATCAGGCGGTGAGCACGAGCTGTCAGACAACATCGTTCACCTTGTATTAGCAAAAGTACCTGGTGGCCCGGGCGGCGTTAAAGGGATTTCACTTTTTGTAGTGCCTAAATACCGTTTAAATGCTGACCAAACAGTGGGCGAGCGCAACGATGTCCACCTAGCTGGTTTGCTACATAAATTGGGTTACCGAGGCACAACGTCCACAGCACTTAGCTTTGGCGACGACGATGATTGTCATGGCTATTTAGTGGGCGAAGAACATTTTGGTTTGCGGTACATGTTTATGATGATGAACGAAGCGAGAATAGGGGTTGGTTTTGGTGCTGCCATGATAGGTTACCGTGGGTTTCAGTATTCCTTGGACTACGCTAAAGATCGCACCCAAGGCCGAATAGCACCAAATAACAAACCCGAAGATGATGCCACTCCCATTATCAATCACGGCGATGTGAAGCGTATGTTGCTTGCTCAAAAAGCGTATACCGAAGGCGGCATTTCACTTTGTCTATATGGCTCAAATCTTATTGATCGCATAAATACCTGTGCTGATGACACCTTGAAATCTGAATTAAGTGAACTATTAGATTTACTCACACCGGTGCTCAAAGCATGGCCCTCTGAGTACGGACCTAAAGCCAACGATTTAGGTATTCAAGTGTTGGGTGGCTCGGGTTATACGCGCGAATATTATTCAGAGCAGTTTTGGCGCGACAACCGTTTAAACCCAATTCATGAAGGGACAAACGGCATTCAAGCGCTTGATTTATCATTTAGGAAGCTATTGCAAAACAAGGGCTTGGGTATTCAAATATTAAAGCGCGAGATTATGAGCGATTTGGCAGCAATCAATACGCCAGAAAGTGCCACGCTTGCCTCAAAACTTCAACCCTACATGGAACACCTACACGAGGTACTAGTGCATTTGAGCCAAGTGATGCCTACACAAAAAGCGATTACCTTAACTGGTAATGCCCAAGCATTGATGAATATATTCTCATCAATTGTAGTGAGCTGGATTTGGATTCGTCAAGCCAGTAAAGCAGAACAATTGCTGACTAAAACCAGCTTAGATAACAGCGTTAAACAAAATTTCTATAAAGGCAAAATCCAAGCCGCTAAATATTTCCTCGATTGGGAGTTGCCGAGTGTGCAACGCGATATCGAGTTACTTAATCAAAACAATTCAGTTTGCACCGACATGCAAGCACAATGGTTCTAAGGAGAATAAAATGAGCGTAACTTCAAAACAATGGCGATTAAAAGCAAGACCTTTTGGTGAACCTACTGCAGACACGTGGGAATTTACTGAGTCTGATTTACCGGCGATTCAAGATGGACAGCTATTGGTTAAAGTGGAATATATTTCTTTAGACCCTGCTATGCGTGGTTGGTTAAACGATGCCAAGTCTTATATTGAACCCGTTCAAATTGGTGATGTAATGCGTGCGGGCACTGTGGGTAAAGTTATCGAAAGTAAGCACGATGGTTTTAAAGAAGGCGACTTTGTTTGCGGCTATAACGGCGTACAGTCTTATGCAATTAGCGACGGTACGGGCTTATACAAAGTAGACGAAAAATTAGCGCCTCTTTCATATTACCTGGGTGTACTTGGTATGCCAGGAATGACCGGTTACTTTGGCTTATTAAAAAGTGGTGAGCCCAAAGAAGGCGAAACCGTTGTGGTTTCTGGCGCAGCTGGCGCAGTAGGCGGATTGGTTGGCCAAATAGCTCGCATTAAAGGTTGCCGAGTAGTGGGGATTGCTGGCGGCGCTGAAAAGTGCAAGTTCTTGGTAGATGAACTTGGTTTTGACGCTGCGGTTGATTACAAAAATGAAAACGTTAAAAAAGCATTAAAGCAAACATGCCCCAAAGGCATCGATGTGTTTTTTGACAATGTAGGGGGTGACATTCTTGATGATGTGCTCACACAAATCAATTTACGTGCTCGCATCGTGATATGTGGCGCTATTAGTCAATATAACAACACAACACCAGTTAAAGGGCCTTCCAATTATCTGTCTTTATTGGTTAATCGTGCACGTATGGAAGGCATTGTTGTATTCGATAATGTGAAAGAATATCCGATAGCCATGAAAGACATTGCTGGCTGGATCAAATCGGGTGAGATGAAGGTTAAAGACCATGTTATAGAAGGCATTCAAACCTTTCCGAACACCTTAATGATGCTTTTCAAAGGTGAAAACTTTGGCAAACTAGTGCTCAAGGTAGGAGAGTAATATGACACCAGCAGCTAATGTAGTGGGAAAACGAGTATTAATTACCGGTGGTGCGTCAGGTATTGGTGCGGCCAGTGCAATTTTATTGGCTGAGCGTGGCGCAAAAGTGGTGATTGGCGATTTATCCACCGAACTAGGTGAGCAAGTTGCTAAACAAGGCACTGATGCTGGCAATACTGTATTGTTTAAAAAAGTGGATGTAAGCAGCGGCGATGAAGTGCGAGCCTTGTTTGCTTATGCTATGGCTGAGCTTGGCGGAATTGACGTTGTTGTTAACAACGCCGGCATTGACCATAAGCCAGCACCAATGCATGAACTTAGCGACGATGATTTTGACCGAAATATTGCCGTAAATTTAAAAGGTGTATGGCATTGTATGCGAGCTTCAATTGCTTGCATGGCAACAAAGGGTGGGGGGCATGTGATTAACGTTGCCTCGGTTGCAGGCCTTCGTTCATCTCCTGCAATATCAGCCTACAGTGCGTCAAAACATGGCGTTATGGGACTCACTAAATCGGCGGCGCTCGAATATGCAAAAGCCAATATGCGTTTTAACGCGGTTTGCCCAAGTTTTATCGACACGCCAATGGTACAAAACACTATGGCTAAGCTTGATGAGCGCGGACAACAAGCGATTGTTAAAGCAAGTCCTATGCGGCGTTTAGGTAAAGTCGAAGAAATTTCGACTGCAATAGCATGGCTAGCGAGTGACGAAAGCAGCTTTATGAATGGTCATGCATTTACGTTAGACGGCGGCATGCTTGCCTAATAAACCTAGGCTCGCGCTTGTTGCTGCGAGCTATTTGTTAAGGAATACAGATGAAAGATTTATTTGATTTAAGTGGTAAAATTGCGCTTGTTACAGGCGCCAGCCGCGGCATTGGCGAGTCTATTGCTCGCTTGCTTGCTTCTCGTGGTGCTCATGTTATTGTGTCGAGCCGCAAAATTGATGCCTGCCAAGCGGTTGCCGACAGCATTGTTGCTGATGGCGGCAAAGCTTCTGCTTTCGCTTGTCATGTAGGTGAAATGGCGCAAATCGACGCTATTTTTACGCATATTAAAACGACCTTCGGGCGTATCGATATTTTGGTAAATAATGCGGCTGCAAATCCTTATTTTGGTCATATTCTTGATACCGACGAAGCGGCTTATGCAAAAACAGTAGATGTTAATGTGCGTGGCTACTTTTTCATGTCGATAGCGGCAGGTAAGATGATGCGAGAGCAGGGCGCAGGGGTTATTTTAAATACTGCATCGGTAAATGGTATTGTGCCAGGCGATATGCAAGGTATATATTCCATTACTAAAGCAGCGGTAATCAGCATGACAAAGTCTTTTGCAAAAGAGTGTGGCCCGCTAAACATTCGTGTTAACGCTTTATTGCCAGGCCTAACGGATACAAAATTTGCGTCTGCGTTAACCACAAACGATAAAATTTTGAAAACAGCTCTAAAAGTCATTCCATTAGGACGCGTGGCTGACCCCGACGAGATGGCGGGTACAGTATTGTATTTGGTGTCTGATGCTTCTAGTTATACAACCGGTGCCAGCGTGATTGTAGATGGCGGCATGTTAGCTTAAATTCGCCATGTTCGTTTAAGTGTATTGCATAAAAAAGAGACTATCGACATAGTCTCTTTTTTTATGTTGACAAATATTCGTATATTTCTCTAAAGCCACCATTGCAGATACCTCCTTCGGTTTCATTTAAGAACTAAGCATTGATTTATTAAGGGCTCGCACTTAATATGTGCAAGCTGAATCAATATGGTGCAATTATATTGAGAGATTGCTGCTCAGGATGACTTACATTCGTAAATATATTTAATTAAATTATGTAAAACAGATGCTTACATATAGACGTTTGATTTTGTCGACGGGAATGCTTATTGCAATTCCTTTAGCTGAGTAAACACCATTTGAAAAATGATAATAATTAACAACGCACACACATCGCGCAAAACACAAGGCATATTGATAGTTACGCAATGCTTGCAGTTGGGCTGTGATAATACAATAACAACACGAGAATTTTAGATGACGAACAACAAAAGTTTTACACCCTCTTTGATTGCCAAAGCAGTTGCTTTGTCAGTTGTAGGCAGTGCTATTGCAATGCCAGCAGTAGCGCAAACTGAAGAAGACAAAGCCGTTTCTCAAATTGAGAGCATCACTGTAACAGCGACTCGCCGAGCAGGCTCCATCCAAGATGTACCTATTAACATAGCTGCGCTGGACGGTGCACAACTCGAAAAGCAGGGTATCGGCGACATTTCTGAAGCACTCAGATTTGTACCGGGTATTGTAGCAATTGACCAAGGTGGTCGTAACGGTAATCCGATTATTGTTCGTGGTATTAATGCTGACCCTCTCGGGCAAGGCGACGGTAACACTCAAGGCGGTACAGTTGCCACGTATTTAGGTGAAATTCCTTTAGCTGTCGATTTACGTATTAACGATGTTGAACGCATCGAAGTGTTGCTTGGACCACAAGGTACGCTTTATGGCGCAGGCACTCTGAGTGGCGCTATCCGTTATATTCCGGTAAAGCCAAATTTTGACGGCAATACTATTGATCTTAGAACTGACGTATTTAGCACAAACGAAAGTGATAGCATCGGCACAGATCTAGGTTTCACTGTTAACGCTCCTTTAAGCGAAACGTTTGCATTTAGAGCGTCAATAGACAGATATGACGATCCTGGTTTTATTGATCAACCTTTTGT
>CAZXTD010000088.1:6365-16488 GCA_964643575.1 uncultured Glaciecola sp. | reverse complement strand
CTGTTTGGGTGGTATCAATTCCGCAAATGTATAACCATTATGTGTCAAATGAGCTATATAATCACAAAGACAGTCCACTCGGATTGCATATGCGTTTAGAAGATACAAACGAACGTTTTACCGCTCAACAAAAACAATTGTTAGGCACCGGAACCAATCTCGCATTACGCTGGTGTCAACTTGCCTTACGAGAATTAACACTCGCATCTTTATCGTCAACTTCTCGCGGCAGAAGATTAGTCAGGCGCTGGTTTACCGGGCCCACTCGCAGTGATGCGCGTGTTGACCGTTACATTAACGAGCTCATCGCAGGTCTTCGCAGAATTATTGCTGTATTAAACTCAAACAAGATTATTTTTACTGACATGCCGAGCTTACGCAACTCAACGAACGCTGACGATCAGCGATTAGCTAATGCGATGGCGTTTGTGTTCGGTAGTAGGCACGAGGGTCTGCCAATTATCTATATTGAGAATAGCTTCTTCACCAATAGTTACTTGCCACTGCTTGAGACGTGCGCGCAAACAATTATTCATGAAATTACACATTTAGAACTCGGCACAAGCGATCATGCATACGATTTTAACGGTTTAACACCTGATGACAAACTCACTCCGCGTCAAGCTATGGAAAATGCAGACTCTTGGGGTTACTTTTGTTGTAATGCTGCACGTGCCATGAGCGTCGCTGCAATGAACAGAATGCTTTAATATGGAAAACGATGATTATTAGCCTGAATCAATTAGCGTCTGTACGTATCATAGTAATAGCTGCTGGACTCATATGTGTTCAGGCTTGTGCACATCAGCCATTACTTAAAGACACTCAAACATCCACTCAAAAACCGAGACTTGATGCCATGAACGATTTACCACTACCGCCTAATCACAACAACGCAGCGCCAACAATCTCTGCAAAACGCTTGGCTCCACCCGATATTGCCCCTATCTTCTTTGAAGATATTCAATACATGGTGAGCACGGCCAAAAACGAAGACAACACAAAAGCAATAACCACCTTAAATGCCACCAAAGCAGACGGACAAGTGTTGTGGACTAAAGCGCTTTACACAATTACCTTTACGCCAGAACTAGAGACTGATGTACAAGAGGTTTACGTAACCAGTATGGCGCTAAGTGAAAGTAATGACGCAATTCTTATCGAGAATGAGCAAGGTGCTAGTTTTAGGATAGAGATAAAATAAAGATTTTATTCTTCGACCTTATTTAAGACCTTCTCGATAAACCGCAAAGTGAGCGGGTGTGCTGGCTCCAACATATCGTGCCCATAGCCTTCGAGCTCAAATAATTCGACTTGTTTATTACCGACAACTTGCATCATTCGCCAAAAATATGCATTTTCTTCATATCGTCCAAGGAGCTCTAGCTCCCGGTCGCCCGTGATAAGCAAGATGGGCGGTGTGTCTTTTTTAATATAATAAAGCGGTGCGTATTCATCTACAACAAGGTCAGTCTCACCAAGGCCTCGTTCTTCACGAACGGTCATGTGTGTAATAGTGTGCCCGCTATAAGGAATGGCCCCTGCAATTTGCGATGTTTGAATATTATGGTGAGAAAGCAAGTCGTCGTTAAGCGTTAACATTGCTGCTAAATAACCACCTGCTGAATGGCCCGACAAAAATATTTGTTCAGTATTTCCGCCAAATTGCTCAATATTGGCAAAAGTCCATGCTACTGCGGCGGCAGCGTCTTTAATGATCTCTGTAGGAGATGTACTCGGATATAAGCGGTAGTTGGCTGAGACCACGATTAGGTTTTGGTTTTTGAGGCGCTCGGGGATATGTTTGTCGCCAAATTTTAGCGCACCACCATGAAACCAAACGAGTACAGGTAGTTCGTCACTGTTTTTGCGCGAGGGAACATGAATATCTAGCTTGCACCTATCTTTGCAATCGCTGGGTAGAGCCGATAGTTTTACAGAAGAATCATAGTAGCGAACATCCCTCACTTCCAAGCTATTGCTCAGCGTTTCTTTTATGTCTTGATAAGAGATAGAATGTATGTGAGTGCTTGCAAACAAAAGGCAGAGCATTGTGAGATTTTGCAAGTAAGAAAGTGGAAGCAATCGCATATATTGGTTATTCCTTCGACAATAGAACTGATGGATTTAGCATACTGATTAACACTTGTGAGCCCAAGTTTGTTGGTATAGTGTTAGTGTAAAGCTACGTTAGCACGAAAAATACAAAGCGTAGCATAAGAATATTTGAGGATTAAAAGATGAGTCCCATTGTTAAAAATATACTCGCGGTTTTATTGGGTTTAGTCATTGGGTCAATTGTTAACATGGGCCTAATAATGATTAGCGGCTCGGTGTTACCGCCGCCTGCTGGTGTCGACAATACGACCATGGAAGGCCTAGAAGCTAGCATCCATTTATTTGAGCCGAAACACTACCTTTTTCCTTTTCTCGCGCACGCGCTAGGTACTCTTGTGGGCGCAATGGTGGCCTTAGCAATTTGTGCAAGTCATCACAAAGCGTTTGCATATGGTGTGGCTGGTTTTTTCTTCTTGGGAGGCTTGATGAACGTGATTTTACTGCCTGCGCCGCTTTGGTTTGAAGCCGTCGATTTGATTCTTGCTTATTTCCCTATGGCTTATATTGCTCTGCGCATTTTTAAGAAATAAAGCGCCAAAGCAATATTAATAATTTAAATATGCATTTTCACAAAAACGAAAAACCGTACTAATGTTAACTTTTAGTAAATTGACACAGCGGGCGTTTTTATGAAATCACAGCTATCTTCTTTTTTTTGGGTGAGTGTATCTTTATTTGTTTTGGCTGGCTGTACACAAGGGCCATCAGAAGATGCTAAAACCCCCATTGCACTAAAGAAAAAAACGCAGTCCAAACCCAATATTCTGCTCATTCTAACTGACGACCAAGGCTATGGCGATTTAGGCTTTACCGGTAATACTCAAATCTCGACCCCAACTATTGATAACTTATTTAAGCAGGGCGTGAGCTTCAATCGCTTCTATGTCAGCGCAGTGTGCGCGCCCACTCGAGCGAGCCTGCTGTCGGGCAAGCATTATCTAAAAACAGGGGTGTTCCACGTGACTCGCGGCGGCGAGAAAATGCATAGCTCCATTGAGACTTTGGCTGAACGTTTAAAGCCTCATGGTTACAACAATGGCTTGTTTGGAAAATGGCACAATGGTCTGCAGTATCCGCACGACCCAATTGGCCAAGGTTTTGATGAATTTTACGGCTTTTCGGCGGGGCATTTGTCTGAGTACTTCGATAATTATCTTCATCATAACAATAAGAAAGTGAAGTATGAGGGCTATGTTGCCGACGCAATTACCGATAAGGCCGTAAATTTTATTAACCAGCAAGCCCAAAGCCAGTCGCCCTTTTTCACGATGCTCAGCTTTAACACGCCGCATGGGCCTTTTCAGTCGCCTGCAGATTTGTTTGCCAAATACAAGGCAATGGGTTTAGAAGACGTAAACGCATCAATTTATGCCATGATGGAAAATATCGACCAAAATGTGGAAAAAGTTGTAGCTGCGCTAAAAGCAAACGGACAGCTTGATAACACCATCATTTTGTACACGTCTGATAATGGGCCGGCTTTTCCAAACGGGATTACCCGATACAATGCAAACTTAAAAGGACATAAAGGCATTGTTGACGAAGGCGGCGTGCGTTCGCCATTAGCCATTTACTGGCCCGATGGTAAACTGCCCATGCACAAAGTTGCGCCTATTACTCAGCATATCGACATAGTGCCTACCTTGTTGTCTTTGGCCAATATAGACTTTGATGCCAATGAGTTTGATGGCAAAGACTTAACGCCCTTGCTAGTTAACACCGAGCAAGACTGGCCAGAGCGCTATTTGTTTACGCATCGTTTTCGTATTAGCAAAGACTCTTCAAAAGACCCTATTCAACCTACACCTGCAGCGGTAAGAAGCGAGCGCTATTTAGCCCTTGCTGGCGAAGATAAGCAATGGCGTTTGTTTGATTTGCTCGAAGACCCAAGCCAAAAAACAGACCTCGCAGAGACCAAGCCCCAAGTACTTGCGCAATACAAAGATACATTTACCAATTGGTACGAACAGATTACCGCAGCTCATATGCCGTATAAAACCATTCCAATAGAAGTAGGGCACGCTCAAAACCCAGAAGTGCTATTGCCTGCACATGAGGCACTCATCAAAGATAATTTGGATTATAAACATGGCGCCGGATGGTCTCACGATTGGCTGGTGGCAATAAATGAAAATGACGGCAGTGCCTACTGGCCTTTAAAAGTGGTTTCCACAGGCCGCTATCGAGTTAATGTGAGCTATGCGACCGAAACTGCAGGTTTCATCGATACCATCACACTTAGCGGACAAGACCAAATATTAAAAGTCGACGATCTAAACACCTACGTTGGCGAACAGTTATCTACCAAGCGCCAATACTATACAGACGAAGCACCCGATTTAACTTGGCAAACTATCAATGCAGGCGTACTCGAGTTAAACCAAGGCACGACTGATTTAGTGATTAGTTTTAGCAAAGATAAAAACATGCACAATCTATCGATAAAAGAGGTGACGATTACACAGCTAGGTGAGTCAGACTAGCGCCTATTTATTAGCGAATTTGGCAAAATAATACATCAAGCGCAACTTTCGTAAATGTAGCAACGTAGAGATAATTAATAGCTTTTAGCTACAATTTTACTTTTACGGTGGAAAATTAAGATGGGTGTGTTTGATATTTTTAGAAAGAAGAAAAAAAACCGTCGATACTCTTTTGGCCCGGACGATTTCGGCGAAATAGAGATGGCACAGGAGACAAGGTATGAACAGGTTAAAATCCGAAAAATTAGCGTACCATTTGAACAATATCTTTCTGACATAAGACGCACAGGTGGTTTTCTCAACCTCGCCAGAGCAAGCGATGCTGAGACTGCCGCAGATTGTGCGTTTCGCACCTACTTAGGTATTTCAGATTTCAAATCAATGACTATTCGTCAAGAGCTTACTCCAGAATCTTTGCCAGACATGGTGCGCTTTCATTCTAATATTCTTGATAGGGAAGCGCGTAAAGTCTGTAATTCAAAAGTTAAGATTGACCAAATGTTTTTACTTGCTTTGCAAGGCACGCTGCACCGTAAAATCGCAGACGAAACCCAACGAGCCACTCTTAATCCCTCTGGTGGTCTTGCACTAGACCCTGACAGCATTGCAGGCGAGGTAGCAACGGCAGTAGACTGGTGTACTGGCAGTTCCGCTACTCTCATGAACCCAAGAAACGAAGATGTAAGAATACCGCTGCGCGAGCTGGTTCACGACTATGTCGCTAATAATCGTGATTTATTCAATGTTGATAATATTGATAAAATTGACACTATGACGGGGCACAAGGATTTTGTGCAAAGGCCTATACTCGATGTTGGTTCAGAAGCAGAATATGGCGGCACAGCAAGCGGCAGATATCTACAAGAGTATGTCATTGAACTTGCTATGGGCTTGCGAGCTGGCGCACAAGCACAAAGAGAGCGCTGGTACGATATTGCCTGTTTTATGATGGTAGGGCACATAAGGGCCCAGGCTTACCCAGATGCCAATCACCGTTTATCGTCAGTGCTTTATGCATGCATTGTATTGCAAAAAAACCTCCCTTTTGCCGCACCAAATTATGACTTAATGCATAAAATTAGAACGCGGCCAACTGAGGTTTGAGAGCAGTTCGACTACTTATTATTTTAATGAATTTGACGAAGTCTTTAACCATTCAGGCTCGAGGCGCTTAAACATATACACACTGTAGTTTAAGGCAATTTGTTCTGCCTGCTGCTCTGGCGCGTGAGAAGTTGAAAGCGTGAGTTTTTTATCGGAAAGTACAGAAAGCGCCGAGACAGGTTTGCCTAGTTGTGTGGTGACGAATCCACTAACTCCCCTGTCGATGAGTGTTTACGATTCGCCGGAGGAATACTGATACTCTTTTTGATAGCTTGGCGTCATGCTTAAATTGTGTTCAGATAATATAAACACCTGAACCGACTTGTAGCTTTCTTCGGCTATTTGCAAAGTGGCGGTTTTTCCTTCAAAACCTAAGATACATTCTATTTCAAAAAATTCTTTAGTTTCGCCTTCACTTTCAGTCTTACTCGAAAAAATTTCTTCAGATTCAGTTGCTGACCCTGTAACTTGAGCGCTGCATTGTGCACGATTTAGTCTTTTTTGATTGTGCATAACATCAAATGAAAAACGATAACGTTCGCTAAAAGTATTTTTCCATTCTTCTCTTAAAAACGATTCATCCAAAAATAAAAAACCAATAGGAGCGATACCAAAATCATAGTCTCTTCTACTGTTAATCCTTTTGCCCTCTACATCGACGTTAGCGATATGAAATTCGCCAATCTCTTGCTCAAATCTTTCGTCAAAATATTGAAAATTAGGCCCTTGAGAAGAAAAGGACGAATCTTCAAGAGTAAACGTCTGTCTGTCATTAAAATTTTTGTCTAGCGGCATAATCGTATTCTCAATGATCCGACAAGCACTTAAGTTTGACAGAACCATCACAATCAGTAGCGTCTTAAAAAATTTATTACCTGCAAAACGCACTAGCGGTCTTGTCATGAATGCTTATTCCTTGCTGACAAATTTTGAGAAGAGAAGTAAAAACGAGAGAGTTGTTATAAGAGACTTGCGCAGCCAGTCTTAGTTCAGAGGTATTGTGTAAATAAACGAGTGTTTTAAACTTACAGTGCCTCAAGGGTCTGTGAAAAAAGGCTTAGCCAACGTGAATAAACGCCAGTCAAGCCTTTTGATTATAGGAACAACTTATTAAAGAATCAGGTCTTGCACGTAAGCTGGTAAGTCGTCAACGCTTGCGGCTACTGGCGTGTCGCCTGATACATCAAATACTTCAATATTGTTTGCGGCAACTGCGTCGTCAACTGTTCTGGCTGTACATACAACAAACTCAGTATTCTTAAGCGTAACGGCAACACGCAGGCCATCGTCGTCGGCGCGGTCACCCGCATCAAACGCGTTTGCTATACCGCGCAATGAAAAACGAACAACATTGTCGATATCAAGAGTATCAAAGGCAGCTTGGTTATCGTCTTTAGATAAAATGCTACAAAAGCCCGGGGAGTTCGACACTCTTACTTGGGGTTGTGAGTTATCATCCAAGAAAATACCATCAAAGTTTTGACTGCCAGCGTTACCAGGTGGGTTAACATTAAAGAATGGTGCGCCTGCTGTGCTGCCATCTGCGTCTGCTGCTTCGCCTAGTACACCAAAAATAACCACGTCGATACCGTCACCGCCATCAAAGAAGTCACTACCATCGCCTGGTGCCCAAATAAAGGTATCGTCGCCGTCATGACCCAATGCACGGTCACGATTGTCAGAGCCACGGGCATCACCGTCTACGCTCGAGTTAAAGTCTTCGGTGCCGCCTATTAAAATATCGTCACCCGCATAGCCTAGCAGCACATCAACGCCAAGGCCGCCTATTTGAATATTGTCGTCATCGTTGCCAATAAAAACATTGCCGGCACGTAAGCTTTGATTAGGTGAACCACCCGGGCCGCCTGGATTAAGTGATAAAAGTGAGTTACTACCGGTGTTAAGATCTGAACCAAGTTGCAGTTCGAATACCTTAACCACTGGCGCAGGTGCAGCAGGAGGCGTAGGTGCGACGTAATTATCGTCGTCGTTGTAATCGCTACCACACCCTGTTAGCACTGCGGCTATCATGACAGACGCCAAGCTCAACGTTAATTTTTTCATATTGCTGTTTTTGTTTGATATGTTTTTCATTGTGTTGCTCCAATCTCTTGTTGGGTAAAACCTATTTGTTGTTTTGGGTAAAATTAGGCTTTACGATATATGTTTGTTAGCTATTAATTGAATTAGCGGGATAGCCCGCAATAGTCTAGTTTTGCACGCTGTCGGCGAGTAAGTTGCCCGCGACAATAGGCAGTGCACTTGCATCAACTAACTGAGCAGGCACCGTGCGTAGGTCAAGTATCTCAACCGTACCGGCTGTTTGGCCTGCACATACTAAAAACTCAACGTCTTTTAAGTGAATCGAAACACGCAAGCCATTATCAAGTGTGGCTGGGTCGATACTGGCGTCAGCCGCTTCAAATGCAGCTCTTGGCCCACGAAGTACAAAGCGCACTAAATGGTCGAGTTCAAGTGCTTCTAGGCCAGCTTCGTTTTCGGCATCTTTTTCAACGAGTTCGCAAAAACCTGGACCGTTGGCAACGTTGACAACAGGGATACCAGCCGAGACTTCAAATATGCCGTCAAAATCACCCGCACCACTTGTATTGGGTGGGCTTACACCAAAAAAGGGAGCGCCTTCAGTGTTGCCGTTTGCGTCCGTATTTTCGCCAATGAGTGTCATAAACAACACGTCCATCCCTTCTCCACCGTGGAAAAGGTCATTACCATCGCCAGGTGCCCATAAAAAAGTGTCATCGCCAGCTTGACCAAAAGCGCGGTCGCGATTAAGAGGGTTAAAGTCTTCTGTGCCACCTATAATAATGTCGTCACCCTCGCCTCCTAGCATTACATCTATGCCTAACGCACCAATCAGCAAATCGTTATTCACGCCGCCTTGTAACACGTCACCAAACTGTAGGCTTTGATCGCCACCGCCATTGGTTCCTCTGTTCCCACTATAGATTGCAGCAATTGCGGCATCGGTATTGGTAGCAGTATTTGCATCATTGCCAGTTTGTACTTCTGCGTTTGCAGTATTGAATGCGAGCAACAAGCTGCTTGCGATTAGGCACTTTTTCATGATTGTCTTTGATTTTTTTAACACGGTATGTTCCTCAACTTTTGATTTTTGTCATTTGTTTGTTTAGTCAGGAGCAATTACGCCAGTCAAATTTAAAGAGTTGCGCGAGGGAGAAATAAAACCTAATAAAAAAGTTCAGAACAACGCCAAACACCTTTCGCTAGTGCTTTGACCTAGGCTTTTATTTTTATTGCAATTGTGGATTGAAACTAAGATGTCGTTTATTCTGAATAAATAACAAGGCCTGCATTTACAATACGGGTTTGGGAATATTTATTGAGGAAAACGGGATGCTTCGACTTAAACACGCTTCTTTGGCAATTACATTATCTGTGCTTAGTGCCTGTAGTGCGGTATTTGATAATAGCAAGGTAAGTTCATCTATTCCTGATGGCGTTACAGTCAAACAAAATGTGCAAGTGAGGATGCGCGACGGTGCACGTTTAAATACACAAGTTTACTTGCCTTCTGAAGAGTTTGGCAGCGTATTCCCTACTATTCTTGTGCGTACGCCTTATAAAAACGAGATCAGATTTCAACGCCCTGTTTACCAAGCGCTAATTGAAAATGGTTATGCGATTGTTATGCAGCACGAACGCGGTCGTTATTTTAGCGAAGGTGAGTTTAAGATGCTTGGTGGTGCACTGGAAGACGGCCTTGACACCCTAGATTGGATATCAACACAGCCTTGGTCGAATGGTGATGTTGGCACTTATGGTTGTTCCTCGTCTGCTGAAAATCAGCTCAAACTTGCTACGGCTAACCACCCTGCGCACCAAGCAATGGTGGTTGGTTCATCAGGCGTAGGTGTTGCAGAAGCGGGGCCTTTTAAAGAGCAAGGTAATTTTTGGCGAGGTGGCGCTTGGCAGCAAGGTTGGATGAACTACTATCATCAGTCTATGTTTCAAGATTGGCCGCAGCTGTCTAAACATTTGAGTGATGCAGAAAGGCAAGAGCTGATAGGCTTTTTTGATTTAGATAATAAAGCATGGGATGTTTCCTCTTCTGTTTACAACGAGGCGCGCATGCATTTGCCGATGGTCGATATTATGGCGCAGCTCACTCCTTCAAGAAACGAGGTAAAAAGCTATTTGCTCGCTGGCCCATATGATGAGAGTTGGTCAGAAAATAGAGTGAGCGAAGGCGAGCAAATATCGGTACCCGGCCTATATTTTGAAAGTTTATACGACATATCTGCACGTTCGGCGATAGCATTTTTTGAATGGAACAGGCAAGCCAATGCGGCACAAGGGCAAGACAATCAGCGCATAAGAATTACCCAAGGCGGGCATTGTTCATTTGGCAGTGCCAGAGTCGAAACGGCCAACAGCAC
>CAZXTD010000088.1:0-6265 GCA_964643575.1 uncultured Glaciecola sp. | reverse complement strand
TACGACCCAAGTGATCCTGTACCGAGTCTTGGCGGTGAAATTTACGGTGAAGGCGACGATCAGTTTGATGGAAGCTTTGACCAAACGCCCTTGCAGTCGCGCCAAGACGTAATTGTGTTTACCACTGACGAACTTGATGAAGATTTAACCTTATTTGGTTTAAGCAACATTGTGCTTTCGTTCTCCTCGAACCAACCGGATACCGACCTCACGGTTAAAATTAATGAGGTTTATGCGAATGGTGAAGCTTATAACTTGGGTGATACTATTTTAAGAATGCGTTATCGGGAAGGTATTGAGCAAGAAGTCTATATGCAAAAAGGTGAAGTTTATACAGTAGTGCTTCCTCCTATTATGCTATCAAAAACCATTGCTAAAGGTCATCGTCTGCAGGTTGAAGTATCATCTTCTAACTTCCCCAATTACTCGCGTAACCTCAATACCCGCGCCAACCCTTACACCAGCACCGAAACCGTAATTGCCACCAACACTTTGCATTTTGGCGGTGCGCATAAGGCTTATGTTAATTTGCCGGTAAGGTAATTCGGACCTTTCGATCAGTAGTTTACACCAGCCGACCAGCGCATACTAACACCCGTAGTCACCAACAAGGATGTTGGAATAAAGGACGAAGAGCACAATCAAAAAAGCCATCAAATAGGCGCTTGTTGGTAATTTTGATACACGGAGAACGTGCTTATGGCTACGTAAACTTGGGCATAACCACGGATGGTTATAAGCCCAAGTTCTTTTCACGATTCTCTCATATTTTCATTGTTTACTAGAACAAGTCGTTGGCATTTAAACGAATGGTAAAACACCCCCGCTGACTTTCTGATTGATTAATCGTTTTTACAAC
This sequence comes from uncultured Glaciecola sp., assembly GCA_964643575.1. Classification (GTDB taxonomy): domain Bacteria; phylum Pseudomonadota; class Gammaproteobacteria; order Enterobacterales; family Alteromonadaceae; genus Glaciecola. Next base: position 5,406 of record CAZXTD010000088.1, on the reverse strand, counting down.
CGGGTCACTCGGCGTTACATTGCACCCCAGAGGACTGCAATTTAGACTAAAACGTACTTCTAAATTATCAATTTCGTCGCCGCCGACTGTATCGTCTTCCTTCAGATCAATACTTCTAGCAAATAGGTCATTTTCGCCATCAACCATAATTGCAAAATAAACAGGCGCATTTCCTGCCAATACATCCTCACCTGAATTAAACTGTCGAGCATCACCACTATCTTCATTTGCAAAGTTGATGACATCTATTTCGCCACCAAGTGGAAATTTCGTATAAAAGCGCCCTTGTTGCTCTAATTCCGTTGTACTATTGTCGCCATCGCAAGTGCCCAGAGCAGTAATACTCTCCCATTGCAGCCGCACTCGTCTATCTTTCCTATTGGGTAAAGTCCCAGCTATATTTAGTTGATCACTGTTGTCTTGTACACCATCATCATCGGTATCAGCATTGCGAGGATTTGATATGATTACGCCATTTTCTCCAGCTAGTTCAACACCATCTGACAAACCGTCTGTGTCGCTGTCGAATAAAAGTGGATTTGACACTGGGTGAGGCAAAGCGGTGTCTTCATTCGTGCCTCTGTTAATTGTCCGTAATACAAAATTACCAAAAAGCTCTACAGGGTCTGCTACGCCATCAAAGTCACTGTCTGCTTCTGATAAGTTAGTGCCGTACTGTAATGAATTTTGTTCAAATGAGCTTTCGTCGTAACCACACTGGTCTGCGGCCTCACACTGTCGAATAAAGTCGTTATAATTGAGCTGCGAGCGAAGCCTAAAGTTTTCACACAGTACATTCGGTGTTTTAGTAATACATGCGTTCCCGCCTATCTGATATTCGTCAAAATCTCGAATGCCGTCTGAGTCGGTATCCACATTATTCGGATCACTCCCAATATAACGCTCAAGTAAATCAGGCAATTCATCACCGTCGGTATCAACTAAATTGGGATTTGATGTTCTAAGTACTTGCTCACCATTAATGTAAACCACGGTGCCAATAAGTTCTTCATTGTTGGACAAACCGTCACCATCGTCATCTAAAAAGTCTGGACCATCAGGCGTGAAGTTAGGATGAAGCCCTAAGAATAATTCTTGATAGTCAGACACGCCGTCTCCGTCTGTATCTGGATTATGTGGGTTTGTTGCATACCCCACTGTGCGCTGGCCCGAGCTTGTCGTAATAGAACATAGTTCTCTGCCATTGTCTTCGTTCAAAAATTCATGAGACCTAAGGAACTCACCGTCAATCGTAAATGTGCTGTTACCAAGATACGGCGTAATATCATAGACAAAATTACCCGCTCTATCGCGACTCACCATAGGGGTCTCGACTCCTTCAATAAATCGTGTACCTGTGATTTCTTCGTAATCGCTTAAACCGTCTAGATCAGAATCACGTTGTCGAGGGTCTATCAAACACGCGCGCTCTTCAATATCTACAATTAAATCGCGGTCAGAATCTGGAAAAACAGGGTTAGGATACACTTGATATCCGCGCAATGGATTGCGTATCTCAACGTACCAACCTATCTGTAACTCTTCAAAATCGCTAAGTAAGTCTTCGTCAGTATCAAATGACCGGTCTGAAGTATTATGCAATTTTTCAGTGCTGGCAAATACGCCATCGTTGTCTTTATCTTGCACATAGACAAATTCAAGATCATCCCCAGCCCGAAGGATCATGTTTTCAAAGTCAACTCCAATGCGATCTTTTGCGCTAAATAGTCCCCAAAAACGACGCTCAACAGCGTTGGTCTCAACATCACGAAACCGATATAAAATATCGTTTCCCGATTGGCCGCGCACAATCAAGTCGTCCCCGCTGGGCACAGAGTCTAAGATCCCATCTTCGCCAGCGCTAATAATGACCGCTCCACCGCTCACGCGCTCGCCTACAGCGATTTCTTGCACATCATCAGAGCCAGCCGTAGCAAGGGATGATACAATATTATCGCCCCCTTCTCTGATAGAGTCGGTATCTTGAGCAACTCTTGTTTCGTAGTCAGATAGCTCTATATAATCGTCACCGCCTGTCACAAGCGTTAACAAATCGCCACTTTCGCCAGGAACAATAATCGCACGTTTAGGTTCTACACTGTCGCCAATAGCTATCAGTGCGATATCACCTTCAACAGGGCTGGTTTCGGCAATGCCGTTTCCGCCATCAACCACCGATGCTTTGCCCTCGATACCTAATATTTGTTGCAGGGCATAGCCTAAGGTAATACCTACCGGCTCGCCAGTATTTGGATTGTGTTGACTACTCGTAGCGACTCTAAATGACTCTTGTCGACCATTTCCTAGATCAAAGCTTAGCGCTGCTGTTTTATCGAGAATTTCTTGAGAAGAATAAGAAAAGTTACGGCCTTGTTCATCGACAATATCAAAATTGGCAAGTTGAACAATCAGACCTCGCGGATTTTTCATTAGTTCTTCAATTTGCGCTGGAAACACATCAACAGCAGAAAACGTAAAGGGCCCTCTTATCGAATTACCAAGCACGCCAATATTGATTTCATCAAAGCTCTCATTTTCAGGCGTCATAGCAGCAATGGGGATCATTTCTTTGCGGTTATTTGGGTCTTGAGTTAATACGCTCAACTGAATATTTCTCATAGTGAAAGGAATATCACCGGCGTTCTCAATGCTAATGTCTACTTTTAATGAAGCACCAACGACTTCTCGCACGACAGAAAATTCGGCACTCACACTGGAGTCAAAACTTAGAGACTCTTGATAGGTTTCTTGTGAACTGCGTGAAGACTCCTCACTGGCAACAAACGTACTGCCTTGTTCTGACCCTTGCGAGCTTCCTATTTTTCCGCCAATTGAAAATGAAGGCTCTTTTGCCACTTTAAGCTTAGGTGCTATTTCGATAGAATTTTGTAGAGTATTCAATGTGGAGCGCTCGCTACTGGTAGCTATGCTGCTACTTTGGGAGGAAAGGAGTGTTTGGTCGACCGTTTTACTCTCGCTAAAATTCTCGCCGTTGGTATTGGTGTATGTAAACCGAATATCAAGCGCCAGACTCATATTGCCTACTTCAATGTTTGGGCTAGGCAAATCAGCTTTTAATGGATTTCGATTACCAGCAACAACTTCATCAAAATCAGGTAATTGATCGCCATCAGTGTCGGCTAAAATAGGCGAGGTTTTGAACGTTCCATATTCAAATCCGTCTTCAATACCATCGCCGTCGGTGTCGACTGATTTTGGGTCACTATACAACACATTCCATTCAAAATTATCGTCTAAGGTATCACCGTCGGTGTCTGGGCTTCTAGGGTCTAAGCCTGCTTGACGCTCGTCAGCGTCCGAAATACCGTCTAAATCGGTATCTGCAAACCTTGGGTCAGCACTGACAAATATGGTGCGAGTTTCACCTTCACCATTAGTCGTGGTAACCGACCAACCAAACTGCTCATCGGTATCAGTTACGCCGTCATTGTCGTAGTCTTGAATATCGGCAGGTGTGGGGGCAACGCCTACATAAATTCCGCTACTAGGGTCGTCAATACCTGGAGTAATGCCCGGAATCGGCACTGCCATTGGATTACCTGCAACATCTTTAACGTCAATAACGCGCACACTATAGGTAATTTCACTTTGTGAAAAGGTGGTAAGCAAGACGGTTGAAAAATCAGGCGCAAGCAATTGTGCTGTTCGCACCACGGCAACCGCTGAGCCACCCACGCCGGTATCGCCAGGGTTAGCAGAGATAGTATACCGCTCAGGGTTTTCGGCACCCTGCACACCGCCTTGCATCGCTTCACTAAACACAACTAGTATTTCGGTGTTAGACAAAGCCCCTGCAGTCACTACTCTAGGTGACACCGTGTCTTCTAAATCGGCAATTAAATCGACGCTGTCAATGTTAAGCAGGCCAACTCTATCACCCTGATTATTGCTCACTTCTATTATAATTGGCCCAGCAACTGTGCTTCTAAGTATGACTTGAGCTTGGCCATTTATTGTTTCTATCGACTCTGTGGATAGTGTGCCCTGACCTTGCTCGATTGCGAACGAAAACACTTGGTCTTGGGCATGAAACTCGCCCACGGCATTGATTTGCTCAATAGTTAACTCGGTATAGTCTACGCCAGAATTTTCGATAGTGGCCTCGCTTGCACCAATCTGAATAAATACAAGTTCGCTAGGACCCTCGCTAAACAAACCGTTTAACGCTGAGGTTTCGATATTTTTGAAACTAGCAGGGATATCGATAAAAGGTGGCGTATCAGACAGCATCATGGCATCTAGCATTTGGCTACTCGATGACAGATTAGCCGACATGTAATGTACCAACTGATTCATCACCAAATTTCGGTCAAGTGGGCTGTAATCGCTAAATTGCTCGGCTAAGAGATGACGGAAAGTGGCCAATGAACTATTGGGGTCATTGGGATCATCTGCCAGGTTATCCGTGAGCTGGGATTCAATTCTGTCGAATACCGATTCGTAGTGGAAGCCCAAACCGGTTCGTGTCAGCCTAGACACTACATTTGCTGTTATAGAGCCAGCGTATGATAAGTTAAGCTCGATAATTTCGTTGTTGGGAGAAAAATCAGGAACCGCACCGCCTATGCTCAGCAACTGAGTCGTGCCATTTGAAATTTCAGGTTCAACACTAAATATAATGGCATGGTTTTCCAAATCGAGCGCATCGCTAACGTCAATTTCAAAATCATAATAACCATCTGTGTTAATGAGTACAGGCGCATTAGCGGCAATAACTTCTGTTTGTTCATCATCTTTGCCTAGCACCCACGCCTTCACAAGTAGCGGTGTATTTAACGATACGTATGCATAACCTTCTACAGAGAGCGTTTTATTAGTCGTTTTAGCAGGTTCGTTACTTGGCTCAACAGGTGGTTCGCTTGGTGCTGGTTCGACAGGTGGCTCTGCGGGCGGATCAGGCTCGCCAGATGAGCCATCATTTGGTGTAGGCACCGGCAAAACAGGAGGCGTTTGTTGAGATATGGGCTTCGCAGCTTGGTTAGTTTCTTCAGAGCCACCGCCGCACCCTTGCAATAAAAATATACAAAACAAAAAAATCGTTTTGAGATACAAAACACGCTTAATAGCTATTGTTTTAGCAAACATTGTTCGTCCTTTTTCGCTCAATTGATTCAATAAAAGGCTTGGCGGTCTTTAATCTGGTTTTGAAATGCCTATCGAAAATCAGCTAGCTAGACCTTGATAATCCTCATCTAAACGTGAAAAGTTTGCCTTACTTGCTTGGGTCCTACTAGACGGATATTGGTATAGGTCTACACATACAAAAGTATGTAAATGACGCCAAATTAGAAGTGTCAGAATAGAAACGGTCAAAACTACAAGCGCCAATTATAGTGGCTGAACTACGCACGCTAACTGAAGTTATTGCGCTTTGCAGTAAACGCC
>CAZXTD010000087.1:0-16578 GCA_964643575.1 uncultured Glaciecola sp. | reverse complement strand
TTCAGTCATATGATGCGCTTATTCAAAAACCCATGTTGTTAATTGCAGCGGTCAGTAAAATCTTCTTGATTTGTGGCGTTGTTGCGGCATTTTTAGCAGCCTCTGGCATATACGGCGTAGCAGCAAACAGCGTACAACAACGCACTCAAGAAATTGGCGTGCGCCGCGCATTGGGGGCAACCGATGGTCGTATTTTGCGTTTGTTTATGAATCAGGCCACCTGGCAACTTATCTTTGGTTTAGCTTTTGGTATTGCGGTTTCTGCGTGGCTGATTAACCTGATGTCTAACACCATGATTTTTAGCCAGTCGAGTTATATTGTGGCAATGTTAGTGATGCCGCTATTAATTGCCAGTATGGTATTAATTGCCACCTATATTCCCACTAAAAAAGTGGTGCGTATGGAGCCAAGTGACGCACTTCACCACAATTAAACTTAGGCTTTGCAAAAGCGACAGCTATTTTGCACTCAATATGACTAGCTTGCTGAGTTACCCATACTCAGCTAGTCTAGTGGCTTAAGTGTCGACAATTTTGAAAAGCGTGTTCGGCATATCAAACCAAGCCTTTTCCAAAAGAGAAACAATTAGTGCCCAGTAAAACACAAAACCAAAGTAGCAATGCGCTTGCAGCTCAGCGAGATACTATTATTATTGCTGATGACGACACCAGTGTTATTTCTGCCTTGCAAATGTTACTCAAGTCACAAGGTTATGAGGTTGTTGCAGTGACCAATCCTGAGGCCATACTGGCACAAGTTAAGTCTCGGGAGTTTGGTGCTGCGCTTATCGACCTAAACTACCAAAACGATACTACTTCTGGAAAAGAGGGCCTCGCGCTTATTAGCGCTTTAAAAGCATTAGACGAAACGCTACCTATTGTTGTGATGACAGGCTACAGCAGTATCGAAATTGCCGTTGACGCAATGAAACTCGGCGCAGGTGATTTTGTGCAAAAGCCGTGGAGTAACGAGCGCTTATTGCATATTTTGCGCACCCAAATACATCTAAAAAATATGCAACAAAAAGGCAACCGGCTTGCCCACGAAAACGCGCTGCTAAAGTCTGAACAGCTTGACAATACGCTGTCAGTTGTTGCGCAGTCTGAGTCTATGAAAGCAATGCTATCGCAGATTAAAAAGCTTGCCCAAAGTGATATGAGCATATTGTTTACCGGTGAAAATGGCACAGGTAAAAGCTTGTTTGCTCAATATATCCACGAGCATTCGCCGCGCGCCAAAATGCCCTTTATTAGCGTTAACATGGGCGCAGTGGCCGAGACCTTGTTTGAAAGTGAAATGTTTGGTCACGTTAAGGGGGCATTTACCGATGCCAAAGATAAGCGTATTGGACGTTTTGAGTTAGCGCAATCGGGCACTATTTTCCTCGACGAAATTGCGAATATATCGGTATCTCAGCAGGCTAAGCTACTGCGTGTACTTGAAGAAAACCAGTTTGAAAAAGTTGGCAGCAGTGTCACTCAACGCGTTGATGTACGAGTATTGTCGGCCAGTAATGCCGATATAGAACAAATGATAAAAGACAGCGACTTTCGACAAGACCTGTTTTATCGTTTGAATACGATTACTATTCATATTCCTGCATTGCGCGAGCGAATTGAAGATATAAAGCCCTTGGCTGAACAGTTTATGCAAAAACACGCTGCTAAATATCGTATGCCAGTGGGGAGAATTAGCGAAACTGCCATACAACACATGCTCGCTTATGCTTGGCCTGGGAATATCCGCGAATTAGGGCATGTGATTGAACGCGCCATGTTTTTGCGCAGCGGTGAATGCATCGAAAGTAAAGACTTAGCATTGCCGCAATCAAATTCGGCGAGTGATACACATATTCATAATGAAGCGGCTTCACATCTGGGGCAAGACTGGTACGATAAAACCCTCGATGAAATTGAAAAGAAGCTGATTCAAGATCGAATGCTAGCTTATGACAACAATCCACAACTTACCGCCACAAGCTTAGGCTTAAGTCGAAGTGCCTATTACCGCCGGCTCGAAAAATACACGCTAAGCTAGCATAGGCTTAAAAAAAAGGGGCTGGATTGATGAAGAAGCGCTTAGCAAAAACCAAACTGGCGTTTGAAGACAAGTTAGTGCGTATTGCACTTGTGGGCAGCGCTTTTCCGCTTTTTATCAGTATCGGTTTTATTGCACAAAGTGGTGTAAGCGGGTACTTAAAAACATTGCTGATTTTTGTTGTGATAGTTTCTATTGGGTTTGCGGCCTTTGCCATACGCCAACAAGTGATTTTTCAGTTGCGTACGTCTACTAACTTAGTAGAAGCCATGACATCTGGAGATTACAGCTTACGCGCCAATAACAAAAACATAGAAGGTGCTTTAAGCGATTTTAACGAATTGCTAAACAAATTGGCGACTCGCTTGGCACAGCAAAGTTTAATCACCCGTGAAAAACAAATACTGCTCACTAAAATCACTGACCAAATCGATGTTGCTGTTATAGCCTGCGACCAAAATGAAAATATCAGCTTAATGAACCCCGCGGCACAAAGTTTATTCAAAAGGCGCTTTAGCGAATTAGAAGGTTGGCCCATAAAAACGCTTGGCCTTCAAAATATTATTCAAAAAGCGAAAGAGACCAATGGCAAGGGTTCTGCTCTTAAAACGGTTACCGAATTTGAAATCAACCAAGATAAACGCAAGGTTTATGTGCACACCGACGCCTATTTTGAACTTGGCCAGCGTCATCAACTTGTGTTTATTACTGATATTCAAGATTTGTTACGAGACGAAGAGCGCCTTGCTTGGCAGCGCCTTTTGCGCGTACTAAGTCACGAAATAAATAATTCACTGACCCCAATTGCGTCAATCAGCGAGACCTTAACCCATATAGTAAGCACACAAAATACGAATTTTGACGAAGAAAGCTTGAACAATTTAAAGGAAGGGCTAGCGGTGATTACTGAACGAGCGCATAGTCTTAATCACTTTATACAAGACTATCAAAAGTTGGCTCGGCTGCCCTCACCGAATAAATCAATAATTGAACTTCGAGCGTTTATTAGTAGTATTTTACAACTTTTTGAGACGAGCGAGTTTTCAATACCCGATAATGAAAATACAATTTTTGGTGATAGTGAGCAGTTACAACAAGCGCTGGTTAACGTAATTAAAAATGCACAAGAGGCTAACCTCGCCAATCCCAAAAACAAAGGCCATTCACCCATCAAAATTGCTTGGAGGACGCAAAATAACAATACGAGTATTTCGATTGAAGACTGTGGACTGGGGGTAAACAACAGCGACAATGTATTTGTGCCCTACTACACCACTAAAAAGCAAGGTAGTGGTATTGGACTCACGCTAAGCAGGCAAATAGCGCTCAATCATGGTGGTGATTTATTATTAAATAATGTGTTGCAAACGAATAAAGAAAACGTTGCTGAAAATGACAAACAAAGCAGTATCAAAGGCGCAAAAGCTACTTTAATACTGCCTCACTCAAATGGGTAGACCAATCGCTCTGAGCGCCTAGCCTTCTTTTTCAGTCTGCTTGACGAGTTTAGCCGCACTTAACACTAAAGCAGCGGAAGGGCGCACTCTAAAGTTAGGATTAACGTAGCTAAAGACAACTTGACCTTCAGTGTTGGTAATAAAAATTGCAGGCGCCGGCAATACGGCTCTGTCTTCGGTGTCGGCTGTAAGCTCAACATTCATGCGATCTTTATATAGCTTGCGAGTATCATTAGGCACATAAAATCCGATGCCAAACGCTTTGATTGCTTCTAACTTATCGTCAGAAATTAAGGTGGCCGCAAACTCAGTTTCAAGCTTTTGTGATTGCAACTTTTCAACGCTCTCAGGCGAAATCGCAATAATTTGATAGCCTTCGGCCACTAAGTCTTGCTCTATATCTTTTAGTTCTGCCAATTGACGCGAACAATAAGGACACCAACCGCCGCGATAAAATACAACAACGCTGGGTTTTTGCATTAGCATAGCCTGCAAGCTCACCGGTGAGCCATCAGCGGTTTTAACTGTTGCCTTAGGCACAGTGGCGCCATTTAAAATAGGTGTAACGTCTTCTGCTTTTTCGCGAATTTGTGCTCTGTCGACAGCCAAAACCTGAAATGACAATATACTCGCGATAACGACTAACATTAGTTTTTTCATTTATTTTTACTTCCCTAAGATCTTATTAGATAAATTTGAATAAGCTTTACAATAAATCTTTGCCAACTGCGATAGTGATTTAATAGCACACTGGTTTGACCCAGCAGTTTAGCGGCTTAGCCTCTAAAGACCTGATTCTTTCAAAAATAATTTCAAACTAATTTATTTTCTTTGCGTGCGTTTATTTGGAGGAGCTTCTTAAGTCTTGCCACCACTTCTCAGACGCCTCAATTTCACCCAATTCATTAATATGAGGATAAGGTAAGTTGCGGCGCAAACACTCCCGATGCAAAACAGGAAAACCACCTTCGAACAAAACGCGTTGTGCTTCGGCTTCTGGCAGTGTGTTTTGTGCATACAAACCTGCGTTTTCTCGCTGGCGCTGGGCTTCATATAAAATAGTGGCCGCCGCTACCGATACATTTAACGATTGCACCATGCCCACCATAGGAATAAGAATCGACTGGTCGGCAAGGGCAATGGCTTCGTCTGTTGCGCCAGTCTTTTCTTGGCCTAAGAGAATTGCCGTCGGTTGAGTATAATCAATCTCTCTGAAGTCCACAGCTGTGTCGTCTAAATGTGTTACCAGCACTTGCATTTTTTGTGACTTGAGGTGCGTAATAGCGTCTTGAGTACTTTTGTGGCATTGGGTATCGACCCAAATTTGGCTGCCTAAAGCCGTGCCCTTGCGTAAAGAGGCATTGTCTTCCCATACTGCATGAATACGGTGCACGCCCACTGCATCTGCAGTACGAATAACAGCAGACACATTATGAGGTTTGTTGACTTCTTCAAGCAACAAGGTCAAATCGGATTGCCTTGTCGACAATAAAGCGCGTATGCGCTGGTAGCGTTCTAAAGTCATCGACTGCGTAAAAGACATATCTATCTCGCGCTTACAAGCTTATTCGGGCAATACCAATACTGCATCAATTTCTATTTGAGAACCTTTGGGCAGTGCACTAACTTGAACTGCTGCTCTTGCAGGGTAAGGTTCTTCAAAATAACGCGCCATCACTTCGTTGACTGTCGCAAACTGGCCCAAGTCGGTTAAAAATATATTCACTTTCACCAGGTTAGATACCTTGCCACCGGCAGCTTCAACAACCGATTTAATGTTCTCGAATACTTGAACAGCCTGGGCCTCAAAGTCTTCTGACACCATCTCCATAGTACTTGGCACAAGCGGAATCTGGCCCGACAAATAAACCGTATTACCTGCTTTTACAGCTTGGCTATAAGTACCAATGGCAGCAGGCGCATTTGCAGTTTGAATAATTGATTTAGACATACGTTACCTTTTCGATAAAAGTGGTTGTGAGCATTATTGTAAATGCATCGCTAAGCTTAACTGTGTCCTTTAATTTGGCTATGTCGAGACACTTTTTGAAGTTCTGGAAGAGTCCTAATTTTACGCATAATCGTTGCAAAATGAACACGGTTGCGAGTCGTTAATTCGACGTCAACAAACAAGTGGCCATCATCGCGGTCATGGGTTTGCAAATTAATAATTGTTGAATCACAAGCTGCAATTGCACCTGTCAAAGACGCTAGCGTGCCTTGCTGGTTAATCGTTTCGACTCTCAAGGCTGCTTTAAAGTCACCTTGCGCATCATCGTCCCATTGCATTGGCAATACACGCTGTGGCTCTTCGCGCGAGAGCTTGCGAATGTTAGTGCAACCTGTTTGGTGAATCACTACGCCTTTTCCAGGGCTCAATATCGCAACTATTTCGTCGTCAGGAATAGGATGGCAGCAGCGCGAAAACTGCACCATTAAGCCTTCGGTACCCTTAATCGCGACATTGCTTTTCTTCTCTGGGATATCAGTGCTATCGCCCACTAAACGCCTTGCAATCATCGCGCTTATTTCGTTACCCATGCCAATGCTGGCAAGTAGTTCATCAAAGCTACCGTGTTTAGTCTCTTCAACTACTCTTTCAATTTCTGCGCTGGTAATTTCATCAAGCTTAATTGTGCCTAATGCGTGGCGTAATAAGCGGTTACCCATATTTATAGCGTCAACAGCGTGCTGGCGTTTTAGGTAGTGACGTATGTTTGAACGAGCACGAGCGCTCACCACAAAATTAAGCCAATTTGCATTGGGTTTTGCGCGCGGCGAGGTAATAATCTCAATGCTTTGGCCGTTCTCAAGTGGCTTACTCAAAGGGAAATTTTTGTGGTCAACCCGAGCGCCGACACAGGTATTACCCACGTCAGAGTGCACGGCATAGGCAAAATCAACGGCAGTTGCGCCAGTGGGCAGCTCAATTATTTTCCCTTTAGGTGAAAATACGTATATTTCATCAGGGAAGAGGTCAGATTTTACGTTTTCAATGAACTCTACAGACGTACTGGCGCGCTGCTGTAGCTCTACCAAAGACTGCATCCACTGATTAGCGCGCATTTGCGAGGTGTTGCCGCCTCCGTTGTTTTCTTTATACAACCAATGAGCTGCTACCCCTTTGTCTGCTAGGTGGTCCATGTCTTCAGTGCGTATTTGCACTTCAAGCGGAATACCGTGCATACCTTTTAATGAAGTGTGTAAAGACTGATAACCATTGCTGCGCGGTATGGCGACATAATCTTTAAAGCGATTTTCAATCGGCTTGTATATGCCATGAATTGCGCCTAAAACCCGATAGCAGTTGTCGACAGAATCAACAATAATTCTAAAGCCGTAAATATCCATGACTTCGGTAAACGACAGCTCTTTATTCTTCATTTTGCGATAAATAGAATACAAGTGTTTTTCTCGGCCAATTACTCGGCCTTCAATATTGTATTCCTCTAGCTTTTTAATGAGATCTTGCTGAGTGCGTTCTATGATTTCTTTGCGGTTGCCCCGAGCTTGAGCAACAGCGCCCTGCAAGGCTCTATGCCTAAGTGGATACATCGCTTGAAAACCCAAGTCTTCAAGTTCGTTTTTAATATCATGTATGCCTAAACGGTGGGCGAGAGGCGAATAAATTTCTAAGGTTTCGAGTGCTATACGCCTTCGTTTATCTGGCCTTAATGCCCCAAGCGTGCGCATGTTGTGCGTGCGGTCAGCAAGTTTAATCAAAATGACTCTGATATCTTGCACCATTGCCATTAACATTTTACGAAAGTTTTCAGCTTGTGCTTCTTGTTTGGAGCTAAATTTAATTTTATCTAGCTTGCTCACCCCTTCTACTAATTCGGCAACGGTTTCGCCAAAAGCGAGGCTTAAGTCTTCTTTACTGTAGTCTGTGTCTTCTATTACATCGTGCAGTAAAGCCGCCATTAAGGTTTCGTGGTCGAGCTTCATGTCAGCTAAGATGCCACTTACCGCAACAGGGTGAGTAATGTACGGGTCACCACTTGAGCGCGTTTGCCCCTCGTGAGCATCTCTCGCTAATACGTAAGCTGCACGCACGTAATCTACCTGTTTTTTGGTGAGATAAGTGCTAATTTTGGCGGATAAGCCTTCAAATAAATACACAGTGCCCGTTATTTAATAAAAGAAGTTAAAAGATGAATAGCAAGTAGGCTTAAGAATACGGTTATTTTCGTTTAATGCAAACGCAAAAACGCCGATATTAATCGACGTTTTTGTTTATTTTGGTGTACGGGCTACTTTTTTTGAAAAAAGTGCCTTTATTAAGCTTCTCTGCGAGCTTTAGTTGTTCGCTAAAATACTCGCTACTGATGCAAACTCAGCAGCTTCTTGCTCACGTTGGTCTTGAAGTTCAGTTTGCTCTACGGTATCTGCGGTCACTAAACCTAGTTCAATTTCGCGAAGCGCGATAACGGTAGGCTTGTCGTTTGTTGTTTCTACAAGCGGGTCTTTGCCTTCAATAGCTATTTGACGCGCGCGCTTTGCAGCAACTAATACTAGGTCAAAACGATTTCCAATTTGATCTACGGCGTCTTCGACGGTTACACGTGCCATTTGATGCTCCGATTTGTTTATATAAATTTTGATTAGATGTGTTAAGAATATCAGTTCGAAATTCACACACTAATATAAAAATGGTCGCGAAGTATACTGCACTTCACCACAAGAATATAGTACAAAATGAAGCTTTTACACGCTAGTTGAAAAGAAAATTGTTAATTGCATGCTCTGCCTCTTCGCGAGACACATCGTCATCCCCGCGAGGATGATAATATGTGCTTATACATGGCGAATATTGAGCGACTAACCAACCAAGGACTGAATAAGAGATTGATGCCTAATCTGCTGTTTATCAGTTGATAAACTAGCAGATTTTACGACCGTCACAAGCTCTTCGAGTGCGTGGGTAAAATTGTCATTAACAATTACGTAGTCAAATTCGTTGTAGTGTGACATTTCGCTTTTAGCTTTTTCCATGCGAGCGCTAATAATTGATTCATCATCTTTACCACGACTGACTAAGCGTGCGTGAAGTTCTTCTTTAGAGGGTGGCAAAACAAAAATAGAAATCACATTTGGGTTGGCTTGCTTTACTTGACGTGCGCCTTGCCAATCGATATCGAGAAAAACATCAACGCCCTGATCTAATTTATTCGAGATCGCTTGTTTTGATGTGCCGTAATAATTGTCAAATACTTGTGCATGTTCATAAAACGCATCTTCATCAACCAGAGCCTTAAATGCGTCCTCCGTGACAAAATGATAATGCTCACCGTCATTTTCACCCTCACGTGGAGAACGAGTAGTATGCGATACTGATAACTCTGCAGGGTTTAAGAGATGCCCCTCTTGCGCTCTTTGAATAAGTGCACTAATTAAGCTTGATTTACCAGCACCTGATGGCGCAGCAATAATAAATAAGTTACCTAGAGCTTGTTGCATGTCGTTTCCACCTTCTGAACTTCGTCAAATTTATCAGCTATTGTGTCTTGGGCTATTTTTATCTTCCAAATGTTGTGTAGTGTATGCCTACCACTTTGCCTTGCTGGACGATTTTGCCGTGTTTTGCTTGGCCACACAAGCGGCATATATGCTAACATATTCCGTGTTGTTTGCCTTTTTTGATGGCGCCCCTTCAAAATTAACAAACTCGCATACAAAGCTAAATATTCAATAAACAAGGAAGCACATGAGCTCTGAACTACTCCCTAGCGTAGAAATTGCCCCTAAGGGCGAACATAAATCCACCATTATTTGGTTGCACGGCTTAGGCGATTCTGGCAATGGTTTTGCACCAATCGCACCAGAACTTAAACTCGATGACAGTTTAGGGATTAAGTTTATATTTCCACATGCACCAGTGAGGCCAGTTACCATAAATAATGGCATGGAAATGCGTGCTTGGTACGACATTAATTCGTTGGACATGGGCTCGCGCGCAGACGTGACTGGGGTATTAGAATCAAGCGAGTTGGTAAAAGCGCTCATTGAAAACGAAATTAAAAGCGGTATACCCGCAAACAAAATATTTTTGATAGGATTTTCGCAAGGTGGCGTAATCGCATTGCATTTAGGCACACGTTTTACGCAGGCCTTAGCGGGTATTGTCGCATTGTCGACGTACATGTGTGAGCCTGATAGCCTAGCGGCTGAAAAACACGAGAACAATCAGCAAACTAAAATTTTATGCTGCCATGGTCAACAAGACGAAGTTGTTCCTATGATGCTAGGTAAGATGGCTTTTGATACGCTGCAAAAGAACGATTTTAACGCTGTTTGGAAAGAATACATCATGCAGCACAACGTATGTTTGCCTGAGATAAAAGATATTGCTAAATTTATCACCGAACAGCTGAGCTAAATTTCAAGCAAATACAGCCACTTAGCATCTACAACTCTTAGTAAGTTTAAAGGATTGCGCAAAGCACACTATGAAAGACATCATCCGAATCGCGACTCGAAAAAGTGCCCTCGCTATGTGGCAAGCATATTATGTCGAAGCTCAGTTTGCTCGGCATTTTCCTGAAGTAAAGGTCGAACTAGTGCCTATGTCGACGCAAGGCGACCGTATACTTGATACTCCCTTAGCCAAGATTGGTGGTAAGGGTTTATTTATCAAAGAACTTGAGATTGCGATGCAAGAAGGCAAAGCAGATCTTGCGGTACATTCGATGAAAGACGTGCCAGTGGCTTTCCCCGATGGTTTTGGCTTGCATTGTATTTGCGAGCGAGAAAACCCCTTCGATGCTTTTGTTTCAAATAAATTCGATCGACTCGACGATTTACCAACAGCATCGGTAGTGGGCACTTCTAGTTTGCGCCGCCAAGCTCAAATCAAAGCCTTGCGCCCAGATTTAGTCATAAAAGATTTACGCGGCAACGTAAACACTCGTCTAGGCAAACTCGATGATGCTAATTATGATGCTATAATTCTTGCGTCAGCTGGCTTAATCAGGCTAGACATGCAAGACAGAATCGCCGAAGAGATTTTGCCTGAACATTGCTTACCCGCAGTAGGCCAGGGTGCAGTCGGCATTGAATGTCGAAATGACGACGCGGCACTTATCGCCATGCTCAAGCAATTAAATCACAAAGAAACTGCGTTACGCGTAAATGCTGAAAGATCAATGAATGCTAGCTTAGAGGGTGGTTGCCAGGTGCCCATTGGTAGCTTTGCTGTGTACCAAAACCAGCAATTGCAATTACGTGCACTGGTTGCCCAGCCTGATGGCAGTCAAATTTTACACGCCCAATCAACACAAACCTGCGCATTAGAAGACATTTCGGCCGCCATCCAATTAGGCCAAGAGGTTGCTCAGCAGCTTATAGACCAAGGCGCACGCAAAATCCTCGACGCACTATAAGCATGACATTTTTAGTCGCACGCCCCTCACCCAAAGCGCAGTTGACTCAGTTTGCTCTGCAGCAAGCTGGCCTCAAGGCAAATGTCGCTCCTGTTTTGAAGGTAAATATACTGGCAGATTCTGAGTTGCGCGATAAGTTCTTAAACGATAGAGCTGAAATTATGGTAATCACATCAACTTATGCTGTTGATTGGCTTAACCAGCAAGCGCTTACTATCGATTTAAGTCAATATAAAATAGTCTGTATTGGGCAATCAACAGCAGATGCGCTCACGAGCAATGTAAGCAATCAAGCAGAAAAGGCATCCCTTCATAACACGTTTATATTGCCTGAGCTTGAAAACTCTGAAGGTGTCTTGGCTTTGCCGTTAATGCAAAATTTAGCCAATAAAAGTATTGTGATATTAAAGGGCGAAGGTGGTCGTGATCTTATTAAAAAAGGTGCGCAATCACGTGGAGCAAAGGTAAAAGAGCTTTGTGTATATCGGCGTACTGTGCAGCAAAAACCTGCATTTGATTTTAATCTCAACGCCATCAAGTGTATTATTGTAACCAGTGTTGAAATAGCAGAAGCGTGTTTTGCACTTTTTGACCCTGTTTTCTTGCAAAACATTCATTGGATGGTCGCTAGTCAACGAATAAAAGACTATGCTATACAACAAGGCGTAGTGTCAATTTCCCAGAGCCGAGGGGCGAGCCAAAACGCAATTGTAGAATGCGCTCTTTACTTAGTACACACAGGAGTTGTGAATGACTGATAAGCCTAAATCACCGGATAGCTCGAAGGCAAAAAGCCAAAGCGATGATACTAAGACGAGTTCGGGTGATAATAATCAAAAACTCGATTCTGTATCTGTAGAAAACACGCATCTTATAACGGACAAATCGATGACTGAGCCCGATACGCGTAACACCCAAACTAAATCATCTAAACCGTCTTCAAAGGCTAAAAACGAGAGCCAGTCTAAACCCGCTAAAACAGGGCTGTTATGGTTAGTTACGCTTATTAATTTTATCATTATCATCTTGGTCATCGCCGCAGCATATTGGTATTACACTCAAATTAGTGAAAACGAAGCGAATGAAGCAAGCTTAGTGTCTCAATTTGAACAACAATACAAACAACAGCTTCAAAACCTAAACCAGCGCAGCGAAGGCAATTCTGCCGCAATCAGCTCGACACAACAAAAGCTCAATGAATCATTAGAAAGCCAAGCTGATTCTGTCGACAACATGCTTGCGCAAGTTTTACAAAATGCGAACACCAATACAGCGATACAAAAACGTTTAGCCGAAATGTCGGGTAGGCGGCCGTCTGATTGGCTTTTGGCTGAGGCTAACTATTTAGTTAACATGGCCGGCCGCAAGGTTTACTTGGACACCGACATACGCACCGCTATTACGCTTTTGCAAGAGGCTGATGCTCGCCTTGAAGACTTAAACGACCCCGCGCTTTTTCCGGTTAGGGCATTAATTGCAGCCGATATTCAAACGCTCAGCGCTATTAACCCGACCTCAACAACGTCTATTGCACTCGCCATTTCAGGCATGTTGCAAAAAGTGTCTGGTCTACCGCTCGATGTTTTACAATTACCCGAGCCCGAGGCTGAAAAGGATTTGAGCCTGTCGGAAGATGTAAGTGACTGGCGAGAAAATCTCGCGCGTACATGGCAAACTATCATTGGTGATTTGGTCACCACTACTGAGCTCGATACACCGCTAGAACCTTATTTAGCAGAACGTCAACAATGGCTTATTGAACAGCAACTTAAACATGCATTAGCACAGAGCCAAAGTGCAGTATTAGATGAGCAAGAGGCATTATATGTTGCTTCAATACAAACGGCGATAGGCCTACTTATTGAGCATTACAAACTAGATGACCCCAGCGTCAGCCAGTTTGTGAATGCTCTGCAAGAACTTCAAAACGCAGACTTTTCACGTAAGCTCCCTAACAAACTTGAATCTCAATCTTCATTAAAGGATATATTGCAAAACAGAGTGCAAAACCTTTACAACAACATGCCTGCTGCAAACGACAACTTTAGTACAAACGAAGGTCTGCAGTTATGATTAAGTTTGTCATACTACTCGTCATCCTTTTCGCTGCATTTGTTTTTGGACATAATCTGCTCGACATACAAGGTAGGGTTATCATTGCTATGCCTGAAGCGATGTACGAGATGAAACTCTTCACTAGTATCGTGTTTCTTATTTTTGGATTGATTGCCTTATGGATTATTTATTGGGTAGTCGTAAAGCTTGTCCGCGCGCTCATAGGCTCACGTAAATGGCTTGGAACATATTCACGAAACCAACAAACAAATGCTTATTACGAAAGCATTAACGCAATCCTTAACAATCAGCAAGACCTTGCTCTACAGCAAATTCGTAAAACCATTGGTGCAGACTTCAAAGGCAGCAATTATTTAATCGCCGCCGAGCTTGAAACACAAAACAACAACTATCAGCAAGCCAAAGCTTATTTAATCCAAGCGATGGACTACCCAAAAACCGAATCTATTGCCAAGCTCAAACAAGCAGAGCTTAATCTTTTAGAAGGTGACGCCACAGAAGCAATGACGTCTTTAAGCGCGATAGAAGGTAAAGCACGTAAAACTCAGGGCTTTGTGCTACTCAAACTGCGTATTTTGGCTTCTCTTAACGATTGGGCGCAAATCGAGAGTGTCGCCAAAGACAACAAAAAGGTATTGGGTGAAGAGTACGTCAATTGGGCCTCGCGCTGCATTAAAGGCGAGTTTGCTGCAATTGCGAGTAAGCAAGGCGCTAATGCGCTCAAACAACATTGGCATGACCTCCCTCGCGCAGCAAAACGTGATGTGGCAAACCAAGTGGTTTACGTTCAATTGTTGATAGACCAAGGGCTGTATAGCGATGCAGAAACTGAATTAGTCGCCTTTTCATCTAAACAGAATGACCCAGCTTTGTTTGCTTTATTCAAGCAGCTCATTATGCCAAATCCAAGCAAAGCGATTAAATATACCGAACACGAAATTAAAAAACGCCCAGAACACGCCGAACTCTATTCTGTTTTAGCGCATTTAGCATTCAACAGTGGCGATGTTGAATTATGTCGCAAAGCACTCAGCAAGTCTTTAGAACTAAAACCCACAGCCGAGGATAAAGCTCTCCTTGCAAGAGTATTGGAGCAAAATAACGACTACGAGGGAGCTAATGCCTTGTATCAAGGCTTAATTGAAGAAACGAAATAAGAAGGGCGCTTACTCAGCAAAAATAGTCAGCGTTGTGTCGAAGCGCTTCTCGAGGTCTTTGAGCTTTTGAATTGACGGCGCGTCCAGTATTTGGCCCTGAGGCATAATTAAAATGTCTTTGTCGTTGTAAATCGCATCGGTTAACTGCATACCTTCTTTTACTTCTGAGGCAGTGTACCCTTCTTTTTTTGTATCTTTTTTATTTTGCTCAAACATATTGTTTAAAACAGCTAAAACGGTTTTTGAGTAGGCTAAACCTGCGTAGTTGTTGAGCTTGCCTAACGCTACCTGCTGATTGTGTTGGGTGTCATCAACAAGACCTAAGGTGTAGCGATAAAAGTCTCTGGCAACTGCTAATATCTGGGCACCAATAACAATGTCATCTTCTTTAAGCCCTTTTGGGTAGCCGCTGCCATTAACGTGCTCAAATTGGCTCACGACGATATCTGTCACATTTTTAAGCTGTGCTGAAGGCGACAGCACCAACAAAGCATTATTGCCTTGAGTGTTGTATGCTTCTTGTTGAGCAGGTGTCATTTGGGTATAAGGCGTGTTGTATATTTTTTCTGATACTGTGATTAAACCAAGCTCATGAATTAAACCCGCATAGCTTACATTGGCAAGAGTTTGTGCATCGAGTTTAAGGTAACCAGCAATTTGCTCAGCTAATTTACTGACTTTTTTGGCTCTTTCAGTATCAATAAAAGGTATCGTGCTAAGGGTGTTAAAAATTATCTTTTTAGTTGCAGTAACACCTTGCTCAGAGCGCTTCATCGCCGTCTTGATTTGCAAGGTACGAAGCTCTACACGCTCTTCCAAAGAAGTATTTAGGTTAGCTAGGCGTTGATTTTGACGTTGTAGCTTACTTTCTAATTCAGCGTTTTCAGCTTGGAGTTTAAACTTTTCAACGCCCTCGTCGATTGCTTCAATTAAGGCTTCATTGTTCCAAGGTTTTTGTAAAAACCGATGTATTCGGCCTTCGTTGACCACTTTGAGCAGGCTTGTTGTATCAGCAAAACCTGACAAAACGATACGATAAGTGTCGGGATATAACTGCGCTACCGACGTCAAAAAAGTTTCGCCGGTCATTGTCGGCATTTTCATGTCTGAAACAACAACATGCACCTTATTAGATTTTAGAAACTCGAGCGCTTTAGCGCCTTGATCAACAAGCACCAGACGGTACTTTCGGCCATGAAACAAGCGCTTCATTGCACGAAGTATATTGGCTTCGTCATCTAAAAATAATACGGTGAATTGCTCGTCAATCGCCATGGGGAGTCATTTAATACCTAAAATTAGTCATTCTGCTACTGGGGTTGTTATCTCATCAAAGCATCACTTTAGTGGATAACTGTGGTTTTTAGAGGCAGGTTCAAAGTGAAAACTGTGCCTTTACCAACAGCACTCGCTGCACTTAATTTGCCGCCATGCTCCTGAACGATATCGTAAGATATTGCCAATCCTAACCCTGTACCCTCACCCTCTTTCTTTGTTGTATAAAAAGGGTCGAAGATTTTATCTAAAGCAGATTTTTCGATACCACAACCCGTGTCAGAGACAAACACTGTTATCTGGTTATCTTTTAATTTCGAACAAACTTTAATTTTTCCGTAACTTTGCATAGATTGGCTAGCATTAATCAACAGATTTGTGAGGGCTTGGTTAATTTTACCTACGTTCATTTCAACATCCGGCACTTCGTTTAATTCGAGTGTAATTTCAGCTTTTTCTTTTAGCTGTTTTTTTACCATTTTATAAGTCGACTCAATACAACGGTTAATGTTGAACATTTGGGTTTCTTCACTATTTACCCTCGAAAACACTGACATATTCTGCACAATATCGGTCACGCGCTGCAAGCCTTCTTCCATATCACTGAGTAGCGCTTGCATGTCTTCGCTCACAAAGTGCATATCTTGTTCTTGCATAAAACCTTGTAGCTCGGTTTCTAATTGCTTTTTCACACTACTTTCCTCGGTATCTGAAATTTTATTAATTGATGACAATACTTGTTGATATAAATCCATATATTTATGCATAGTCCCTAAGTTGCTGCTCACAAAACTCACAGGGTTATTAACTTCATGGGCTAAACCCGCCGCAAGCTGCCCCATAGAGGCAAGTTTTTCTGCTTGCACTAACTGTTGTTGTGCTTGCTTCAAATCGATGTTTGCTTTTTGTAGCTGGGTGTTTTTGGACGAAAGCTCTGTTGTACGCTGCATTACCTTTTGCTCAAGGTTTTGATTGAATAACTCAAGTTCGTGCTGATACTTTGCAGTTTCGAGCGTAGATGCTTCAATTTTATCGACTAAGGAATTGAACGCTAAGGCCACATCTCTCAGCTCGTCATTACTGTCAATTGCCACGCGACTATCCGCAAAATGGCCAGTCGCCAAAGAGTCTTTCATTTTACTTGCCGCGGTTTGTAAATGGCGCAATTGCCCCGTTAAATAGTTACCCAACAG
>CAZXTD010000086.1:0-16953 GCA_964643575.1 uncultured Glaciecola sp. | reverse complement strand
TGAAAAAACTATTTTTGTATAAATGGTCATTGATCATTGCTGTTATAGGATTGCTCACTACCACTTTACTGTCGATGCAGGTCAATTCCGACAACAACAGTCGAGTACGGTATGCAGCTGAAGAATTTAAGACAGCGCTAAATAAAGAAATTGTTGGACGATTTGAGTTATATCAATATGGCCTGAGAAGCGTTCGGGGAATCTTTGCTACATTCGAAGAGTTTGGAGTGACTCGGGCATCTTTTCAAAAATACAGCGCCACTCGTGATATAGGTAAAGAGTTTCCTGGTGCTCTTGGTTTTGGTTTTATTAGACGCCTTGATACCAATGAAGTGCCTGCGTTTGTCAACAGCGCTCGAAGTGATGGTTGGCCTACGTTTGATATTAGAGAGCTATCGCCCAACAAAAAAGAACGTTATGTCATTCAGTATATTGAGCCAATAGAGCGCAATAAACAGGCTGTAGGTCTAGATATAGCTTCGGAAGATAACCGACGAAAAGCAGCCCAACAAGCGATTCAATCTGGCGAAATCCGATTGACGGGTCCAATTACCTTAGTCCAAGCAACCGGTCAGCCGCTCCAATCTTTTCTTATTTTAATGCCTATGTATGAAGGTGCTGATATGCCTGTCACAGAAGAGGCTCGCAATAAATTAGGTTTCGGATGGAGCTACGCACCTTTAATTACAAGCGAAGTCTTATCAGACTTACAAATCAACAGCAATTTTTATCAAATTGAACTTACAGATGTTACTGATGCTGAAAACCCTGAAATATTTTATACAAATAACACAGAAAGCGAAGACCTTGTCCTTTCAATCACCAATGATATTCGGGTCTATGGTCGCACTTGGAGTGTAAAAGTTGGAGCATTACCCGCGCTGGTATCTCAACTCAATCAAGTGAATCTGTTCGTTGTTAGTTTGCTTGGCTTTATGCTTACCCTTCTTACAAGTGGATTAGTGCGAGCCTACGAATCTACTAGGTCGAACCGCTTAGCTATTATTGCAGAGCAAGCTAAATTAGCATCCATTGTATCAAGCTCAAACGACGCTATTATTGGATTAACGCTTGACGGTCGCTTCATAAGCTGGAACGGTGGAGCACAAGAAATATTTGGCTTCTCCGATACAGAAGTTTTAGGAGAGTCTTATGCAGAATTACTTGTTCCAGAGGAATTAAAAAAGCAGTGGTATAAGCTCCTGAACAATGCAATTAAAGGGCAATCCATATCATCAACAGAAACATTACATAAACACAAACAAAAAGATAAACCGCAAATACCTATATCTATTTCTCTTTCGCCTATTTATCGAGAACACAAAGAGGTCTCGGCAGTCTCGATTATTGTTCGTGATATATCATTTCAAAAGAAAAGTGAGCAAGAAATTCGTGATTTGAATAATAATTTAGAAGCACAAGTTAAAGAACGTATTGCCGAAGCCCTGCACATAAGAGATCAGCTTATACTAGCGTCGAATGCAGCAGAATTAGGCGTTTGGGTTTGGAATTGCGTTACTAATGAGCTCAGCTGGAACGATAAGATGTTTGAAATATATCGGTATCCGATCACATTAAGAAACGAAGGTATCGAATATGCTCATTGGTTAAATCGAATACACCCCAAAGATCGGGCGGGCGCTCAAAATAGTCTTCAAAAAGCCCTAGATGATGAAGAAAAATGGGATTCGAGATTTCGACTAGTGTGGCCCGATGGGCAAACACGCCACGTTAAAGCGCAAGCTTTAGTTAAATTTGACTCGGACGGGACGCCGTTGAGTGTTACGGGGGTGAATCGAGATATTACAGACGAAGTAGAGCGAGAGAAGAGTTTGCAATTGGCTACACAAAAAGCCGTTGATGCAAATGCTTCGAAGTCTCTCTTCTTGTCGAATATGAGTCATGAAATACGTACGCCTATGAATGGTATTTATGGAACCTTGCAACTACTAAAAAACGAAGCATTGTCAGATAGAAGCAGAAACTTTATCAGTAAAGCTGAATACTCTTGCAAAAACATGATAGCAATCATTAACGATATTTTAGATTTCTCAAAAATAGAAGCCGGAAAAATTGATTTTGAAAACGTTGAATTTAGTCTTACAACCGTCGTCGACTCAATTACCTCAGACATGCAGCCTTTGGCACAAGCAAAGAGCATTCAGTTTATATCTAATAATTCAATTACTCACGACGAGTGGATAGGTGACCCTATACGGGTAGGACAAGTGATACTCAATCTTGTTTCAAATGCAGTAAAATTTACCAATGAAGGCAAAGTAACGCTCACGTTATTTTTAACTCAGAAAAACGATATTGCAATCGAAGTATGTGATACAGGCATTGGGATGGACAAAACATTTATAGATAAAGTGTTTTCTCGTTTTAGCCAAGCTGATGTAACGATTACTCGGAAATACGGCGGTACTGGTCTTGGAATGTCAATCACTCAATCATTGGTAGACCTAATGGGCGGAAACCTTACCATTGAAAGTGTTGTTGACAAAGGAACAACGGTTAAAGTGTTTTTACCTCTAAAACAGGCGAAAATTAACCGGCGAGAAGCGAAATGTACAACCCTTGTTGATAAAAGCTTGGATTTGACAGGTAAAAGCATCTTAATCGCAGAAGATAACGCCATTAATCAAGAATTAATCGAGGCTATCTTGGAGCCGTTTAATGCTTCTCTAGCAATTGTAAACAATGGCGAAGAAGCGGTGAAAAGTGCTATCAGTAATCCTCCCGACCTTATTCTTATGGATATTCAAATGCCTATAAAAGATGGCGTTACCGCTTGCAAAGAGATACTGACACACTTCGATCACATGCCAATCGTTGCGCTCACGGCAAATGTGATGCCTGCAGATATTGACAGATATATGAAGGCTGGCTTTTCAGCACACATAGGCAAACCTGTAGAGATTGATTTGTTAAAACAGACACTTGATGAGCTTATCTTTGGTCAGTAAGTTGTAAAACTCGTCAAGAATTCTTGGACGTGGGGTTTGAAACTTGAAGAGCTCTTAAGTAAGGCGCTGATTTTTTTGAGGTTTGTTCGCGTTGTTTGTACTGCAGCATCTTCCTTTTACCAATAGAATATTGAGAGGCAATTTGCTCTAGTGTATAACCGTAGTAATTCATTAAACATAAACAGTTATGGTAGAGGTTTGTACTATAGTTTTTTTGCATCGGTGATACCAGCTTGATGTAAACCCTATTTACTTTTTAGCTTATAATGGCAGTTTTTTTGTAAGGCTAAAGGCTTGTTGAGTATAATTTTTTGCACATTGCATAAAAAACGATTTCATTTCTAAAATATCGTAAGGACTGTCAGTATCAATTGGCATTTTTAGTTGCTCTTGCGTCGGAAATACGCCATTCCCAGCCAGTAAACAATTCCAAGATGTTTCATTATAGGCATTTAGTAGATCGTATTTTTGCAGAGTGGGCAGCAGTGATTTACCGCTCATCCATGCGCTTAAAACGGCATGTAGTGGTTCGGATTGCACTGCTTGCTGTGAAGCTTGTTGCCAATATGCTGTGGCACTCTTGGCGCTGGTTACATAATGAGCAACGATATAATCCTTAATATTGTCAAACTGATTGTTAATACGCAGATTAAAGCTGTCGACACTTGCATCATCATGATTGCTTTGCTTGTACTGTTTTATAAAGCACTCAAGTGTGCTCAGTATCAAATGAATACCTGTAGCCTCTAGAGGCTCTATAAACCCTTGTGATAAACCCACTGACAAACAGTTTTGTTGCCAATGCTTATCATAGCGTCCAGTGTTCATGTGAATCTGATTAACTGTTACTTCACTATCAACTAGTCCCAATCGTTCGCGTATCTCATCTTCGGCCTGCTTATAATTACAATGCGTAGTATCAAAAACATAGCCGTAGCCCGTTCGATTTTCCAATGGAATTATCCACATCCAACCGTGTTTCATGGCAATGGATTCGGTATACATGATGTCTGAATGAATGTGATCGCTGCGCAAAGTCACCGCCGCATTATTTTGTAAACATCCATTATAACTGCGGTATGAAGTCTCAAAGACTTGAGAATTTAAAATACTTTTAAACCCGCTACAATCGATAAAAAAATCACCCTCAATTTTATATTTTTTGCCAAGTAGTGACGATACATTGTTGTTTGAATCTTTTTTCACATCGACAATTTCATCAAATAACACGTTTACGCCCTGATGAAGAGCATGCTCACTAAGAAAAATGGCCAACTTCGCTGAGTCGAAGTGATACCCATATGTCGTATTAAATGGAAATGAAGCTTTGGCTATCGGCGAACGAGCAGTTTTACCTAACTCACTATTTAAGAAAAAGTCGTCAGGATGTGCATGCACGTCAACCCCTTGTCTTCTCCACTGTACATGGTCTAAAAAGGCTTGTTTCCATTGCATATCAACTTGTGCAGAAAAAGGGTGAAAATAGCTCTCTACATTACGATCTTCCGACCATCCTGTGAATTTTATTCCTAGCTTGTATGTAGCATCACATTTGTGCATCCATTGATGTTCATCTACACCAATAGCATCAAAAAAGTGTTTTAATTGAGGAGTAGAACCTTCGCCGACACCGATGGTAGGTATGTTTGGCGACTCTACTAAGCAAATCTCATGCGTGTTACCCAAATGACTATTCAGCAGATTAGCAGTAAGCCAGCCCGCAGTGCCTCCGCCTAAAATCACAATTTTTGTTTTGCCATTGCTATGCTTGCTCAACATACTTCTCCTGTGACATGCTTGCTAGTAATTCATTGTGTCCATAATAGTTTTGGCTACTGGTCTGCAGAAAGCGACGAGCCTCTTGCTTGGCGCGGTTTAACTCTAAGCGTTCTTTGTAGTGCTGTGAATGCTTAGCGACAGCAGGAAAAACATCATAACCAGAAAATAAACACTGCCACGACACTTCAGGAAAGTAATTACCAATTTCGTGGTGATTTAATAAGGCTTTTACATCACCTTTGTTCATCCATCTTTCGTATAATTCAAGGAGCATAGGTGACCAGTTTTTGTGGGAAGTATTGTCTAACCAATAATTGGAGTCTGTTCGCTTACTCATGACGTAGTGAGCTACGATGTAATCTCTCACCCCTTCGATTCTCAAACTTGTTCGAGCATTGTAAGCATTTCTGTTTTGGTTAGTGAAACCGCCTGTTTCATAGGCCGCCATAAAATTAAGAATACTATCTTGAACAATATCTAAAGAGGTAGCTTCTAGGGGTTCAATGAAGCTTTGTGATAAACCAAAAGCAGTGCAATTTTTTACCCAATGCTGTTTCAGTTGACCACTTTTTATGTTTAAGACCTTGGCGTTACACTTATTTTCATTGAGCCCCAATGAACAGGCAAATTCAGTAAATGCTTGTTCTTCAGTACAATGTGCACTGGAAAACACATAACCATTGCCAGTGCGGTTTTGTAATGGAATTTGCCAACGCCATCCGCATGACATCGCAACAGAGCGGGTGACAGCATCAACCCTTGTTAGTCGTGGGGTAGGTAAAACGAGTGCTTTATCATTGAATAAGTTAGATGCAAAGGAATCAAAGGGAACGTTTAAACACTGCTGCATTAATAAGCTGCGAAAGCCGGTGCAATCTATAAAAAAATCACCTCTAATTAAAGCCCCAGATTGTAATTGTAGGTGTTTTACATCGCCAGTAGCAGCCAAGGTAGCATCTTCAATAGTGCCCACTATGTGATTAACACCACGAGATATTGCCAGCTCTTTCAAATAATTCCCAAGCAAATGAGAGTCAAAGTGGTAACCGTAGTGTACTTTGAATGGGAATGTATCAACATTTATTGGAGACTTTCCATTTGGACCTAAATGGGCGCCTAAAAAACAATCATTTGGCAGTATCGATACCTCCTGGCCATGCCTCCTTGCTTCGATGCTGGTCTCAAAAACTGAACGCACATAATTGTCTACGTCTGAAAAGAAGGGATGAAAGTATTGATTATTAGTAACGCCATGACTATTCGCCCAATTCTCAAAGTTTATACCTACTTTATAACTTGCATTGCAACGTGGCATCCAATCACTGTCTTTTATATTTATAGCGTCGAAAAAACCTTTAAGTTGTGGCGTGGACCCTTCGCCCACGCCAATTATGCCAATCGCATCTGATTCTACCAATGTAATTCTTATATTAGAAAAATCAGACCATTTGACTGCCATTAAGTTTGCTGCCATCCAACCAGCTGTCCCACCACCAGCAATAACTATGTGGCGCCTATTTGACTTAGCAATTGGGGGGCTGCTTGAATGAACGTGACTCATACTTGCTCCTTAGAATTGGTAGTTAATACCGGCAAATGCCGTTCTGCCAAAGTACTGAACGGTGCCAGTTAACTGCTCATCGCCAAAATACGTGCGAGTAGGTTCGTCAGTTAAGTTAGTCACTTGGAACAAACCCACTAAGTTTTCGCTGAATTGATACGAGGCTTGGTAGTCAACAACGGTTTCACTGGCGTAGTATACCAATTGCGCCTCAGCGGCTATCTGGTCGCCCACAAAATCATCTACGTAGCGCATGCTAATTCGCGTTTCAAAGTCTTCATATTCATAGTAAACAATGGCACTGAATACATGTGGCGCAAGCCCTTCTAAATTTGCAGTGCTGGTCACATTACCGGTACCAGAAATATTTTCTGTTTCAATTTCGCTTTCGGTGTACGAATAATTCAGCGATAAACCTAAACCTTCAAACGGTGCGGGTAAAAATGAAAAAGTTTGTGTGTAGGCCACTTCAATACCACGGATGTAACCGCCATTTTCGTTGTTAACTGCGGTATTAAATCGACCTCCAATCACTTCTTGACCGGTTTCGGCTATCTGTACGGGTATATCAAATCCTTCGCCAGCAAAATCGTAAGGTGCAATAGATAAATCCTCGACAAAAGATTCAATATCTTTGTAAAAGCCTGCCAACACAAATGCGCCATCTGTTTCTGCAAAGTAATGTTCGTATGACACATCGACTTGAGTGGCATAAAATGGGTCAAGTAGCGGACTCGTATCGCCCCAAGCATTAAACACAGCAGGGCCCTCTGCTTCAGGATTATTGCGACGATCATTATCGTACCAAGAACCAATACCCGCTCTTAGCTTGTTTATTGGTGGGCGCGCCATCACCTTAGCAGCAGCAATTCTGAGTTGGTCTGTATCAGATAATTGAAAATTTAGATTAATAGAGGGCAAGACATCTGTGTACGTTTTGCCTACGCGCTTGATGGCATAATCACAATTTTCAACACCGACTTCGTCGGCAATACATCTTGCACCCGCCGCCGCTTCACCTTGCACATTTTGTAAGCCTTCTGCGTACTGGTCAGTTTTGACCACACGCACACCGATATTACCTGTCACCGGTAAATCACCCATTTCAGTATCGATATTTGCTTGTAAATAAGCCGCCATTACGTCTTCGTATACATCACCACTTTGAATCATTGTCCAATCATTTGACCAACGCTTTTTAGGTGTATAGTCAATACCTTGTGGATCAAACCAAGCGGGCAATGCTTTGTCGAGGTCAATGGATAAATAGCCCGGAAAATGTGAAAAATCTCCAGAAAAATTAATGATTTCCACCATGTCATCTGTCAAACGTAAGGGAGATTCATTGCTGGTTAAGTCAAAATCAAAACCATATTCAAATACTGAGCGGTCAGCGCGATAATGCCTTTGAGCGTAGCGAGCACCTGCTTCAACAGATGAAATAAACGCATTGTCGAGGGTATATTTTGCGTCAATCTTAAAGGCAAGGCTTTCATCTTCAAACTCAAATGGATATGTGCCGTACTTACTCATCATAACCGCGTTATTGCCATTTACATTAGTGTAATTATTGCGTAAATCTATAACATTGGGGATGTTGGTCGCATTGAGTTGATACGTAATTTGCTCGTCAACTAACTGTGGTAAATCAGCATCAGCATTTTGTGCCATAAGTGACCAATTCACACCGTTCGCAAAATCACTCGTTGCCTTTGAATAAGCTAAATCGATTGCGACATCTAGGTCATCATTGGGTGTCCATGCGATGTTAATACCAGAACTTAGAATAGATTCTTCTTCAGTATTGTTATCGTTAGTGACTTGGGTTAACCAACGGTTTCTATCTGAAGTCGTAATGGTGCCACCAATGAGCGTATCTAATACTACAATGGGGTTGGTCACTTCGCTGGGGATAATTTCAGCATTTCCACCTGTGCCGCCATCAGCACGGTCAGAAAAATCTTTAATACGCAAACCCCTGGCAAATGATTCTGAATCAAATTGTGAATAAAACACGTCGGCTTTCACTAACACATCTTCACTGGGCTGCCATTCAAGCGCGCCTAAAAATCCATCTCGGGTTTCTTCACCCCCTTTATGCTGTAACTCCATACCTTCACTAACGGCGTCGTTGCGACCATCACCATTAAAATCGTTTCCGGTTTGAAAGTATTGCAATCCAATAAACTGCTCTTGTACATCAGGCTGATACAAACGGGAGTAACCAAGAGCGAAACCAAAGGTATCATCGCTATTTTTCTGCTGATAAGAAAGCGTCAAGCGATGGCCTAAATCTTGTGCATCAGGCACATTTGATGCTCTATCGTTGTAACTCCCTCTTAGATTTACTGTGAAGCGGCTGTCTTCATTTAAACTTAAAGGACTTGCAGTTTGTAACTCAATCGTACCGGCAACCCCTCCCTCAATAAGTGAAGCTTTTGGCGACTTATAAACGGCTGCAGAAGTAATTAGTTCTGATGGATATTGCTGGAACTCAACCGAACGGGAACCACTGGTAGATACTTGCTCCCGGCCATTCATCGTCGCAAATACAAAATCGCCAGAGAGTCCCCGAATATTAATTGCACCGCCTTGTCCACCGGTTCGCACGGCATTTACGCCAGGCAAACGAGCAAGCGCTTCTGCAATGGATACGTCTGGTAGTGAGCCCAAGTCGTCAGCCGAGACAGACTCAACAATCGTATCTGAGAAACGTTTGGTATTGAGAGACTGAATTAAACTGCCTCGAAACCCTTTGACTTCGATGACTTCAAGACCTTTTCCAGTCTCTTCTTCGGTTGTTTGGGCGTAAATCGTATTGCCGGAAAATACACCAGCACTCAATAAAGCCATTGTAATTAGATTAGGGGAAAACCTGCGCATTATTGCTCCTTTTTGTGTGTTTTGACTTGTGTCAACAACACCTTAGGAGCATTAGTTATTAAATTGTTGCAATATATGATGAGTGGTTAACATTCCCTTATGATCGGCATTCACAATAAACTGAGAATATATAAATAAGGTTTAAATCGAGAATAATTTTTTAAAACGGGCCGTATTGCGCCTCGAAACTTCTGTTTCAATACCACTTTTCAACGAAATTTTAAGGCCGGCATTAATCCAAACATTCACGCTGCATACTTTGCTAACATTAATAATTTGTTGACGATTATTACGGAAAAAGTGTTTGTTTGGTAATCTAGCTTCAATACGCGTTAAAGATTTATATAAAAATATGCTCTGCTGAGATTGCGATTGCTCATCGAAGAAATATATTCGACTATAATTACCATGGCTATCGAAGCGCTCAATGTTTGATAGTGGAATTAAATAACAATCGTCACCGTCTCGAGCAAAAATGCTTTCATTAATCGACAGTATTTTTTCCTCATTACCAAGAGTATTGTCGTCACTTTCGTCACATCTTAGTCTGCGCACAGCTCTCGCAAGTTTTTTAGGACTAATTGGTTTTACTAAATAGTCAACGGTATTATATTCAAATGAGCGGATGGCTAAATCCATGTAAGCAGTTGTGAATACCACCTTAATATGCTGATTAATACATTCCAAAAGCTCAAAACCAGAGCGCCCAGGCATATGAATATCAAGAAAGAGTAAGTCGGGCTGGGTTTTGTTGATTAAAATTTCGGCTTCATCAGGATGTGAAGCTTCACCTATAATCTCTATTGCAGGATGTTCAGCTAACATCGCACGAAGGTCGCGACGAGCCAATTCAGAATCTTCAATGATCAAGGCTTTCATAAATACTCCAGAGGTAGCCTAAGCTCGGCAACTACATAGCCTTCTTTTTGACGCAAACAGAAACTAGCATTGTTTGGGTACAACAAGCTCAAACGCTTATTAAGGTTGGTTAATCCTACTGAGGTTGAATTTTTACTGACTGGCTGTAAAGAGCCAGTATTACTAAGTTGGATAAACAGCTTCTCATCATCACTTGTGATCCGAAGCGTTATTTCACAACCGCATTTGAGCTCTTCTAGGCCGTGCTTTATTGCGTTTTCTAACAAAAGCTGAATCGACAAAGCTGGCACTAAGGCCTCAAAAAGTGCCTCATCTATTAATTGCCGATAGTTTAATCGACGACCATGCTGAATGGTGACAATATCGACTAAATAGTCAACGATTTCTATTTCATCTTTGATAGTAATTTTGTCTGTGTTTTTATTGCTAAATAAGCCTTTTAAGATTTCTGAAATAGCCGTGATCATTTCTACCGCTTCAGGCTTATTATCTCTTACAAGCGCGCGAATATTATTAAGAGTATTAAATAAAAAATGTGGGTTTAATTGCTGACTCAATGCGCCCAACTGAGCTTCTTTATAGGCATTTGCCAATTTCAAGTTTTCTAGCTCAGCTTCTTTTTTGTTGTCGTATAACAAAATGGCCAAGTAACTCGCTACCCAAGCTAAAATTACAAATGTTGCATTAATACTGGACCAGTAAAATTCATTGGCAACATAACTCCAATCGGGATTTTGAAAATACATCTCATAGGGCTCTTTAGGAATCAGAATATGACCAATACTGCGCGTGATCAGAATTGTCATGCCTGACGACACAGCACCGGCCACTGCACTAAAACCTAATGTTGTAAACAACAGCTTTTTAATGGGTAAATTAACCCAATCATTTTTTATACAAAGGTGACGAAAAAGAATGCAAGTGACAAACATCAAGCAATGTTTGAGTGTTTTCCAAAAATAGTTGTAGGTTAGCCAGTCTGGTGGGCTTAAATCCAGAGTTAGCACAATAATAATGAAGGTAAACCAACCAATAATATTCAAAACCCAGAATAGATTTGACTGAATAAATGCAGAAAAACGGACCGTTAGCAATTTTGCTACTCATTCTAAAAATCACTGATCATACTCGAACTTGCATTTTAGCACTATTGTTTAATGATAAGCGGAATATAGAGATGATAAGCGGTGGTGACCTGCGGCAATTGACATCCCAGTAAAGAAAAACACATTTGATGGCCTTGCTAGCCCGAACACAAAATTACCAAGATGTGTAAAAGTTGAATGAATTCTGCCGATAAGATGGCATGCGAAGAATCTTCAATAAATACACTTCCTTAAATGACTGGGCCTTATGCTTAGTGCTAAGCGTATCTGCTATTTGCATTAACACTTTTGGCGCTATCCCTATTTATGGAACGATAAGCATCTATATAGGTAGCATCTTTGCGCTTTTGTCTCTTCTATTACTTCCTTTGTTATTGAGTCTTATTGTTTTATCAGCCACCTTAGTTTCGTTTTATTATCAGCTAAATGATATAACTTTTGTTTTGGTGCAGGCCTTTGAATATCTATTTGTGCTCGCGTTTGTGCGCAAGGGTTTAAATTTTCTGGTAGCGGTATTCTCTTTTTGGGCATTTATAGGCTTGCCTATAATATTTTCTATCATGTACTTTTTAGCGCGCTTGGATTTACAAACATCATCCTTCATATCAATTACTATAGGGTTAAATGGCGGAGTTTGCGGAATAATCGCTCTGCTCGTTTATTGGTTTATTCCTGGCGCTAGTCAATTTAAGCGCTTTAATCCGCCGCCGCCTCGGTTTTCTAACGTAGTGTTTGAACTGTGTATTGTAAGCGTTATTTTACCGACTATATTAGTTACCTTAGTGTTTACTTGGCGGTCAACCGAAGAAACTGAAAAACAAATTAGCAAAGAGCTTAGTAGTGCAGCAATGCAATTTGAAAATATTATTTCTGGGCGCATGGACCACAATGTTCATACGGTGTCATCGGCTGCTGCAACCTTAATTGACTTAAGTAATACCGCTAGTGATGAAACGGGCAATATCGACAAACAAAATCAGTATTTAAATGCTATTGCAAAGTCAAACGTAGATATAGAGAGTATGGTGCTAACCGAAGCTGATGGTAACGTGCTTATTGCTGCGCCCCAAAAATATTCAGATATTTTGGAACAATTGAAGCCGATAAGCGTTGCGGATCGTTATTATTTTGATGCTACCAAGCAAACCCAATTACCTTATGTGTCGAAAGTTTTAATAAGTAAGGGCTTAGAAAAAACGGATATTATCGCGATTACCGCTCCAATCATCAAAGAAGGCAAGTTTGATGGTTTAGTCCAAGCATCTGTTGCATTAGTGAGCTTGATCAATCCGAGGGCGATAGAAACAGTCGAAAACAACGATATTGACATCATAATTACGGATAAAGCAGATGCTGTTATTTATAGCTCAAGCTCATTAGCGTTAGCAGAAAAATCTAAATTTATTATCAACCGTGCAGGTCATCCGTTTTTGCGTCAAACGCCGGTGATGCTGATGGGACAAGATCCATACATTTATCAATTTGGCGAAAATACGCATGGGTGGAAAATTTATACTTTAGCATCACCCAATAAAGTGTTTGCAAGTATCGTGGATTATTTCCTTTTTATAGGGCTGACGATATTATTTTCAGTAATCTTGATTGCTATTTTGGCGAGCCGTTTGGCATCAAAAATTACCTTCCCTTTGGTTAATCTAGAGAAGTTTTTAGCCTACAAACTACAAGAAGATGATTTACTACCTCAATCAAACATTAGTCGAGAAATTGCCGCAGTAACCAGAAGCCTGATTAAAGCAAGGGCGGTTAGTCGCAATTTTGAAGAACAGTTAAAAAAACAGGTGTCTGACAAGACCAGAGCGCTAAAAGAGCTTAACGAAAAGTTATTTGAAACATCACAGCGCGATGCTCTCACTAAACTCTATAACCGTGGGGCATTTGATTCTCTAGCTGAAAACACTTTTGAAACCTGCATACGTAATAAAATTGCCTTTACCATGGTATTGATAGATATCGACTTCTTTAAGAAGATTAACGATCGGTACGGTCATATAGTGGGCGATAAATGTATCATCCATGTCGCAAATATTTTGCAAAATAGTTGTAAACGCAACTCCGATATTGTTGCTCGTTATGGCGGCGAAGAGTACATTTTATTGCTATCAGGGACACAACATGAGAAGCATTTGTCATTTATAGAAGAGATTCATCGAAAAGTGCAGCAGACACCTGTTTTATTTGAGGGGAAATCGATAAGAATGACGGTGAGTTGCGGAGTAGTTAGAGTTGCACAAGACTTCTCTACCGACTTTGACAAGTTATTGTCATTGACAGACGAGCAGTTGTACAAAAGTAAAAACAATGGGCGCAACCAAGTAACGACTCTCGACTTATAGGTTCTTTTCGTAGAATCCGCAATCCGCAATCCGCAATCCGCAATCCGCAATCCACATTCGCACCTCGCCTTTTTAAATGCAGCAAATTCCCCAAACCCAAAAAAAAACCGCCACCACAGGAACAAAAAAAGCGACCGTAGTCGCTTTTTCAATATTCAGTAGTCTTAGTTATGCCCTAGCTGGTTCAAGATAATAATCATACAAAGACTGCCACTTTTCTTTTTGAAGACTAAATGACTGTTTCATTTCTTTATATTTAAAATCAAGCTCAAGGTTTTCGTAGGTTGCTTGAATAGACTGCTTTTTCATCGCAACCAGTGCTTTTTTGGTTTTGTAGTATTCAGCCATACGTTCTACCAATATATCATATTCAGCTTGTACCTTAGCAACGACCTCTTCAGCATTTGGCAAATGAATAAGGTGGTTTTTTGCATACTTTAACTGCATTTGTAAGCGAGCCTTTTCAATGCGTTCTTCAGGGGTAGTGCGTAAGTTTTTTGTTAAACCAATCCACGATAGACTTTTGATTAGCCATTTAGTTGGATCGTACTGCCACCACTTTATGCCGTTACGATAATCGTATTCAAAAATATGGTGGTAGTTATGATAGCCCTCGCCAAAGGTGAAAAAAGCAAGGATGCCGTTATCTCGAGCGGTATTGCCGTCGGTATAAGGGCGAGAGCCCCAAATGTGCGCCAATGAATTAATAAAGAATGTGACGTGATGAACAGCAACCAAACGCGCTACGCCCGCCACCAATATCATGCCAAGAATGTCACCGTTTAACCACCCGAGTAAACCTGTGATACCAAAATTAGCTATCAATACTATCTGAAGGTAGTACTTATGCTGCCACATTACTACAGTATCTTTTTGTAGGTCTCTGCAGTTTGAATAATCGCTATATCGCTGAGCTTGGTATTCTCGAAGCATCCAACCTATATGAGAAAACCAGAACCCACGTTTAGCTGAATAGGGGTCAACGTCATTTTCGTCTACATGACGATGATGCACTCTGTGGTCGCTCGACCAGTGCAATATGCTGTTTTGTAGTGCCATGGCGCCGCCTATGGCAAGAATGACTCTAACTACAGGATGAGCAGTGTATGTCTTGTGCGACCATAACCGGTGGTAACCTGCGGTAATTGACATCCCAGTAAAGAAAAATAGCACAAGGGCAGTGACTAACTCAGGCCAGCCAATGCTACCGTAAATTGCCCAAAGTGGCACTCCAATGAGCGCGATGGCTGTGGTCACTGTAAATACGGCCACATTGAGTTTAATGATAGGGGGTTTAGAATTGCTTGAACCAGATAAAGAAGACTTTTTCAACGATGACGATCTCACTAGCGGATTTTTCATAAAGTAACACTCAAATCTTGCATAAAACTTAATAAGCACAGGTTAGCCGTCTTTAAACGTTTTTTTGACAACTGTGTGCCAAAGTTTCTCGACGTTTACCACTTGCTTGCGTATGCCATGTTTTAATTAAAACATGTTGAGCGTACAGCTGTACGCTAATTTAACTTTTACATCTTTTAAACGCAAGATTTATATTGCAGTTAATTGTGTAAATATGTAAACATCCCAACATGAATCGCCAACAGCAAAAACAGAAAACGCGTCAGCGCATAATAGATGCTGCTTTCTCTTTACTTGATGACAATAAAAGTTTTACGTCAATTAGTTTGAGAGAAGTTGCGCGAGCCGCCAATATTGCGCCCACATCTTTCTATCGGCATTTTACCGATATTAATGAATTAGGCCTAACCTTAGTGGATGAGTCTGGCTTAGCCTTGCGCCAGTTGATGCGACAAGCCCGGCAGCGGATTGCATCGGGTGGCAGCATAGTGGATATTTCGGTTGATACTTTTATGGAGTTTATCCTACAAAATCCTAATGTGTTTAGATTACTGCTGCGTGAGCACACAGGGACGTCATCTTCGTTTAGGGCTGCCGTACTGCGCGAAATTCAACATTTCACGGAAGAATTAGGCGACTACATTGTTAGCCGAACTAGAATATCGACGCCTATCGCGAATCTGCAAGCAGAGGCTATGGTTAAGTTAGTATTTAGCGCCGCAGCCCAAGCCATTGATGCCGAACACAAAGAAACCAACAAAATTGCGCAGCGCGTTAAGATTCAACTTCGGTTTATTCAGTTTGGGTCAATGCAATACGCGGCTATGCAGCAAGCTGAATTGCCGGGCAAAAAAGCATAATCTGCCATTTTTTTAATGGTGCTGAATGGAATTAGCCACGTACTATTTGCACTCGATCTTCATACTTACCAAGGCTGACGCCTATCAAGCACGGCGACTCAAAATTAAGCCTGTTTCAATATGTTCTGTAAATGGGAATTGGTCAAATAAAGCAGCGCTCTGTATTTTATGCGTTTTGTTAAGCGTTTGAAGATTATCGGCTAAGGTAACGGAATTACACGATATATATATAATGTTGTCGAACGTTGCGACTAAGGCTATAGTTTCAGCGTCTAGGCCTGCTCTAGGTGGGTCAACCAAAACCGTTTTAAAGTCATATTCGTCTAGGTTTATATTATGTAGCCGATTAAATTTTCGTTCTTTATTAAACGCTTGTACAAACTCTTCACTCGACAATCTAGCAATTTGTAAATTAGTAATATTGTTGTTGGCTATATTTTCTTGCGCTGCGGCAACTGAGGTTTTTGATATTTCTGTTGCAAACACGCGTTTGAAGTGATGCGCTAAAGGCACTGAAAAATTGCCTGCACCGCAATATAGCTCTAATAAATCAATGTCTGTGTTTCCCGCGTTTTGAGTCACCCACTCTATCATTTTCACGTTAATTTCAGCATTGGGCTGGGTAAAACTATTTTCTACCTGTTTAAATGAAAAATGTTGTTTGTTAATGAGCAAGCGCTCCATAACAAAGTCTTTTTCTACAACTTGTTTTTGTTTGCGCGCGCGTCCTATCACGTTACTAATGCCCAGAGCAGAAAGGCTCACCCTGAGCGCTTTGGCGTCTTCGGTCCATTGTTCATCGAGTTGTTTATGATAAAGAAGGCTTACAACAAGCTCATTGGAGGAAGACGATAAATAGTCGATTTGAAATAACTTCGTTCGCAAAGCGGGGCGTTTTAAAATTTCGTTTATCGTGATTTGCATAGCTTGATTAATAATCAGACTTGCAGCGGGAAGAGTGTCAACACGGTACTTTTCTTTTGTTTGTTTATTAAACATTATATGAAAGGTGTCGGTACCTTCATGCCAAACTCGAAATTCTGCGCGCATCCTATAGTTGACTTCTTTCGAGGGGTATACGCTTAAATCGCCATCAAAATAAGTAGAGAGCAAGGCACTAAGTCTCTGTTTTTTCGAATCTAATTGATGTGTGTAGCTGAGTTTACTGTAATCTGGCATAAGGTTCTCATATCTAAGATA
>CAZXTD010000085.1:0-17036 GCA_964643575.1 uncultured Glaciecola sp. | reverse complement strand
TGCAAGAGACACTTTTGAAATTTTATATGCTAGTAAGGTTATTTCGCAGGAATGTGCAAAGAAGATGCAGAATATGGTGGGTTTAAGAAATATCGCGGTGCACGACTATCAACCGCTTAACCTTGATATTGTGATCAAAGTGATACAAACACACTTGAGCGATTTTACCGATTTTATTAGGCAAATATTGTCAGAATGATTGCAGCAACTACATCTAAGTTTATGTGTTATTTTTAGGTGTGAAGTAGCAAATATTAACTGTAATTTTTAGATTCACTAGTGCCCGTATCCATCTAGATTATTTTTGTGTGTTCTAATCATATAAATTGACAATAAAATACATTCTTTGGTGACATAGCTAGCCACGATATTATTAAAACAATCACACTCATTTTTACTATGATAATTGAAAGCTTGAACGGCCCTTGTGAGGCAGAAACCGGACGGATCTATTTTCATTGATTACGTCCATATTTGCCTGTTTGCTGACCTAAGTAGATGCATTTATTCGCGTAGCCGATCTCAAGAAATTTGGTCTTAGTTCCATGCTTTTCAATGAATATGCTGATGCCTAGCTCGCCAATCTCCTGCCGTACACACCACATAGCTTATGCGCCCCATAGTGCCATTGTCACGTATATTAAAGCCAAATACTTGCTCCACACTGATGCCGTTTGCTTTATCGCTCTTGACGATTTTCGTCCTGAACTAAATTCATTAATGAATTAGGCAAAGTCATGAGTATCATTCACCGCGCCATTTCCACGCACATTGTGAACAAAGCAGGCTTTACCAACAAACAAGCGAAAACTGGGGCAGTTACCCTACGCATTTCGGATTACCCGCTAGTTCGGAGTGTTTGCCCCAAACAGTAATCTAAGAGCAAAAGTGACTGCATCACAGCGAGGCAAGAACAGTCCAAAACTCGTCAATGAAGAAGATAGGCAATCAGATAAGCCTTATCACGCTAAGGCGATGTTCTAGGCGCAGCGCTTGAAAAGAGTATTCAACATTGATATTACCGAGTGCGAAGTGAAGATTAGCGGGAAAATTAATCCACTACTTATTATATTAAACTTGTAAACCATTGCCGCTATTAAAAAGCGCTTAGTTAGAGTAAAGTTTACACTTGGAAGGGTAAGATACCTATTAAAACCATATATTTAAAGGAATAACTGATGAACACCTTAGTAAGGCTTGGCAGAAAAATTGCCTGCCTGTCGATTTTCTTATGTGTACCTGTATCTGTCTCGGCGGCAGATATATTTAAGGCTGATGGCCACTTCGCCGCCAAAGAGTATGAATTAGCAAAAGAGGAATATCTTAAAGGTGCTCAGGTAGGAAACCCCCATGCTTATTATCAATTGAGTGCTATGTACCAACAGGGGTTGGGAGTAAAAAAAGATGCCCTTAACGCACTAATTTACCTATCACTTGCCGCCGACTATGACTTAGAAAAAGCCAATACCACCTTGGAAGGTTTGTTAGAACCCCTCGACGATGCCACTAGACAAACGATAGATAGGGTGTTGCAGGAATATAAAAAAAATAACGGAAAAGCGGTAATCCAACAAAAGTTTTTTCCACAAGTTGTCGCTGAAAACTTAACAGAAAAATTCACCTTTGATGATGAACCCAATATCGAACCAAAATTTTACGTAGACGATATTGATTCTGAAGAGTACACCTCTAGCAAATTGCCTTTTCTTATTGTTGAGCATGATATAGGCCCCGATGGCATTATACGCAATATGTTTAATATACAAAAAATGGGCAATACGCTAGACATTATTGACGAGTACAAGTTATTCCCGACTGCCATTCCTATTTTTAAAGGCGAGCCCATGGAGTTTGTGCACAGAGCGTATATGGGCGCAGCAATTTACAGTAAATTTACCATGGCGTATGAAAATGAGCCTATGTATGCCAATATTTTACGTTCAGTTAAAGACATGAAAGGCAGTAACGAGCTGAGCAAGCAGTATGAATACGCCATGGCCTTACAAAACTTTACTTGGATTAGCCAAGAAGAAGGTGAAGTGGAGAAACGCCTATTGGCTCTGTCTAAACAAGGTCACCCGGGAGCCATGTACGAATACGGCATGAAATTATACCGTGAACAAACAGATATAGAAGAAGCGCTAAAATGGATTGGCCGATCCAGTGCTTATGGTCTAACCCATGCGGAATATAGATTAGGCAGACTATTTGTGACCAGCCCGTGGGTTGAGTACGACGAACAAAAAGCCCTATTTTGGTTAGAATTAGCAGCAGAAAAAGACCATGCAGCTGCGGCACTTAAAGCTGCGGAATTAAAACTCATCACCACAAATGATACATTAAAAGACGTTGTGGGCGCAGTTTCCTTACTAGAAAAAATCGAAGATCAACAAAATACCAATCCAGAATACTACTATGTATTGGCACTATCTCACAAAAACCGTATAAATCGAGATTACACTCAAGTTATTAAGAACCTAAAAAAAGCGATATTTATGGGCTCTAGTGCTAATTGGGACGTTAGTGAATGGCAAGATTTATTGTCAAGGTTAA
Source organism: uncultured Glaciecola sp. (assembly GCA_964643575.1). Classification (GTDB taxonomy): domain Bacteria; phylum Pseudomonadota; class Gammaproteobacteria; order Enterobacterales; family Alteromonadaceae; genus Glaciecola. The sequence continues at coordinate 14,483 of CAZXTD010000085.1, read as the reverse complement.
GGCAAGGTAACGTGACTATTGTCGAGTAAAACCGATTACATAGGATAAGCTCTGGGTTGAATGAATTTTGGCCCAGTCTATTTGATGTTGATTTCCGGTTAAATCAGCAAAAGCTGCTGTAACGATAATTGCTTGTCTCACAGCCGGTGACCGCTCAGACCTGCCATCATCCACAAAATACTAAAGCATTTAGAGAAAAAATACCCAAAGTCTGAGCAATCAACAAAGTTGCCACCTTTGCGGACACCTCCTAAAAAGCAATACACAAACGATTTTACCGTTCAGCGTGACTTCGATTTTGGGGCATAGCCTACCTTCACTGCAAGAGTGAAAGAAACACAGTATTACATGGTGGGAGCAATGGCATGCTAATCACCCAATTCCTGTACTAATAGCTTATCCTCGCATGACATTGCAAACCAACACGTCATACAAAACTTACACAATTCGACATTTCAACAAACTGAGCTAGTTTAAAAGACAACTGTCACATGGAGTAGCAAATAGCTTTAATCCGTCTTATGCTCTTAAGTGATGACAGAAATTAGCCTTCAGGAGCGTATCATAAAAACGCTTCCTATCAATCCTCAGTTAGAGATAATTGAACGGCGGCTTTTGGATGGGACTTGCCAGTCGGATAACCGAAACTCAACGATGAAACCTGCACAAAATTATCAAACTATATTTAGAAATATCAAACATGATTATAATTTATCAAACTTTATTATTGTCGGACAGCAACACAACTACCTTTAGAATGCTAACTAAAGCAACCTTTTCAACAGCTTACCTTCGCCAATTAGATTTAATATTAGTTATCGAGATAGCTAAGTTTTGACAGGTTAGTCTCTTCGCGGAATTCTTCTGACAAATTCATCAATTGACTTTCGTCCAATAGCCCCGCCTTTCTGATAAACAGTAATTGCGCAGAGGCTCTAGCGCGACTATGTCCGTCAAATAGCTGACCGAGCTCTTTGTCTTTGACTTTTAACAATTGATACAAACTTACATACCTTGTATGAGCAAGCTGTTCTTTGTCACAAATAAGCGCTTCAGAATCACTTAGCACCGTTTCACAATACTTCTCTAATGCAGCATCTTTTATTATTGTGAATGCTTTCCAGTCAGATTCTTTCATAATTGCTCTTTTTAAACTCTAAATTAAACCAATTACTGTTTAGTATCGAAGGCTAAAAGAACAGCGCGCTCGGCTGGAACAAGCGCTCAACGTCACCTATAAATTTCTTATCTACCAAGAACAAAATGACATGGTCGTTTTCTTTAATTTCGGTATCGCTGTGAGCAATAATGACTTCGTCTTGCCTAACCACTGCACCAATTGTGGTGCCAGGCGGAAGCTTAATGTCTCTAATTTCTTTACCCACAACCTTTGAGGTTTGTTTGTCGCCATGTGCGATAGCTTCAATGGCTTCAGCAGCGCCTCGACGTAGGCTATGCACGTTCACTATATCACCACGGCGAATATGCGTGAGTAGCGCTGAAATAGTGGCTTGTTGTGGCGAAAACGCGATGTCGATATCGCCACCTTGTACAAGGTCAACATAAGCACTGCGTTGAATAAGCACCATGGCTTTGGCGGCGCCCATACGCTTGGCTAGCATGGCCGACATGATGTTAGCTTCGTCATCGTTAGTTACTGCAATAAAAGCGTCAACTTGGTCAACGCTTTCTTCGTTCAGTAGGCTAGCGTCTGATGCATCGCCGTGGAATACCGTTGCATTATCTAACACCGACGCTAAATAGTTAGCGCGTTCTTCGTTATATTCTATTAGCTTGACGTTATGTTTGTTTTCTAGCCGTTTAGCAAGGCCTGCACCAATTAGACCTCCACCTGCAATCATTATGCGCTTATAGCTGGACTCGAGTTTTTGTAACTCACTCATTACCGCTCGAATGTGCTTGGTATCGGCAATAAAGAATACTTCGTCGTCGGCTTCAATAACCGTAGAGCCTAAAGGGCGAATAGGGCGGCCGCGTCTATAAATGGCTGCTACTCGCGTGTCTACGTTAGGCATATGTTCTTTTAGCGCTGACAAAGCGTGCCCCACTAATAAACCGCCATAGTAAGCTTTTACCGCAACAAGGCTGGCTTTGCCGTCGGCAAATTCAACTACTTGTAAAGCGCCCGGGTAGTCAATTAAGCGTTTTATCGCAGTGGTAACAAGTTGCTCAGGCGCAATAAGGTGATCAACAGGAATGTCTTTATGTTGATACAGCTGATCTTGATAAATGATATATTGTTCGCTGCGTACGCGCGCAATTTTGGTGGGGGTTTTAAACAAGCTATGCGCTACTTGGCAAGCCATCATGTTGCTTTCGTCACTGCTGGTAACCGCAATAACCATGTCAGCGTCTTCTGCGCCTGCTTTTTTCAGAATGTCGGGGTGCGAACCGATACCACACACCACTTGTAAATCGAGCCTGTCTTGTAAATTAGAGAGTATTTGGCGGTCCGAATCGATAATCGTGATTTCGTTTTTTTCACCAGCAAGGTTTTCAGCAAGGGTTCCGCCCACTTGACCCGCGCCAATAATGATTATTTTCATATGCTTACTTTATTAAGAACCTTGTTTTTTAACACTTTAGCAGTCTTGCATAAAAGAAACCATCCATGTTTTCTTGGCCTGGCAGAATTTGCCACGTGCTGACCCTTTTACCTTGCGTTGTGGTGATTTCATCGAGTTTTGCATTGTCGTGTTTTGCTAAAAACCGCGTTATTTGTTGGTCGTTTTCTTTAGGGAGTATTGAGCATGTGGCATAAAGCAATACGCCACCCACTTTTAACTTTGCCCAAGCTTCTTCTAGTATTTGAGTTTGCAACTCAACCAATACGTCGATGTCGGCCATTTTTCGAAGCCACATAATATCAGGATGGCGGCGAATAACGCCAGTTGCAGAGCAGGGCGCATCGAGCAGGATTTTGTCGAACATGGGTAGGTCGTCGTTTTTGCCCATTTGGCTAGCATCGGCGGTTACTATTTTGAGCTTGTCTGCAAATTGTGTGCTGTGCCCTAAACGTGCGAGGTTTTCAACAATACGTTCTACGCGTTTTGGCACTAAATCTAGCGCATAGAGCGCGCCGAGCTCGCCTTGATATTCCAATAAAGAGGCTGTTTTACCGCCTGGGGCTGCGCAACAATCGAGCACAATATCGTCTTTTTCAGGTGCAAGTAGCATAGCGGCCTGTTGGGCAGCGTAGTCTTGTACAGCAAAAAATCCATCTTGGTAGCCGGGAAGCAAACTAATTTCACCTGCTCTTTTCAATTTTATTGAATATTTGCCGGCATGTTCAAATTCGTATTTTTGCTGTGTAAGTAAATCACAATATTCGTTCAGTGAGGTTTTAAGTGGGTTTACGCGTAACCAAATTTCTGCACGTTGCTGCAGGTTATGGGCAATTTCATTGACCTGTTCTGGATAGTGTTCGAGCAAGGCTTTATGTAGCCATTTAGGTAAACCTACCTGAGCATGTGGAGCATCAATCGGCATATTCTCGATATCATCGCGCTGGAATCGTCTAAGTACAGCATTCACTAGACCACTTAAGCTTACTTCATTCATGCGTTTGCATGCGTCTACTGTTTCAGAAATAGCCGCATGGTCTGCAGTGCGAGTAAAAGCTAGTTGATACAGGCCAATCATAATTAGGTGCTCAATGATTTTTTGATGTTTTTTAAGCGGGCTATTTAACAAACTACGTAGCCATATCTGCAACTTAGGTAAGTTACGTAAACAGCCATACACGACTTCTTGTAGCCAGGCTCTGTCGTTAGGTTTGCTTTGTCTGTCCCATACTTTGGGCATCAACTCACTTGTAGAGACACCATTTTCAAGAACTTGAAACAGCACCCAAGCAGCGTCCGCTCTTAAGTTAGGTGCATAAGGAATATGGTTTGTGTCAGACAAGTCGGTTTTACTTGCCCGCCCTTTTTTTGCATGGCTCTTTTTATCGCGATACGGCTTGTTCATATAAGCTGCATGCCAGGTTTAAACAAGTCGTGCTGTCCGTTAACAATTTGGCTTACGGCTTGTCGTTTTTTACCTGGAAGCTGTAACTCAGTTATGACTAACACACCGTCAATAGTCCCTATATGCAAACCACTTTTGTCAAATTTGATGACTTCGCCGGGGTTTGTTCGTAAATCTTCACTAGGGCTTAATGTATCTACACACGCAGCCCACACTTTACAAGGCTGCTCATTTAGGCTTAACCAAGCGACCGGCCAAGGGTTAAAAGCCCTCACATTGCGCTCAAGCTGCTCTGCAGATAACTGCCAATCTAAATAAGCCTCTTGCTTACTCAGTTTTGCCGCATGGCTTGCCAGTGCGTCATCTTGTTTTTGCGCCTTTATGTTACTTAAGTCGTTAATTGTCTCGAGTAATGACGGCGGCCCAAGCTCAGCTAATTTTGCATACAAGGAGGCACTTGTGTCGGTTGATTCAATAGGGGTGGTAAATATACGCAGGATATCGCCAGTATCTAGACCTTCATCCATCTGCATAATAGTGACACCCGTTTCACTGTCGCCAGCCCAAACAGCGCGTTGTATTGGCGCTGCCCCTCGCCATTTGGGCAAAATAGACCCATGTACATTAATGCAACCAAATTTAGGGGAGTCTAAAACTGCCTTAGGCAAAATAAGCCCATAAGCCACCACAACCATTAAATCGGCATTGAGAGCGCTTAGTTCTTCTTGCGCCTCAAGGGTTTTTAAGCTTTGCGGTTGGTATACAGTCAGGTTGTTTTCTATCGCAAGCTGTTTAACCGCGCTGGGGTTAAGCTTTTTGCCTCTGCCGGCTGGTCGGTCTGGCTGGGTATAAACCGCTGCAATCTCATGATCGCTATTGATGAGTGCGGCTAGATGAGAGGCTGCGAAGTCGGGTGTGCCGGCAAAGATTATGCGCAATGCTTTACTCCTATATTACTTAATGGGTGCAACAAAAACGTCGACCGCCCCAAAGTATTAGTGGTTGGGGTTTAGTTCATCAAAACGCTAGTTTTATGCTTCTTTGGCTGCAATACGCGCTTCTTTTTCTAATTTCTTTTTAATGCGATTGCGTTTAAGTGGCGACAAATAATCCACAAACAGCTTGCCTTGCAAATGGTCGAGCTCGTGCTGAATGCAGATAGCAAACAAGCCTTCTGCTTCTAGCTCAAACTCTTCGCCTTTTTCGTTCAGCGCTTGCACTTTGACTTTTTCTGCGCGGTCAACTTTGGCATAGTTGTTAGGTACTGACAAACAACCCTCTTCGCTTACAGTAGAGCCAGACTTTTCAACAATAACAGGATTGATGAACACGTATGGGTCGTTTTGCTCTTCACTCACATCCATCACAACAACACGCTTATGAACGTCAACTTGCGTTGCAGCAAGCCCAATTCCTTTTTCATCTTTCATGGTTTCAAACATGTCTTTCACGAGAGTTTGTATTGTCGCATCGACTTTTTCTACCGGCTTGGCCACTGTGCGCAAGCGTTCGTCCGGAAAAGTTAATACATTTAGTACAGGCATAAAATCACTCTTTTGGTCAGTATCAATATCTATAACATTGATGCAGAATTTGTATTTAATAAACAGATGCTATGGGTACTATGGTATCACAGCACGAGCGTTCGGATTAAGCGTGAGTTCAGCAAAAATTGGTTTTTTACAGGCAAACATACCTTACCGCTTAATTGATACGCTTGTTTTAACGCGTTTAACGCTAATATTGGGTTAATGTTATCAGATTTAAACCGATAACCTAATATACATACAAGTTTGATAATAGTTTAACGATGGTATTTAAGATGAAAAATAGCACTTCACATGGCAAAACATTCAGCAAAATTATAGCCATGACTATAATAATGCTCTTTGCCGCCATGAGTTCAGTCAGTTCAGCTTATGCCGACGTTGTTAATATAAAAAGCGATGCGCCCACTACGTATGTGGTGAAAAAGGGCGATACGCTTTGGGATATTTCTAATTTGTTTCTCGACCAAGCTTGGCTTTGGCCTGAGTTATGGCGCAACAATGTGCAAATCGAAAACCCTCATCTTATTTACCCAGGTGATATTTTAAAACTACGTTACGAAAACGGTAAGCCTGTTCTCGAAATTGTGCGTGATAAAAGCTCAATTACCCTTACCCCCAACTCTAGAGTCTTGAATAAACCCTCGGCCATTGATGTATTGCCTTGGGATATGATTGCGCCGTATTTGTCTAATGACAGTATGATGGATGCAGAAGATTACCAAGTATTACCGACCGTTTTAGGTGACAACACCGGTTCGCCTAGGTTTGCGAGTAAAGACTATGTGCTCGCTCATAAACTAGCTGATGCAAATACGCCCTATCAGGTGGTTCGAAAAGAGCGGGAAGTATTCGATAGCATGGGCAAAAGTTTAGGCGTACAGGTAAGTCATTTAAGTGATGTTGAGGTTAGCAGCAGTTTAAGTGATGAGCGTTTTGTTGTGCGTATTATCGATAGTAATAAAGAAGCGAAACAAGGTGACAAGTTATTACCGGTCAACAACAGTTCACAACAAGATTTGAAGTTATTGCCCGCCCAGCGACAAGTAGGCGAAATAGTGCAAAATATAACAGGCAACGTGCTTATTGGTAAAAAAGATGTGGTCATTGTTAACCTTGGTAAACGCAAAGTACGCCCGGGAACAGTTTTTGGTATTTATCATCAAGGCCCCGATGTTGAATATGACGAAAAGCCAACGTACGCGCTCACTCGCAGCAGTATTGTAGACATGTTTAGCTTTAGTGAAACAGTTAAACAACCTGCATACAAAATTGGTGAGCTCATTATTCTTAAGAGCTTTGAAGATGCAAGTTATGCTTGGGTGACGACAGCGACTACTCACATGACCGGTGGTGAGATAATCGCCAAGCCCTAGCGTCATTGCCGCGAAGGCGGTAACCTCCTTGGCACCTAGCAAACGCTATTTACACACTTGTTTTGGAGACGAATTGTTGCATATCAACAAGATCCCGTCCTTCGACGGGATGACGGTATACCAAGGAGATCCTGTTCTAATACGGGATGAGGTAGTTTGTGTTTAAACGAACTACATTAACGCATATAACCCAAGGACGGATTCATGCAAACAAACCACCATACCCCCGAGTTAAAAGACGCTAACAATAATCAAAATTGCCCTATCGAAAAGTGGCTTTGCCTGAATGCAATACCGCAAATGGGTATTCGCCGGCTTCAAAAGTCCGCTGAAAAACTAGAATGTAAAATAGGCGACTTACATGCTGTATCAAGCAAAACGCTTGAGTCGATAGCTTGGAAAACCGAGCAAATCGCACTGCGTGAAAAGGCCTCCAACGCCACTAAAACTCATATCAACAAGGCACGAAAATGGCTGGAGCAGAGCAATCAACATTACTTTATCAGCATAGAATCCAGGTATTACCCAGATGCTTTACGTCAACTTACTCAACCGCCGCTCTTTTTATTCGTTATAGGCAATCTTGAAATACTCAACTTACCTTGTTTGGCATTTGTTGGCAGCAGAAAAGCATCGTTGTACGCGAATCAGGCAACTCATCAATTAGTCAGAGAGATGGCGAAACATACCCAAGCGGCAAGCATCAGCGGTTTAGCGCTTGGTGTTGATGCGGCCTGTCATGTAGCGAGTGTCGCAAACGCAGTGCCAACAATTGCTGTGCTCGGATGCGGCGTTGACGTGATTTATCCGAAACGCCACCAAAAACTGTATTATGACATTGCTAATAGTGGCGCAATAATATCTGAATTTTTACTAGGCACACAACCAAGCGCGCCTTTATTCCCTAGGCGCAACAGAATTATAAGTGGCATGAGTTTAGGTACTGTAGTGATAGAAGCAAAAATAAAGAGTGGTTCATTAATTACCGCTAAATATGCCGCAGAGCAAAACAAAGAAGTGTTTGCCTTACCTAACATGATCACTAATCCAAACGCAGAAGGGTGCCATTGGCTTATTAAAAACGGTGCGAAGCTCACTGAATCGGTACACGATATTATTGAAGAGCTACCGAGTATTAAACGAGTCGATAGTTTAGCAAGCACCTCAATTCAGTACTCAGCTCATGGTAAACATGGCCACAACCATGAAAAAAACATAAAAAACTCAAATCAAAGCTTGGCATCTGATCTATTGTTAGATAATGTGGGATTTGATGCGACGTCTATTGATGAAATCGCGAAACGCACCGGCATGCCACTATGTGACGTGTTAACACAATTATTAGAATATGAGTTGCGTGGATTAGTAGTTTCTTCTGCTGAAGGCTACATTAAATTGGGAGGCTAAAATATGTTTGATATCCTCATGTACTTGTTTGAAAATTTGGTCAATAGTCAAACTGAACTCGCATCTGACCAAGACGAATTAACCGATGAGCTCGTTCGAGCAGGCTTCCATCACGACGAAATATACAAAGCACTCGCTTGGCTTGAAAAACTCTGCGATTTGCAATCCACAGACGAAAACCCTTATTTAACACACGTAAATGCATTGGCAACTAACCGAGTTTATTGCCCTGAAGAAGTTATGATGCTCGATGTTGAGTGTCAGGGTTTTATCATTTTTTTAGAGCAAATAAATGTGCTTTGCGCTGCTACCCGCGAAATGGTCATCGACCGAGTCATGGAAATTGACAGTAATGACTTTTGTTTAGTCGATCTAAAATGGGTTGTGCTAATGGTGCTGTTTAATGTGCCGGGCAAAGAGTCTGCTTATGAGCAAATGGAAGAGCTAATTTTTGAAGACCCCGAGGGTTTACTCCATTAGTGAAAAAGCAGTGTCAAAAGGTATCGAGCATAAGACTAACCAATTAGCATACGGCGAGTGCCCGCAGTGCGGCTCGCATATGCAAATGAAATTTGTTGGTAAAAACAGCTTTCTTGGCTGCACAGCCTATCCGGCATGCGACTATTCACAATCTGTGAAAAAGCAAGATGTTGAAGTACTTAAAGTTATGCATGACAGTAATTGCCCTGAGTGCGACGCCGAGTTAGCAGTAAAAAAAGGGCGCTATGGTATGTTTATTGGCTGCACTGATTTCCCTAATTGTCATTTTATTTCGAATAATCAAGCCACCCAGCATAGTCAGCAAAATGCTTCACACAATAAACCGAGTACAAACACGACTAACAGCGAACGCGATAGTCAGTCTCATAATACTCATCAAGAATATAAACCAGTTACCTGCCCAAGCTGTATTAAAGGGACTATACAAAAAAAGCAAAATAGGTTTGGGAAGTTTTTTTATGCTTGCGACGCCTATCCAAAATGCAAACAAATATTTAATCAAGAGCCGATAGGAAGAAACTGCGAGCAATGTCGCTCTTCTATTATGTTGGTTAAATCAAAAGGTGAAGACGTTTTTATATGTGCTAATAGTAAGTGTGCACATGTAGTAAATGAAAACAAAGATGAATAATAAACTTTCAGAGTTAAAAAAATGGTTTGAAAATGGTGATGTGTTTGCCTACCCGACAGAAGCGGTGTTTGGCTTGGGTTGCGATCCGCAAAATAAGGATGCTCTTTATAAAATACTAGCACTGAAAAAGCGCGAAGTAGAAAAAGGCGTTATTTTGATTGCCAGTGACTTTTCGCAAGTCGAACCTTATGTGGATTTTGCCGCCATACCAGAAGAAAATCAGCAAAAGATTTTACGTTCATGGCCTGGCGCAGTGACGTGGTTATTGCCAAAAAGCAGCTATACACCTGACTGGATTAGCGGTGACTCAAACATGGTTGCTGTTAGAGTCACTGCACATCCGCTTGTTCGGCAAATGTGTGACGTAGTTGGCACTGCAATTGTCTCAACCAGTGCTAATCCGGCGAGTTTACCGCCAGCTAGAAACTACCATGAAGTTTCCAAATATTTCGGAAAAGACCTAGCTGTTATTCAAGGTAATTTAGGAAAACAACGAAGCCCGAGTAAAATATTTCATAGCCAAACTATGGAAGTTATACGTGCTTGAGTATTAAGTGCAAATTATCCAGCCGTCAAAAAGTTGTAGTTAATTAACATATCCAAGATAGAACAAGGTTCAATGAATACAAAACCGTCGCAAGTGCAAACTAATATTACCCAACACAATATAGACGCCGTAAAGGCATACTTGCTTGGCTTACAAGAAACAATTTGTGAGGCTTTAGCACAAGAAGATGGAATCGGTACTTTTAAAGAAGATAAATGGGATCGAGAAGAAGGTGGTGGCGGGCGCTCACGTGTTATGCGAGATGGTGCATTTATTGAGCAAGGAGGCGTCAACTTTTCTCATGTTTATGGTACACAAATGCCTGCGTCGGCAACCGCCGCTCGCCCTGAACTCGCTGGCAGGAGTTTCCAGGCAATGGGTGTGTCTTTGGTAATTCACCCTAAAAACCCATATGTACCCACTTCGCATGCAAACGTACGATTTTTTATTGCACAAAAAGAGGGTGAGGCACCAATTTGGTGGTTTGGTGGGGGTTTTGATTTAACACCATCGTATGTGTTTGAAGAAGACGCAAAACACTGGCACCAAGTTTCAAACGATTTGTGCCAACCTTATGGCGAAGATGTTTATCCGAAGTACAAGAAGTGGTGCGACGACTACTTTTACTTAAAACACCGAAATGAGACTCGCGGCGTGGGCGGTTTGTTCTTTGATGATCTTAACAAGTGGGGCTTTGATTCTTCATTTGCATTTATGCAAGCGGTAGGCAATGGTTATGTGGATGCATATTTGCCGATTGTGAAAAAGCGCAAAGACACGCCTTTTACTGAGCGCGAGCGTCAGTTTCAATTATATCGACGTGGCCGCTACGTAGAGTTTAACTTGGTTTATGATCGCGGTACTTTATTTGGATTACAAACGGGCGGGCGTACAGAGTCGATATTAATGTCGATGCCGCCTTTAACTCGTTGGGAATATAATTACCAGCCAAGTGAAGGGTCTGCTGAAAGTAAAATACAAAACTACCTGAAGCCGATTGATTGGCTTGGCTAGACATTTGTACTACTAACATTCAATAGTAGTGTTGGTTTTTGCTTGATCTAAATCAAGTGAAAATGCGCAAAACTATCTATAAAACCCTCGCTGATTCAAAAACTTAATCCAGATCAATGTTTCAATACGTATACACCCTATTATGTGCGTCATTCAAATAGGAGATACAACACATGAAAAAAACAATCATTTCACTCGCTGTTTTAGCTACATTGTCTAGCGCCACTGCTTTTGCACACGAAAAAGGCGATATCCTTATTCGGGGCGGTTTTACCAACGTAGCCCCTGATGCAGGTAGCTCTAACATTCAAGTAGGCGGTGCAGATTTTGGTTTACCAATTGGTGCAGAAGGCGCAACTGTCCTTTTAGGCGCTGTTGATGTCGACAGTAACACTCAAATAGGCTTAAATATTGCTTATTTCTTAACCGACAACATTAATATTGAAGTACTCGCGGCAACACCTTTCTCACACGATATTGAAATTTTAGGCGGCACTAAGTTAGGCGAAACAAAACACTTACCACCTACAGTTACAGCTAACTACTTTTTTAATGACGCATCAGCTGCTTTTCAACCCTATGTAGGTGTTGGCTTAAACTATACAATTTTCTTTGATGAAGAGTTTGATAGTGGTGCAGCAGCGCTTGTTGCAGATAATGCCGGTGGTGCAGCTATTACCGATTTAGATCTTGACGCTTCATTTGGTTTGTCAGCTCAAATTGGCGCAGACTATGAAATCTCTGAGGGCATTTATTTAAATGCATCAGTTCGATATATTAGTATCGAAACCGAAGCTGAATTTAAAGTGAACGGCGATAATGTAGGCTCAGTAGCAGATATTGATATCAACCCTTGGGTTTATACAGTATCAGTAGGTTACAAATTCTAATTAGCTAAACCTAATATAATTGAAGCCTTGGGTTAATTATTTGCCCAAGGCTTTTTTATGTCTGCCAATTAGGTATGATTGATACTAGAAAATAGTTAATCGAGAAATACCTTGTCAGTGACTTCCCCTAAAGCTTGCGTGTTTGGCAATCCAATTGAGCAAAGCAAGTCGCCGCTTATCCATCAAATGTTCGCGAAACAATTTGGTTTTGACTTTGATTATTCTAAGCGATTTGCCGAACCCGATGAATTTGTTGTGTCGGCCATTGAGTTCTTCAGTGACCCTAATGTTATTGGCGCAAATGTGACTATGCCGTTTAAACATGACGCCGCCGCTTGGGTAAATGAACTTTCAGAACAGGCAAAGCGTGCCGGTGCAGTCAATACGATTATTAAAACAAGTCATGGCTACAAAGGCGACAACTCTGACGGCATCGGATTAGTGAATGACTTTATGCGCCACAATGTAGAACTGAATAATGCTCGATTATTGCTGGTTGGCGCAGGTGGTGCTGCAAAAGGGGCATTGCCCGCGCTTATTGAAGCTGGCGTGAAAAGTGTCAGTGTATATAATCGCAGTGCAGACAAAAGCGAGGCCTTAGTTGCGTTTACTCGAACATATGCAAGCAATACACTGCTTACTACCTTTAAAGAACAAGCATTCCTAAATGCTTTAACAAGTGATGCGCCAATTGAGTTTGATGTGGTAATAAATGCAACCTCATTAAGTCTAGACGGAAAGTTACCGAGCCTTCCGGTGGGTATTTTTAGAGCTAAACCAGCCGTTTACGATATGGTTTATAAACAAGAACCAACAGTCTTTTTGCAAGAGGCATCTAAAAATGGGTGTTCAAAATGTATTGATGGTTTGGGTATGCTGGTGGAGCAAGCCGCTCATAGCTTTTATTTGTGGTTTGGCCAAAAGCCCGATACAAAACCCGTCTATGACGCTTTAAAAGCGATGTAGGTGCGAATCAAAATTAGTATAGTTAGCCGCTTACTCTGATAAATAGACGTTTTTAAGTCTTACGTAGTTATCTGCTGAAGCTTTCAAAAATGCTATTTCTTGCTCCTTAAGCGGGCGTTTTTGTCTAGCAGGGTTACCCACATATAAGTAACCACTTTCTAAGCGCTTGTTCGGACTAACAAGTGAACCAGCAGCAATCATCACGTCATCTTCTACTATTGCGCCGTCCATCACTATTGCACCCATTCCCACTAATACGCGGTTACCAATAACACAGCCATGCAGCATGCACTTGTGACCAACGGTAACTTCATCACCTATTAATAATGGGTAGCCATTAGGATTGGTAGGTGAAGGTCGAGATACGTGTAGTATTGTGCCATCTTGTATATTAGTACGTTGGCCAATCCTTATTTTGTTGACATCACCTCTTGCGGCGCAAAGTGGCCAAACACTGCTGTCTTCGCCTAAAACAATATCGCCAACAAGAATTGAGCTGTCATCTACGTATACGCTGCTGTCGAGCTGCACAAATGTTTGTCTAAATGGGCGAATGTTAGCTCTTTCTGCAGTTTTAGTTTTTTCCGTCATTGCGGTTCTCGCTTATAGTTGTATTGACTTTGTTTATTAGCATCTTATGAAATTGCTAACCACACACCCACTAATGCTAATAGGCTTGCGCTTATTCTGTTAAGCCACTGTGCTTTATCATCTTTTGTGAGTAGCCTTTTTAAGGTAATCCCACCGCTAGCGTATAATAACATGCAGATAAACTCACTCAGCATGATAATAAATACAAGGATAAATAGCTGAGGCTCAATAGCTCTATTTATATTTATAAAGGGGGGCAGTATAGAGATCATAAAAGCCCAACCTTTCGGATTAGCAATGGCAGTGATAAAGCCTTGTGAGAGTAAACTTGTTCTTGATATATCAGGAACGTCAAATTGGTTAGATAAGGTCGCCTTACTTAACCACATTTTTATGCCTAAATATATGAGGTAGATTCCCCCTAGCCACTTTAGAAAACTAAATATAGTGGGGTAGTTCAACATAATACTGGCGATACCTAAAACCGCAGCCACGGCAACAGTCGCCACTCCCACTACTTCGCCCAACATCATCCAAAGTGTTCTCTTGACTCCAATAGTCATACCTAAGGTCATCGCAAGACTCATGCACATGCCTGGCGTGATTGATATAAAAAAGAAAGTAGGGATAAATATTGCTAAAACACTCAGTTCGGGCATAAGTCTCTGTTTTTTAATGTTAAGGGGTAAAAGTTGCGTTTTTTCAACAGGCTAAGGTTATCGGTATAGGTGGCTTAACATCTACAATTATACTAAACCTTATATAATTTAGGTAATACAGACCTGCTCCACTAAAACACTAGTGTATTTACAAAGGTACATATGTAGCAAGTAATTCATGCTGTACAAAAGTATTGAGTAATATTAAGCGGCTAAAACAGCCGATATTTGCACACATAAGTACATTATTTAACGCTTTTGTAGTTATTTTAGGCTAATAGCCATAAAATTATCAATTAATTGCAAATTAGACTTGACCCTAAAAAAGGGTTGTGTAGAATGCGCGCTCGCTTCAAGGAGTCAA
>CAZXTD010000084.1:0-17466 GCA_964643575.1 uncultured Glaciecola sp. | reverse complement strand
GTTTAATAGACGAGCAAAAAATGGACCCAGCGATGATATCAATGGTTAAACGCAATAACTGCGGCAAGTCCCTTGATATTGCGCGTAAAGCCAGAGACATGCATGGAGGTAACGGTATTAGTGATGAATTCCATGTTATTCGTCATATGATTAATCTAGAGACGGTTAATACATACGAGGGTACTTATGATATTCATGCACTTATATTGGGGCGGGCACAAACGGGTTTACAGGCATTCTTTTAGTTGATTGAGTTATCATCAACACTATTGAGATAGGCGCTACTGGCTTTAACTAAGTTGCTCGCATAGTCAATTGGTTCAAAGGTGAGCGGCATTTCTACGAGTTTATTACCTTTAGTGTCAAGTACCAATACTCTTGGAAAGCCAACCAAACCATGAGTCTTAGCAAACTCAGCACCCTCGGGCGAATCATAATCTAAGCGAGTGTAAATAAAGTCATCATTGATACTCGCCGCAACTGTTTGGTGCGTAAACACTTCTTCATCTAAACGACGACAACTCGGACACCAAATTGCAGAGTAGTCAGCAAGGACGAGCTTACCTTCTTTAGCTGCTCGGGCCTTTGCCTCATCTAAGGTATGTATTTCGAATGGGAGGCTGTTAACAGCCTGAGTACCAAGATAAGTCTGCACCCCTTTGTCACCAAAATAGACAAGTGCCACCACGGCAATAATTGTCAGCACTTGTTTTGTCAGTTTATTCATTTTGGGCTCTTATCGGTACTAGCGTCTGTTAGTTCTTAAAAACGCTATATAATTGGTAGTTGTAGTTAAAGACCCAAACCGGGGCTGTTTAATTTCAAATACCTTGCCTAATCGTTAAAATGTCTTACCAGCGGCGCAAAATGTCCACATAGATAGCTTCGTCTAGTATTGTTGGCGCATCACTAACGGGAGTATATAAACTGTCGTAAACACCTGTATCACGCAGTTTTTCAATTCCATCGTTCATGTCAGCAATGATTTGTGCAGCATTTGGCACGTTAGTATTTATACCTAGGCTTACGCCTACCATATAAATAGGCGTAGACGAGATGTACAGCAATTCTTCGTTTTCAGCCGCTAACATTTTATTAAACTCGTTGAGCATATGTATGTCAGCGATAATATAGTCAACTCGCTGCTCGGCTAACTGTTGGATATTGCCGAAAAAATCTTGGGCACGTGCCCAGCTAACTGAGCGTTCTGAACGCAGTTGGTCTGTGTTGGCAAATCGATTTTCGATACCCAAGCGTTGTCGGTAAATTTTATCGAGTCGCGTTAAATTCACTGCTTTTGAATACGTCGACGCAATATGAAGAGGCACAGTCGCGTATGGTTCAGAGTACAAGTAATTTTGTTTAGGTTCGTTGAGTGAATAATGGTCTATATATCCTTGATATTTACCGTTTCGTAAACCACTGCCAGACCAAGCTTGAGTTGTAGCGTTTATGCTGACACTGTAATCACTGAGTGATGCTACGACAAGGTCGCTTGCGCGTGATGGGTTGTCGATAGTATCAATAAAGCTAGCGACGCGATTGCCCACAAGCGCAATCTCGTCGGTTTGTTGGGCAAACCCTTTTGAAGAAATCACCATAACACTAATGAGCGATATTGCGCCAATAAGTTTAATGACGGGCTTACAACTAAAACTGACACACAAATTGGCGCTTTTTCGACCACTGACGCTCATTATCTACCTCAAGCTCATTGTTAAATTAAAATACATGCTAATTAAACGCAAAATTTGAACGAACGGATTGATTTAAAGCGTTATATTCGACTATTACTCACCAAAGGCACCCGCAGCCCCAGGATAAACAACAGGGCTCTCAAAACCTGACTTGCTAACACTGGCTACGCCAAAAAAGTAGTTGTCTATGACTACATTCTCCAATGTGAATTCACTTACGTTCCCGACCTCACGGCTAAACTGCCACTGAGGGGCGTCGGTGTAGCGCCAATATATTTTATACCCTGCAAGTTGTGGGTTTTCACTTATCGGCAGAGGATCCCATTTGAGTGTAGTTGAAGGCTTTACAGCGCCTGAAATACTGACATTAATGGGAGGTTTTGGTGCCCATGACATACCCGCAAGCGACACCGCATTTAAAGCGGTAAGTTTTGCTGCATAGTCAAAATCAACGCCGTCTATGGTATCGCCGTAATTGATGCCGTCTTCAACGCGTAGGTCTTGATGCTGGCGGTTATAGTTTTCGTTAGTTTCCATAATACGCACACCCGGATAACCTAAATCGTTAAATGGGCGATGATGGCCGCCGCGTCTGAAACGATCTAAGCGATAAATAACCATGGTGTCTAAGTTTTCGATGTATTGGTCGGCCATTTTATCGATGTAGCGGGCAAGATTACGGCTAGGTGAGTCGACCTCACCGCCAGTGTAACGGCGCAAGTTTGCTTCACGTTCGGTTTCGGTAAAGCGCGTGCCTTCGGCAAAAATACGGGCAGTTGTATTGTTAATTACGCCGTTCACGCCCTCTATGTTGCCAATCATGTCGTTGTTTAAAACGGCTTTGAGCTGCCAGTTATTCGCTTGTGCATATTCAGCCAGTATGCGACCTCCAAATAAGCCTTGTTCTTCGCCTGCCAGTGCGGCGTATACAATACTGCCATTAAATTTATATTGGCTTAAAACACGAGCAGCTTCGAGCGTGCCAGCTACACCTGAAGCATTGTCGTTAGCACCGGGCGAGTCGTCAATAAAGTTCATCACGTCGGTAACGCGTGAATCGATATCGCCGCTCATTAAAACAAACCTATTCGGATCGCTTGTTCCTTTTTGAATAGCAATCACACTCACAACTTCTGTCGCCTCGGGTATTCGGCGTTCACCCGAAATAACTTCACTTTGAAAAAACACTTCAAGACAATTTCCGCACTGGGCGCTAATTTTATCAAATTCAGCCTTAATCCAGCGTCGAGCGGCGCCAATACCGCGCGTGTCAGACTCAGTTTCAGATAATGTATGTCGAGTACCAAAGCTAACTAAAGTTTCAATGTCTTGCTCGATATTTTCACTAGAGACAGACTTTGCGATATTGTGTAATTCACTAGGTGTTATTACTGAAACGGTGTTATCTTCCTCTTGCGATATGCTTCCTACGCTGAAGATGATAAAAGATGACGCCAGTAGCGCTTTTATTGTGCTGAACTTAGTTTTAAATGCTGCTGGGTAGCGTGTATTGCTCATTATACAAACCTCAAAACGTTTACAAACTTTGACAAAAAACCTTAAACATTAAGGCGCTTAGATGTACGCAAATGCGTCGCCAAACAGATTCGATGGCGCTAAACCCACAGGTAAAAATGCAGTTTTAATGACACCCGCCATTTCAAATCGACCTGCTGCATATACTTGGGTTGCGCTTAAGTCTGGGAAATCTTGCATCACCGCTTGGTGCACTAAACCTGACTTTCCTGTCCACTTATCATCGGGTAATTCAACCACAGGATGAAAATGAAAGTGCTCGTGTAAATTGGCTAATTCTTGCAAAATTTGGGCTTCGTATAAATCTTCGAATGATTTTGCACCCCAGTATAAATGGACCTCTCGGCTGGGTTGTTCGCGTAAGCTATCGAATAGGATAGATTTAGTGTAGGAGTATCCGGTGCCGCCAGCAATTAAAATTGCGGGTAAATCGCTGTCGCGACGATAGGCTTCACCTAAGCCAAGTTCAACGGTAAGCTTTCCGTTAGATTTTGCTAATTCTAAGACTTCATATGCGTATGGGTTTTCGGGCGTTGCCCCAATATGCAGTTCTATTAGCCCGTCGGTGGCTGGCATATTAGCAATTGAAAAAGGACGTTTGTCTTTTTCGCCCATTACTACTTGTAAATATTGACCGGCTTTGTGTGTGTAAGCCTGTTTTGCATCGAGTACTACTTTGAGCACGTAAGGGGTAAGCGAGTCTATACTTACCACATGGGTTTCAAGTGTAATCATTGTGTTCCTAAATAGAGAATAGAGAGTGCGCTTACGGGTTATCTTTTTTGTAAACGCGATATGTTGTTATTTATGCGCCTAAAATATGCACATATTTGATGCTTTTAGTACACATCGGCTAGTCTTTTTTTTCAAATAAGCCTAGGTCGTCCCATATTTCGTCAACTCTTTGTTTCACTGCCTCATCCATAATAATAGGGGTTCCCCATTCTCTGTCTGTTTCGCCTGGCATTTTGTTAGTTGCATCCATGCCCATTTTGGAGCCGAGCCCCGAAACAGGTGAAGCAAAATCGAGGTAGTCTATGGGTGTATTATCAATTAATACTGTGTCTCGAGACGGGTCCATGCGTGTGGTTATTGCCCAAATCACATCATTCCAGTCGCGTGCATTGACATCGTCGTCACATACTATCACAAATTTGGTGTACATAAATTGGCGCAAGAACGACCAAACGCCCATCATCACGCGTTTCGCATGTCCGGGGTATTGTTTTTTCATGGTTACCACAGCCATTCGGTATGAGCATCCTTCAGGCGGTAAATAAAAGTCCACAATTTCCGGAAATTGTTTTTGCAAAATAGGTACAAACACTTCGTTCAAAGCTACGCCTAAAATAGCGGGCTCATCGGGCGGACGTCCTGTATATGTTGAGTGATATATAGGATTGTCTCGATGCGTGATATGGGTAACTGTCATTACCGGGAAATCATCTACTTCGTTGTAATATCCAGTGTGGTCACCGTAAGGCCCTTCGGGTGCGGTTTCATTTTGTGCTATGTAGCCTTCTAGCACAATCTCGGCACTAGCTGGTACTTGCAGATCGTTTGATATAGATTGCACGACTTCCGTTTTATCCCCTCGCAGTAAGCCGGCAAAGGCGTATTCCGATAACGTATCGGGAACTGGCGTGACGGCCCCTAAAATAGTCGCAGGGTCGGCACCTAAAGCGACTGACACCGGATAAGGTTCACCCGGGTGAGTTTGGCACCACTCCCTAAAATCGAGCGCGCCCCCACGGTGGGATAACCAACGCATAATAATTTTGTTTTTCGCGATTACTTGTTGGCGATAAATGCCTAAATTTTGGCGTTTTTTATGTGGACCACGCGTCACAGTTAAACCCCAGGTAATGAGCGGTGCAGCATCGCCTGGCCAGCAGCGCTGAATAGGCAGCTTAGCGAGGTCAACATCATCGCCGATGATCACATTTTGTTGACATACCGCCTTTTTCACGACTTTTGCCGGCATATTCAATACCTGTTTAAACACAGGGATTTTACTCATTAGGTCTTTAAGACCTTTTGGTGGCTCAGGTTCTTTTAAAAAAGCAAGTAGTTTACCAACTTCTCTTAAGGCCTCAACCGACTCTTGTCCCATTCCTAAGGCAACGCGTTCAGGCGTGCCAAATAAGTTGGCTAGCACCGGCATATTGCTGCCTTTTGGGTTTTCAAATAAAATAGCAGGGCCGCCAGCCCGTAGCGTTCGGTCGGCAATTTCTGTCATTTCTAGTTCGGTATCGATTGGCATGCTAATGCGTTTGAGTTGGCCAATTTTTTCGAGTTGGGC
The DNA here is from genome assembly GCA_964643575.1 of uncultured Glaciecola sp. Classification (GTDB taxonomy): domain Bacteria; phylum Pseudomonadota; class Gammaproteobacteria; order Enterobacterales; family Alteromonadaceae; genus Glaciecola. Next base: position 11,931 of record CAZXTD010000084.1, on the reverse strand, counting down.
AATAAAGTCGCGCAAGTCTTTATATTTCATTTATCAGAGCAGTCCGCTTAGTAATTCATGTCTATGCTAATACTACAACAATTATGGCTTTTACGATTAATTAAACAAAAAAAAGCCAAGCCGCATGGGCTTGGCTCAGTCTTTACGGCTCTAGGGAAAAGCCGACAAGTCGAGCTGCTTAAAACGTATAACGAGCAAAGAATTCAACTCTTCGTGGTGCTTGGAAAATAGTTGGCTGCAAGAAATTTGGATTTCTATTGCTATTTCCACGTGCCACATCACCCGATTGATTAAATGTTGTTCCCTTATTGGCGTTAAACACGTTAAACAATCTGGCACCAACGGTAAGGCCTTCAATCATCTCTGGTGAGTAATTAATATTCATATCAAAATTAATTAACCAAGGACCATTTCCTTCGTCTCCGCGGTTAGTGAGAACTGGGTCACCATTTTCATCAGAACAGAAGAAACTTGAACCAGAATAACGCCTAAAGTTAGCTCTATCATAAGTCGTATCGCTAGGGCTTACGCCTTCTGGTGGATCGGGCAGTAAGTCTTCAGGTATAAAGCCAAAACAACTCAGCGGTATACCACTGGTTGCACTTAAGTTCATCCCTAAACGTAACTCATCATTAATCTGATAAGTACCATTTGCTTTAAACTGATGGGTTTTGTCGTTAGGTAATGGACCATTCGAACCTGCAACAAATAGTGGATGGTCGAAGTCTTGAGTAGCACCAGCATCCTCTTGGCCTAATGACGAGTTGACGTAACCTTCTGCATTACCGTAACTTCTCGAGAATACATATGACATATTCAGGTTCCAGTTGTCTGCAAAAGCCTTATCTGCTGTTAACTCAATAGCGTAGTAATCGCGTTTGTACTGAGGTAATTCAAAATATGACGCAGGCACGTTATTTACACTTAAATTGCCATCATTGTTAACGTCAATCGCAAGGCTCACATCGCGACCAGGGTTAACTAAGATACAACCTGATAAGGTATGTGGGTCAAAGTCATCAAAACCGTTGTCGGCAGCCCATTCAATGAAGGGTTGGGTACCACAATAATCGTCCATTCCGTCTTTAATCGTGCGGTACATACCTTTAATACCCACAGTCCAATTTTCGGTAATGGTTTGCTCGTAACCAATGATAATTTCATCTTGGTGCATAGGCGACAGTTCGGTATCTGCGATTGTCGCAGGGTTAGGAATTTGTACGTCTTCTGTACCATTACCCACTTGCGCACCTAATCCTATTGGTGTGCCGTCAGAGGCGTTAAAACCAGTCACAAGATTGAAGAAAGTCGAACCACGCTCAGTTCGGGTCGCACGAATATTACTGTTTGTTGCAACCGGTATATAATAGCGACCAATTGTTGAATACAATTTAGCTGACGAGTCACCGTTCACGTCCCAAGTATAGCCGAAGCGAGGTGCGATTAAGGTGTCAGACTCTAAGAATACTTCGTCGTTAGAATCTAAGTTTTTAAAGGTTTCACCGCGTAAGCCTACATAAAGTTGCATGTCATCAGTAAAGCGCCATGTATCTTCTAAATACCAAGCGGTATTTTCAAGAGAGAACTTGCCACTTTCAGTGTCGTTTACAATGGAGCGAACGACTAAGGTACCTTCATCCAGTTCTACGCCATTAACAATGTTGTCGAAGTTAGGGTGTGCTTCAAAGTAACGATAATAAATACCACCGGTATATGTTCGACCCGGGTCGAAAGAGTCATATTCCTGAACCTCATAACCTGCGCGTATTAAGTGATCATCCAACGTATATTCTAAGTCAGTTCTCCAACCAACGCGCTCGTCTTTACGTTCCACTTCTGGGTCAACGATAAAACTTTGTGCAGGATTCCAGCAACCTATAGTAAGCCTTTGTCCAAATGTTCGGCCGCCAGTAGTGTCAAAGGCGCGAGGACAATCGCCACCAGGCAACAGATCGCGCTGAGAAATTTTACTTTCTAACGAGCCGTACATTACTCTTAGCGATAAGTCGTCAGTTAAATAACCAGTATAATTGGCAATAAATACATTACCGCCGTTTGTTACGGTGTAAGGTTCGTCGGCAGTACCGTGAGCGCCTACAAGCGTAACGTCGTCAGGATTAGTGAAGAGTGTTATGTCAGTTTCTTCTTCGTTATTGATATACGTAGCGCTAACACGATGGTCATCAGTGATGTTCCAATCTATTTTACCAACATAATTTGGCGAGGTTATTTCGCTTTTGCTACTGGTGTTAAAGCCATAGTTATTAGATTCAAAGCGCTGGCCAGAAATGTTGGCCATTATGAACAATTTATCTTCGATGATAGGACCGGCTGCGGTAACGCTATAGACTAGGTTATCAACTTCATCTTCACTTCTGAATGTGTTTATAGCAACACCATCAGTTAAATCTAGAGAGTTGGTTCCGCTAGCACGCAATGAATTTGGACGATAAAACGCTGAAGCATCAATTTCCCAATCGTTAGTACCGCCACGAGTAATGGTGTTAATGATGCCGCCTAGTGAACGACCGTACTCGGCTTTTAAACCACCACGCTTAACTTCAACTTGCTGAACGGCCTCAAATGGCAAGGTAGCAAAACCGAGTAGCTCTCTTAAGTCAGTTACATCAAACCCATCGATATAATAACCATTCTCAGCAACAGATGCGCCACCGAAGCTAGGTAAGTTTCTTCCAAAGTTATCCCCCCCTTGGTTAGTGCCCGGTGTAAGGAAGGCTACGTTGACAATGTTTCTTGATATAGGAAGCAACTCTAATGCACCAGCGTCAAATACCGTTGATGACTCAGAAGATGTCGTATCAATCTGACTAATCCGGCTACCGACAACCTGCACAACTTCGGTGGCATCAAAGTCAACGATTGTACCTTGTGAAATATTGACTTGAATGGTTTTAGTTTCACCATCAGAGTTTGTCACTGTGTATCTGCCGGGTTGAACGCTACTAAAACGGAATTTCCCATTTTCGCCAACGGTAAGCGTTCGTTTTGCACCTGTTTGGGTATTTACATAAGTGATTTCGGTACCTGGTTTTTCTGATCCGTATATTGAACCAGACGTACTATTAGCTACAACAGGATTAATGTAACTCATGGACATTGCGGCAGCAATGGCAAGAGGTATTAACCTTTTTTTGAATGTGAGCATTGGTTTCCCTTGTCGTTAATGTGTTTTTTTATTTGAATATTTTTGTTTTTTCGCGCAACGCAATTTGTTCTACTACATTGCGATCGCGGTGAGTAAAAACCAAAGAATAGTTTTTACTTATTTAACAGAACACTTTTGCACTTTAGTGTCAACACGCTGAATAAAAATAAAAGATATATCAAGTATTTAGACTTTAGTCTTATATTCTCTGTGGGTTGCGACTTACTTGGGCTACACACGCCTTTGACTAAAAACATCCAATATTTTTAAGTATTCGCTTATCAAGAAATAAAACTAAATGTCGATAAATTCATAATCGAGTCAATTCTTGTTGAGTTACCTATGTCTACACTTTCTTGCACCGTGTTTTGTGGTTTGGTTTTTTGTTCACTTATTGTGAGCGCTAAAAGCTGGTCTCAAGAACTCGAAGCTGTGCAAGTATATGAGCAAGACGAACTGATTCGCCTTATTAACAATAATCAACACCTCACCCGCGTAAAAGAAGACCGATGCCAACTAGTACAAGACATAGAAGCACGCGCAGACATCATGCGGGTGCCTGCGTATCAGTTTTTATGGGGAGACATGTTGGCTTGGGGCGTGTGTGTCGATAAAGATCCGCGAAGCGGCATTTATTATATGCGTCAAGCTGCAAATCACGGTTTGCCTGCTGCTCTGGAGCAACTTGGGCGTTATCATGTTGAAGGTAAGTTAGTGCAAGTGGATATTCCCCGTGCAGTCGCTTATTTGCGAGAGGCATCTGCTCTTGGCCACCTACGTGCCCAACTTCAATTAGCGCAGTTGTTTTTGGATGGGCATGGCAGCCCCTATGATTATGAAGACCTGTATCATTGGCTCTACAATGCAATTAGTGATGACCGTCAGGTTTATCAACAAATCGACACTTACATGAGTAACCTCGAAGCACTCATGCACCCAAAAGCAGTGCGTAATGCGCGCAGACCGCTGAGCGAGTAAAACCGAAAAGTAAGTATATACAAGCTTGCAATCGAACCTTCGGCCAGTTACATTTTAGGCTTGATATAAGCCTTCAGGAAACGCACACTTGGCCACTCTACCTTTATCTATAGGCACTCCATTTTCGTCCTCATCTTGTAAAGTTGTTTTGTTAGGCTCTGGCGAGCTTGGCAAAGAAGTTGCCATTGAGTTAAAACGCCTAGGCTGCGAAGTAATTGCGCTAGACCGATACGAAAATGCGCCAGCAATGCAAGTAGCAGATAGGCACTATTGTTTATCGATGCTAGACGGCGAAGCATTGAGGGCCATTATCGAAAAAGAGCAGCCTCACTATATAGTGCCTGAAATAGAAGCAATTGCGACAAAAACGTTGCTTGATCTTGAAAGCGAGGGTTATAAGGTAGTGCCCAGTGCAAAAGCTGCTCATTTAACCATGAACCGTGAAGGCATTAGGCGATTAGTTGCCGAAGAACTGAGCTTAAAAACATCAGACTATGCTTTTGCACAAGACTATGATGAGTTTACCGCTGCAGTCGAAGAAATTGGATTTCCGTGCATAGTAAAACCAATAATGAGCTCTTCTGGCAAAGGCCAAAGCATGTTGAAAAGCGAGCAAGATTTAGAAACAGCATGGCATTATGCGCAAGAAGGCGGCAGAGCAGGTAAGGGCAAAGTAATTGTTGAAGGTTTTGTTGATTTTGATTATGAAATTACACTGCTGACGGTTTGTCATGTTAATGGCACGAGTTATTGCGAACCCATAGGACATCGGCAAGAAGGTGGTGACTATCGAGAGTCGTGGCAGCCCCAAGTGATGTCTGGAGAAGCTTTGTTTAAGGCTCAAGACATCGCGCATAAAGTGACTCAAGCCTTAGGTGGGTTTGGATTATTTGGTGTTGAGCTTTTTGTGAAAGGCGACGATGTGATTTTTAGTGAAGTCTCGCCAAGGCCACATGATACGGGCATGGTAACGCTCATTTCGCAAGACTTGTCGGAGTTTGCTTTGCACGCCCGTGCGTTTTTAGGATTGCCGATCCCGAACATACACTTGCGCAAGCCTTCGGTTTCGGTTGCTTTGTTAGTTGAAGGAGAGTCCAATAATTTAAGCTATCATAATTTAACTGAAGTGTTGGCCTTACCGCATACAGATATCCGTCTTTTTGGTAAGCCTGAAGTAGCAGGTAAACGCAGAATGGGTGTTGCGCTTGCTAGTGGTGAATCTGTTGAACTGGCGCTTGAAAAAGGCCTTTATATGGCACAGTCGTTTGAAGTGGATCTTAATAATTAGTTACTTTTTCTTAGCTCGTTATAATCAAATGTGAACTTTTACGCTCATGGTTAATTGTAGCGCCATAAATACATAATATTGCTGTTAAAACCATCAGTTTGATTTATACTACAGGCTATGACAAAGAAAAATATAGAAAACGTAGAGGGCCTCTCCGATAATTCAGGCCAGAGTAAAGAGAACGAAGAAACAAGAAACAGAACAAAAGCAACTTCCCGTAAACGCGCAAATGTCAATGGTTCTAAGAAGCAATCACAAAAGTCTTCAGAAACATCTCTCCGAAACAATTCCAATGAAAATAAAGCTCAAAGTGATACTAACGCTTTGACAACAGCTGACCCACATTTAAAACGGGAACAAGAAAAATATGAAAAGCCGGTGGCAAGCCGTGAGTTTTTGTTAAGCACATTGGCTGAGCAAGGCAAAGCGCTCTCATTTATTGATATTTGCCACTTAGTAGGTGCAAAAGACGAAGACAATCGTATTGGTATTCAGCGCCGTTTGCGGGCCATGGAGCGAGAAGGCCAAGTACTATTTAATAGAGATAAAAAATACGAAGTACAAAAACAGTCTGAATTGATTCAGGGTAGAGTAATAGGTCACCGCGACGGCTTTGGTTTTTTAAAGCATTCCACGACCGAAAAAGACCTGTTTATCCCTATTGGGCAAATGGCAACGCTTTTTCATGATGACCTTGTAGAGGGCACAACCGGCAACACCGACCGCAGAGGTAGAGCTGAATTTAGAGTCAATCGTGTGCTTGAAGCCCGCACCGATGCGATTGTAGGACGTTATTACAATGAGCGCGGCGTGAGCTTGGTCATACCCGACGACAACCGCATATGCCACGAAATAATCATTCCCAAAGAACATGTGAAAGGCGCAAGGCAAGGCAACGTTGTGGTGGTAGAAATACTCCAGCGCCCTCGCCGTCAAATGAACCCGACAGGCAAAATTACTGAAGTCTTGGGTGAACATATGGCACCTGGTATGGAAATTGAGACAGCTTTGCGCAACTTTGATATTCCACATAATTGGCCAAAAGCCTTAAGTGCAGCTGTTGCAAAGCTTCCCGAAGAAGTGCCTGACGAAGCTAAACAAGACCGAGTAGACCTTCGCCAATTGCCATTGGTAACAATTGATGGTGAAGATGCTCGTGACTTTGATGACGCGGTTTATTGCCGACCAGAAGAACAAGGCGGCTGGCGACTTTGGGTGGCTATCGCTGATGTCAGCAGTTACGTTAAATTAGGTACGGCGCTCGACAACGAAGCACAAAATAGAGCAACATCGGTGTACTTTCCAGAACAGGTGATCCCGATGTTACCGGAAGCACTTTCTAACGGCTTGTGCTCACTCAATCCCGATGTAGACCGTTTATGCATGGTATGTGAAATGACCATAGACAGCCGCGGTAAACTTAATGAATACCAATTTTATGAAGCTGTGATGCGCTCACATGCACGGTTCACTTACACAAAAGTTTGGAACATATTAAGCGGTGACGAAGACTTAATCGCTCGCTATCAAGATTCAGTTGAAGACCTTAAACACCTAAATGACTTATACAAAGCGCTAAAAAATTCGCGCAATGGCCGCGGCGCTATTGAGTTTGAAAGTCAAGAAACGAAATTTGTGTTTAATGCTCAGCGTAAAATTGAGCACATCGTGCCTTTAGTGCGAAACGATGCACATAAAATAATCGAAGAATGTATGATCATGGCGAATGTTTCTGCCGCTCAATTTATTGAAGCTAACGACGCTGAGGCATTGTTCAGAGTTCATGATAAGCCAGATGAAGATCGCTTGAGTTCGTTTAAGTCATATTTAAGCGAAGTGGGTATTCAATTTACGACAAGCGGTGAGGGCAACCTTCCTCAACCAAAAGACTTTGCACAAGTCGCCAAAAAAATCGAAAACCGAGTCGACAAAGAGCTAATTCAAACGATGCTGCTGCGTTCGATGAAGCAAGCGGTATACGATGGCGCAAACTTAGGTCACTTTGGTTTAGCGCTTGAAGCCTACGCGCACTTTACGTCGCCTATTCGCCGCTACCCCGATTTAGTGGTGCACCGAGTAATCAAAGCGATTATCAATAAACAGGCTAACAAAAAGCTATGCAAAGGCGCAAAGTTTTACACCGAGCAAGAAATTCAAGACTTAGGCGAGCAGTGCTCAATGGCTGAGCGGCGTGCAGATGATGCAACGCGCGACGTAGCAGATTGGCTAAAATGTGAATTTATGCAAGACCATGTGGGTGATGTATTTGATGGTGTCGTGGCATCGGTCACCAACTTTGGCTTGTTCGTTCGCCTTAACGACTACCAAATCGATGGGCTTGTTCACATTACGTCTTTAAGCAGTGATTACTATCACTATGACCAAATCAAACAATGCTTAGTGGGCGAAAATTCAGGTTTAAGATATCGCTTAGGCGACGCGCTGCGTGTCAAAGTAGTATCAGTTAACCTAGACGAACGTAAAATTGATATGATGATTGACGGACAAGCCGAAATGAATCGTGCTGCTACTAAAGCTTCAAAAAAATCGAGGAGCACTAAGTCGTCAGCAAAACCTGCGAGTGGCAAGTCGAATTCTGGCAAATCAGATAAAGCCCCTCGCGCGAATAGCAATGATAAAAAGAAAGGTAAAGGTAAGCGAAAAGCCGGCCCTAGCCGAAAGTCGACTAAAAGCTCAAGAAATAAACCAAAACGTGGCAAGTAAAGGCTAGCTGTTCTTTGCTAGTCTGCATTTATCTTTACATTTTACTCAATCAATAAGTTTGAAATTAATAGCATGGCACAAACAGAATATATTTACGGGCTTCATTCAATTTCGGCAGTCCTCGGCAACGAGCCAGAGCGTGTTTTAGATATCATGGTGGCTAAAGGCCGCAATGATGACAGGATGAACACAGTTGTAAACGAAGCGCGCCGTCAAGGTATCGCGGTGCAGTTTGTGCAACGCAAAACCCTAGATGACAAGAGTAAAGGTGAGCAAAATCAAGGTATTATAGCGCGTGTTAAACCTGCCCGTGTGCTTAACGAAGCTGATTTAGACCATATAATTCAGCTGGCCGAAGAACAAAGCAAACAGAGCTTATTTTTAGTTCTCGATGGCGTTACCGACCCACATAACTTAGGCGCCTGTTTACGTAACGCAGACGCAGCAGGTGTTAGCGCGGTGATTGTGCCTAAAAATAATGCCGTTGCTATTACTCCCGTCGTGCGCAAAGTGGCGGTGGGAGCGGCTGAAACCGTTCCTCTGATACAAGTCACCAACCTTGTTCGTAGTTTAAAGCATATTCAGCAGCAGGGTGTTTGGGTAATAGGTACCGCTGGTGAGGCCGAGCAACTTATTTTTGATTGTAAAATGCAAGGTAGCATCGCCTTAGTCATGGGCGCAGAAGGCAAAGGCATGCGCCGCCTAACTCGCGAAACCTGCGACGAACTCGTCAAACTACCCATGGCAGGCTCGGTCAGTAGCTTAAATGTATCGGTCGCATCAGGCATATGCCTATTTGAAGTAATCCGCCAACGCCCGCGGTAACCCGTGATATGTAAAGAAGTGTAAAGCACTGTAAAACTGATTAAAGACACTGAACTCATCCCCTTTTTCATCCCCTTATGGTCAGCAAACTACTTGCCCATAAACGGAGAAAAAATGTTATTCAATCGGTCTTTTTGCCAAGCGGCAGATCAAAACAAAAACTCGCTAGATGGATTCAGGGTATCTGCCCTTGTTTCATTATCAAAACGCACTTCATTAAAGCTAATATCATCTAAAAAGCACAAAACCATGCTGCAAGCCTCAGGCATTGCGTTTAGCCTAGCAGCATTAAGTGCTTGCGGCGGTAGTAGCGACAGCGAAGACGCTCAAGGATATATAAAGTTTTATAATGCCTCGGCAGATGCTCCCAATATTTACCTTACCATTGACGAAAACCTAAATGAAGATGAAGAAGACGAGTTTGAACAAACCTTTTCTTCTGTAGCTTACGGCAAAACTGGGTCTCGCATACAACTCGATACGCAAAATTATTATATGGAGCTTGCCTGGCAAGACGAAGACAGCAGCGTGCGCAGCGACCTAGAAATAGTCTTTGAAGATCAGATTGTTGTAAACGAGGATGTCACAAAATGGATTGTGATGAGCGATTCCATTCAAAACCCGAGAGTGGATATATTTGAGATCCCCGATATCAGCGACGACGAAGCAGATGACGACCAAGACGATGACCTATTTAACCTGCGCTTTGTTAACTTGCATGATAGCTATACTGATATTGATGTTTATTTATCGGGAAGCGATGAAACCTTTAACGAGGCAGTATTGGTTACTGGCTTGCAGTCGTATGCTTTATCTGAAAACTTCAAATTTGAAGAAGACCAATATAAGTTTTATATCACCACCCCAGGCAGTACAGAGGTATTGTTTACCTCAGACGAAGTCAACTACGCCTTTGGTGGCCAATATCTTATTTCGATACGTGAAAACCAAGGTGTTGGCGGCTCACCCTTTACAATCGATAATATTTCTAACTCAAGTATTACCCAATATGATGCCCTTGAGTCGATGGCTAACGTAGCGGTATACAATGGCCTAGACCAGTTAAACCTTTTGCCAGCCTATGATGCAAAAATAAACGTACTTGTAGATGGCACAACTGACATTCCTTTGCTTGAAAACCTTGCGTATGGGGAGTTTAGTGAAACCTATGAAATAGACAGTGGCGACTACCGATTTACAGTAAGCGACCCTGTAAGTAATGACATCCTTCTTCAAAACCGAGCACTTAGCATGCCTCAAAACACAAATCGTACCGTGTTTTTATACTGGACAGAAGAAGCGGTAGACGACGATGGCGATGGTGATGTTGATGAAGATGACGACGGCCAAGTGGATGAATACCGCGCGATAGTGTCGAGTTTAGTGGTCGATAACAGCGACAGGTCACGCTTGTACGATAAAGAATTAACGCTGCTTAACCTAGTGAACAGTGATGATTTTACAACGGTAACATTTTACTTTGTGAAGTCTGATGAAATCATCGAAACCGCAGAAAATAAACGCAATGTAATTCAGGGCAATGCGACGAGTTTGGTGCTGCGCAATAATACCTACCAATTGTTCGTCGTCGCAGAAATAGACAACAATGAAATAATCATTGATGAGCAAATTTTGGTGTTAGATGAAACCGAGACAGACCAATTCTTAATTCTTGAGCATTCTATTGAAAGCAGCAGCGGATATGCAGTGCGCGTAATTGCACAAAGCTTTGCCGATGAATAGATAATCAGTATGAACTAAATCTGAGTAGCTACATCTTAGAGAGTGTAAATCTGACAACTAGCAGCTACTTAGATTTTCGTTGTAATAGTGCAAACATGGAATGAGAGAGAAATAGGAACATGCCAATACAAAATGCAAAAATTTTATTGGTCGACAACGATATCGAGATATGTAAATTACTCACCAGCTATCTAACTAAGGAAGGCTACCAAGTTGTTGTTGCGCAAACAGGAGAAGAAGGTATTGATAAGCTCTTCATTGCAAAATATGACCTTGTTTTGCTCGATATAGTGCTGCCTAAAATTGACGGTTTTGAAGTATTAAAACGCATTCGTCAAAGTCATCTTACCCCTGTTATTCTCTTAACTTCAAATGATGAAGAGTTTGAACGAGTTTATGGCTTTGAATTGGGTGCCGATGATTGTATATCTCGTCTAATTAGCGCTAGAGAACTGCTGGCCCGAATAAAAGCGAGACTGCGCCGCGAATCTTACGTTGCAGGCAATGGTTTACAATCCTTACTAGTTGCTGGCAATCTGACTGTAAACACCTGCTTGCGTACTGCCAATTTTAAGAATGTAAAGCTCGACCTCACCGATGCTGAATTTGATATTATTGAATTGCTGGTGAAAAAGCAGGGACAAGTTGTTTCAAAAATAGATATTAGTGAACAGGTTTTCAGAAGGCCTCTCCAAGATTTTGATAGAAGTATTGACATGCACTTTAGTAATTTGCGTAAGAAATTGTGTAATTTACAAGCAACTGATTTAATCAGAACCATTAGAAGCCGTGGTTATATGCTGGTTCGACAATGGACTTGATGTTGAATTAATTACTTTGTCTTGGCCGCAATTAGTCTCCGCTGTATCAAAAACGGTAGTTAGAAAGCCGTTTTTGATATCGTTTTTTGTATATTTTACGATGTTGCCTACAGATATGTTTGCAAAGCAGTAAATACTTTAAAGAATTCCTAAATTAAGCTACACCTCACCTATGTTTTCTGTTATAGTTTCGCGCCCTTTTTGTGGGGGTATGGTCTATTTTTGTCCAGTTTAATTGTTCACCTTTTATGGGGTAAAACAAAAAAGCTAATAAAAATAGCAGCTTAGCGACTCAAAAGAGTCATTAAAAAATTAACAGCGGAGCACTAACATGATCCAAATGCAAACTAACCTGGACGTTGCCGATAATTCGGGAGCTCGCAGGG